>NZ_QTPY01000021.1:0-128467 GCF_003857765.1 Burkholderia sp. Bp9016
GCACTGAACTACCTTGCGCCGTCAGAGTTTGCGGCGAAACATCGGGCAACCGCGGATGCTCCTGCCGCTTTCCAGGAGCTGGTTTAAAGGGACTTTGCTAGAAGCCCATTGGCCCGATTGAAGGGGGCAGGTCAACGGATCGGCGGGGGGATTTCAACGGCCTGTTAAGTTCCACATCAAATCAATGATTTATAATTTCCATCGATCGCCTGCGGCGTTGAAAATAGTAGGAACAGCCGATTTTGGATCAGAGCGTCGTAGGTTCGAATCCTATCGCTCGGACCACGATATACGAAAAGGGTTGCAAGCCATCGCGCTTGCAACCCTTTTTCGTTTTGCCGGCCGTCACGAGCCGCGCGGCGCGCAACCCGCGCACGAATCTTGCGGGAACACGCGATAATGTCCGCGACCAACCCGCAACCGCGCATGAAAAAACACGCTATCAAGGCCACCCTCTTCGGCGCGCTGCTCGCGCTCGGCGCGACCGGCGCCGCGTCGGCCAAATCGATCGACGGCGCGCTCGACTGCCATTCGAACGGCCACAAGTTCGTCGCACCGCTGCTCGCTGCCGGCGACATCCAGTCAGAGCCGATGCACGTCGAATCGAATTCGGTGAACGCGTTCCGCACAAACCATCCGCTGACCGCATACGGCTTCGGCGTGTACGTCGTGCTCGGCTATCAGGCGAACGATCCGATCTTCCAGCCAGGCGACGGCACGCCGATCGGCGAGTGGGCGTACGGCGTCGTGGTGCGCGGCACGAAAACCGCGGTGGAACAGGCCGTGCGCAAGGCCGGCAGCGACGCGACCGTCAAGCAGGCATTCCCGTTCCTGACCGCGATCGTGTGCTCGGACTGAACGCGTCGCAACGCATCCAGGACCGCGGCAGCGCGCGTCGGCGCGCATCGGCGTGCGTCGCCGCGACGGCCTCACCACCCCTCACCACCCCATTACGCGCCCGTATAGACGACGCGATACGGAATACCGACCTTCTCCCACTCGGCCGCTTCCTGGCTGAGGCTGTAGTCGGTCAGCGGGTTCTGCTCGACCCATGCGCTCGGCAGCCGCACCTCATAGCCGCCTTTCTTCATCTGCGACACGGATATGTCCGGCAGCCCGGCATCGGTCCGGCGCCGGCACAGCAGCGCCGCGAGCCGCAGGCAGAACAGCAGCGGCCATTCGACCTCGCGCGCCTGCGACAGCTTGCCGAGCTTGCCCGCATGACCGAGCACGAGCGCGGCGAGGCGCGCCTGGTCGGTACGCGAGAAACCCGGCATGTCCGCGTTGCTCGCGATATAGGCCGAATGCTTGTGATATGCACTGTGCGAAATCGACAAGCCGATCTCGTGCAACGCGGCGGCCCAGCCGAGGAACATCCGGCCTTCCTCACGCGCTTCGTCGTCGGATTCGTCGAGTTCGTCGTAGAAACGTCCCGCAAGCGTACCGATGCGCCCGGCCTGTGCGCGATCGACGCCATAGCGACGCGTGAAGCCCTCGACGGTCACCGCTCGCATGTCCTCGTGCTGAGTCCGGCCGAGCAGGTCATACAGCACGCCCAGACGCAGTGCGCCGTCGGTGGTGTCGACGTAGTCGACGCCCAGTTCCTCAAACACCGCAAGCATGATCGCGAGGCCGCCGGCAAGCACCGGCACGCGATCAGGCTTCAGCGCGATCAGCTTCAGCCGGTTCACGTTCTCGGACTTGATCAGCGCGCGCTTCAGCCGTTCGAGGCCGCCGCGCGAAATGCCGTGCGTGATGCCCGGGTCGTTGAAGCCGTTCGCCTCGACGAGTTCGGCGAGCGCACGCGCGGTACCGGACGAACCGATCGCCTGGTCCCAGCCCGCCTTCTTGTACTCGCTGGAAATGATCTGGATCTCGCGCTTGGCCGCGAGTTCGGCCTGCCGCATCGTGTATTCGTCGACGTTGCCGGCCGGGAAGAATGCACGGCTGTGACTCACGCAACCGATATAGAGACTCTCCATCACGATCGGCGTGTAGTGCGAGCCAATGATGAATTCGGTCGAGCCGCCGCCGATGTCGACGACGAGCCGCTTGCCGGCACTCGCCGGCACCGAATGCGCGGCGCCCGCATAGATCAGGCGCGCCTCTTCCCGGCCCGCGATCACTTCGATCGGGAAACCAAGCGCCGCTTCCGCCTCGCCGAGAAATTCGCCCGCGTTCTTCGCGACACGCAGCGTGTTGGTTGCCACAGCGCGCACGTGATCGGGATGGAAGTCGCGCAGGCGCTCGCCGAACCGCTTGAGTGCTTCCCAGCCACGCTCCTGCGATGCGCGATCGAGCATCTTGTCGCTCGACAGGCCCGCAGCCAGTCGCACGGGCTCACGCAGCGCATCGACGGGGTAGATCTGGCTGCCCGCCGGCGTTTCCTCGACACGTCCGACGATCAGCCGGAAGCTGTTCGAGCCGAGATCCACGGCAGCCAGCAAGTGGGGAGATGTAACCATCAGAAGGGGCTCCGTGCGCGTTCCCCCGCAGTCGCCGCTCGGGCACCGCAGGGCGATCAGTCAAAGGCGACATTTTAAGCGTGGAACGCTTGCCGTTGCCATGCTTCACGGGCATGTAGCCCTGTAGATTGTATATGTCCGAAACATTTATGAGACAAAATGGTTCCAGCGTAGAATTTCCCGATATAAATACAACATTGTCATTTGTACGTCATCGTATCGTGAGAGTTTCCGAGCGTCCTTTCGAATCATCGCCCGAACCACCCCCTACTCTGCCGATGTCCGTCCGTTATCCGCTTCTCAATCGTGAACTGGGCATCCTCGGTTTCAACGAGCGTGTGCTGGCCCAGGCGGCCGACCCGCAAATTCCGTTGCTCGAGCGCTTGCGCTTCATCTGCATCACGAGCAGCAACCTCGACGAATTCTTCGAAGTCCGGATGGCCGGCCTTCAGGAACAGATCCGCGACAACCCCGGTGCACTGACGCCCGACGGCATGTCGTTACAGCATGCTTACGACCTCGTCGTGGAGCGCGCGCAGCGACTGGTCCACCGTCAGTACACGATGCTGCACGAAACCGTGCTGCCCGCGCTCGAGCAGGAAGGCATCTACTTCCATGCGAGCGACACGTGGAACGACGCGCAGCTCGAGTGGGCGCGCGGCTACTTCTTCGACGAACTGCTGCCGGTGCTCACGCCGATCGGTCTCGATCCCGCCCATCCGTTCCCGCGCGTGCTGAACAAGAGCCTGAACTTCGTCGTCGAGCTCGAAGGCCGCGATGCGTTCGGCCGCCAGGCCGTCATGGGCATCGTGCAGGCGCCGCGCGCGCTGCCGCGCGTCGTGCGCATGCCGCAGGCGCTGTCTGGCTTCGAGCATGGCTTCGTGCTGCTCAGCTCGTTCATGCAGCGCTTCGTCGGCGAACTGTTCCCGCAACTCGTCGTGAAGAGCTGCAACCAGTTCCGCATCACGCGCAACAGCGAACTGTTCGTCGACGAGGACGAAATCACGAACCTGCGCGTCGCGCTGCAGGGCGAACTGCCCGCGCGCCACCTCGGCAACGCGGTGCGGCTCGAAGTGTCGGCCGACACGCCGCCGCACATCGTGCGACGCCTGCTCGAGGAAAGTGTGCTGGACGACAAGGACTGCTATCGCGTAACCGGTTCGGTAAACCTCGTGCGCCTGATGCAGATTCCCGATCTCGTCGATCGCCCCGACCTGAAGTTCGCACCGTTCACCGCATCGATTCCACCCGCGATCACGAATACGCCGACGATGTTCGACGCGATCGACGACGGCGACATCCTGCTGCACCACCCGTACGAGAGCTTCCAGCCGGTGCTCGAACTGCTGCAGCAGGCGGCGAAGGACCCGAGCGTCGTCGCGATCAAGCAGACAATCTACCGCACCGGCACCGATTCGCCGCTGATGGACGCGCTGATGGAAGCCGCGCGCAACGGCAAGGAAGTGACCGTCGTCGTCGAACTGCTGGCACGCTTCGACGAGGAAACCAACATCAACTGGGCGTCGCAGCTCGAAGCCGTCGGCGCGCATGTCGTGTACGGCGTGGTCGGCCACAAGTGCCACGCGAAGATGATGCTGATCGTGCGGCGCGTCGTGCAGGACGGCAAGGCATCGCTGCGCCGTTACGTGCACCTCGGCACCGGCAACTATCACCCGCGCACCGCCCGCCTCTACACCGACTTCGGGCTGATGACGGCCGACCAGAAGATCTGCGAGGATGTCCACCACGTGTTCCAGCAACTGACCGGGATCGGCGGCGAACTGACGCTGCACGATCTGTGGCAGTCGCCGTTCACGCTGCATCCGCGCATCATCGAATCGATCCGCGCGGAAATCGACAATGCGCGCGCCGGCAAGCGCGCGCGCGTGGTCGCGAAAATGAACGCGCTGCTGGAGCCGTCGGTGATCGCCGCGCTGTACGAAGCATCGCAGGCCGGCGTCAAGGTCGACCTGATCGTGCGAGGCGTATGCGCGCTGAAGCCGGGCGTGCCGGGTTTGTCGGAAAACATCACGGTGCGCTCGATCGTCGGCCGCTTCCTCGAACACCACCGCATCTACTATTTCCATGCGGGCGGCGCCGAGGACGTCTATCTGTCGAGCGCCGACTGGATGGACCGCAACCTGTTCCGCCGCGTCGAAGTCGCGTTCCCGATTCGCGAGCGCAAGCTGAAGCGCCGCGTGATCGCCGAAGGCTTGTCGGTCTGCCTCGGCGACAACCAGTCGGCATGGCTGATGCACAGCGACGGCCACTACCGCCGGCGCCGCGCGGGCAAGACGATCCGCAATGCGCAGCTCGGGTTGCTCGCGAAATTCTGCTCGTAGGAAGGCAACGCATGCGGCGCGCGCGTTTTGGCGCGCCGCGCAGCCAATGAAAAAGGCACAGCCCGCGGGCTGTGCCTTTTTCATTTCAGGTCGCGCGCTTGAACGACACGCTCGACGCGCATCAAGCCATCACGCTTCGAACGCAGCCGGCCGGATCGCGATGATCCGCGCCGCCGGGAAGCGTGCGGTAAACGTGCTGCCGCGCCCTTCCTCGCTCTGCACGTACAAGTGCGAGTCGTGCCGCTGCAGCACGTGCTTGACGATCGCGAGCCCGAGACCCGTGCCGCCCGTATCGCGCGAGCGGCTGCGGTCGACGCGGTAGAAGCGCTCGGTGAGCCGCGGCAGGTCGGCGGCGGGAATGCCGAAGCCGCTGTCGGTGACGGAGAACACGCCCTGCGCGCCCTCGCGTCGCCACGTCACGCAGATCTTGCCGCCATCGGGCGTATAGCGGATCGCGTTGGTGACGAGATTCGCGAACGCACTGAACACCTCGGTCTGCGCGCCCGTCACGCCGAGCGTCTCGTCGATCTTAAACGCGATCTCGTGATGCCCGTTCGACAGCGTCTGCGCATCCTCCTTCAGATGGTCGAACACGGCACGCATGTCGATCGCACGATCGGTCGGCGGCTTGCTCTCGCCCTCGAGCTTCGCGAGCACCAGCAGGTCGGTCACGATGTGCCGCATCCGCGATGCCTGCTGCTCCATCATCTCGAGATAGCGCGCGCGATCTTCCTCGTTCAGCGGCAGCTCGCGCATCGTCTCGAGAAAGCCCGACAACACGGTAAGCGGCGTCTTCAGCTCGTGCGACACATTCGCGACGAAGTCGCGGCGCATCGCGTCGGTACGCTCGAGTTCCGTGATGTCCTGCGTGAGCAGCAGCTTGCGGTTCTCGCCGTACGGAAACACCTGCACGGCCAGCACGTTCTGCCGCGAATCACCCATCCCGCGCATCACGAGCGTCTCGTCGTAATGCTGTGCGTTCAGGTAGCGGACGAAATCCGGATGGCGCACCAGGTTCGTGATGTGCTGGCGCAGGTCGCGCTTCGCATCGAGGCCGAAGTGCACCTCGGCGATCGCGTTGCACCACTCGATCTGATCGCGATCGTCGAGCATCGCGACGCCGTTGGGCGACGCCTGGATCGCCTGGATGAAGCGCGAGTGCTGCTGCTCGACCTGCCGCACCTGCGCGTGCCACTGCTTCGCGAGCTTGTGCAGCCGGTAGTAGATTTCGCCCCAGATGCCCGGTGCGCTCGGCACCTCGCCATAGACGGGCGCATCGAGCAGACGCCACAGGCGTTGCGTATGGAAGGTACTAAAGAAGCCCTGTGCGACCAGCATCACGACCGCGAACCCGAGGGCCGCGGTCGGGCCGGCGAACACGCCGACCAATACGCTGATCAGCACGAGCAGCACGAGCGACACCAGAAAGCGCGCCCAGATGATGTTCATGATTCAGCGCTCGAAAGAATGAACGGCATGCCGTGGCACACGGCATGTCCGGATACGTTACGCGTGCTTCGCGAGCCGGTAGCCGCTGCCGCGCACGGTCTCGATCATCGCATCGCAGCCGGCCGGTTTCAAGGCCGCGCGCAATCGTTTGATGTGAACGTCGACGGTGCGCTCTTCGACGAACACGTGATCGCCCCAGACCTGATCGAGCAGTTGCGTGCGGCTGTGCACGCGCTCCGGGTGCGTCATGAAGAAATGCAGCAGGCGGAATTCGGTCGGGCCGAGATCGAGCTTGATCTCGCTGCCGTCGCCATGCGCGGCAACGCGATGCGTGGCCGGGTCGAGGCGCAGCCCGTTGATCGACACGACATCCTCGGTCAGCTGCGGCGCGCGGCGGCGCAGCACGGCCTTGATGCGCGCCATCAGTTCCTTGGGCGAGAACGGCTTGGTCACATAGTCATCCGCACCGATTTCGAGGCCGAGCACCTTGTCCTGCTCGTCGCCGCGCGCGGTCAGCATGATGATCGGGATGTGCTTGGTCCGTTCGTTGTTGCGCAGGTCGCGCGCGAACGCGATACCGGACTTGCCCGGCAGCATCCAGTCGAGCAGCACGAGATCGGGCAGCACATCGCTGATCAGGTTCTGCGCCTGCTCCGCGTTGTACGCGCGGATCGGGCAGTGACCGGCATGCTGGAGATTCACCGAGATCAGTTCGGAAATCGCGGGCTCATCTTCAACGACGAGAATGTTGCTGGGCATCGGCACCTCTTTTTTTCCTGTACGTGGACGCGTTAACTGTTGGCTTCGCGGTCGAGCGTGTCGCGCGGCTGGTGCCGCACGTCGGTGCCCTTCACGATGTAGATGATGAACTCGGCGATGTTCTTCGCGTGATCGCCGATCCGTTCGATCGCCTTCGCGATGAACAGGTATTCGAGGCCGACGGAGATCGTGCGCGGATCTTCCTGCATGTACGACACGAGCTTGCGCACGAACGCGCGGAATTCCTGATCGATTTCCTTGTCGTCCTTGACGATCTGCGCGGCGGCCACCGTATCGAGGCGCGCAAACGCGTCGAGCGCGCGGCGCAGGATCGTCACGGCCATCTCGCCCGACACCTTGATCTCGGCGATGTTCACCGTGCGCGCGGCCGGTTCGTCGACCAGGCGACGCACGCGCTTCGCGATCTTCTCGGCCTCGTCGCCGGCGCGCTCGAGGTTCGTAATCGTTTTCGAAATCGACATCAGAAGACGCAGGTCACGCGCGGCAGGCTGTCTCCGCGCGATGATGTTGCCGCACTCCTGGTCGATATCGACCTCCATCGCGTTCAGCGTTTCCTCGGCCGTGATCACGCGCTCGGCGGCGTCGCGGTCGAACTCGTTCAGCGCATGCATCGCGCCGACGATCTGCGACTCGACGAGGCCGCCCATTTCCAGCACTTTCGACGACACGGCATTGAGATCCGCGTCGAACTGGCTCGACAGATGTTTATCCGACATGGTTGTTGTTCTCCGTCATCAGCCGAAGCGGCCGGTGATGTAGTCTTCCGTTTCCTTGCGCACCGGCTTGATGAAGATCTTTTCGGTTTCGCCGAATTCGATCAGTTCGCCCAGGTACATGTAGGCCGTGAAGTCCGAGCAGCGTGCGGCCTGCTGCATGTTGTGCGTGACGATCACGACCGTGTAGTCGCTCTTCAGCTCCGCGATCAGCTCTTCGATGCGGCCCGTCGAGATCGGGTCGAGCGCCGAGCACGGCTCGTCGAGCAGCAGCACTTCCGGACGAATTGCAATGCCGCGCGCGATACACAGACGCTGCTGCTGACCGCCGGACAGGCCATAGCCGCTCTGGTTCAGCTTGTCCTTCACTTCGTTCCACAGCGCGGCCTTCGTCAGCGCCCACTCGACGCGATCGTCCATCTCCGAGCGCGTGAGCTTTTCGAACATCTTCACGCCGAACGCGATGTTGTCGTAGATCGACATCGGGAACGGGGTCGGCTTCTGGAACACCATGCCGATCCGCGCGCGCAGCAGCGAGATGTCACGCTTGGTGGTCAGCAGGTTCTCGCCGTCCATCATGATTTCGCCTTCGGCGCGCTGCTCCGGATAGAGCGCATACATCTTGTTGAACGTGCGCAGCAGCGTCGACTTGCCGCAGCCCGACGGGCCGATGAACGCCGTCACCTTCCCTTCGGGAATACGCAGGTTGATGTTCTTCAGCGCGTGGAACTTGTTGTAGAAGAAGTTGAGGTTGTTGACCTCGATCTTCGCGTTCAGCGGCGCCAGCGGACGGCCATGCGTCGCGTCTTGCGTGCCGGCGGGCGCTGCAGTGCGCTCGACGGGATTCAGGTGGCTCTCTGCCATATTCATCGGATTGCTCCGCCGTTACTTTTTCGAGAAGATCGAACGCGCCAGGACGTTGAGTCCGAGCACCCCGAGCGTGATCAGGAACACGCCCGCCCATGCGAGCGACTGCCATTCCGCGAACGGGCTCATCGCGAACTTGTAGATCGTGACGGGCAGGTTGGCCATCGGCTGGCTCATGTCCCACGAGAAGAACTGGTTCGACAGTGCCGTGAACAGCAGCGGCGCCGTTTCGCCGGCGATCCGCGCGATCGCGAGCAGCACGCCCGTCACGATCCCGCCAACCGACGCGCGCAGCGTGATCTTCAGCACCATGCGCCACTTCGGCGTGCCAAGTGCGACGGCCGCTTCGCGCAGCGCGTTCGGCACCAGCTTCAGCATGTTCTCGGTCGTGCGGATCACGATCGGAATCTGCAGCAGCGCGAGCGCGATGACGCCGGCCCAGCCCGAGAACCGTCCGGACTTCGCGACCACGATCGCGTACACGAACAGGCCGATGACGATCGACGGCGCCGACAACAGGATGTCGTTGATGAAGCGGATCGTGCCCGCCAGCAGGTTCTTCTGGCCGTATTCGGCGAGGTAGACGCCCGCGAGGATACCGATCGGCGTACCGATCAGCGTGCCGAAACCGCACAGCAGCAAGCTGCCGACGATCGCGTTGGCGAGACCGCCGCCTTCCGTGTTCGGTGCCGGCGTCGATTCGGTGAACAACTGCAGCGACAGGCCGCCGATACCGAGATGCACGGTCGTGTACAGGATCCACACGAGCCACAGCAGACCGAATGCCATCGCACCCAGCGACGCGGTGAGCGCGATCGCGTTGGTCACCTTGCGCTTGCGCTGCAGACGGCTGCGCATCGCGTCGAGCACGGCGCCGTCCGGCCCCGGGAAATTCATGATGGGCTCGCTCATTTCTTGCCCTCTCCCTTCTCGAGACGAAGCAACAGCAGTTTGGAGATGGACAGCACGATGAACGTGATCACGAACAGGATCAGGCCCAGTTCCATCAGTGCGGACGTATGCAGGCCCGGCTCCGCTTCCGCGAATTCGTTCGCGAGCGCCGACGTGATGCTGTTGCCCGACGCGAACAGCGACACGCTGTCGAGCAGGTTCGTATTGCCGATCACGAACGTCACGGCCATCGTCTCGCCGAGCGCGCGGCCGAGGCCGAGCATCACGCCGCCGATCACGCCGGTTTTCGTGTAGGGCAGCACGACCTTCCACATCACTTCCCACGTCGTGCAGCCGATCCCGTACGCCGACTCCTTCAGCAGCACGGGCGTGACTTCGAACACGTCGCGCATCACCGACGCGATGTACGGGATGATCATGATCGCGAGGATCACGCCGGCCGCGAGAATGCCGATGCCGATGGGCGGGCCAGCCGTCAGCGGGCCGAGCACCCACACGTCCTTGAAGAGACGGCCGATCGGCTTCTGGAAGTATTCGGCGAAGATGGGGGCGAACACGAGCAGCCCCCACATGCCGTACACGATCGACGGAATCGCGGCGAGCAACTCGATCGCGATGCCGAGCGGGCGGCGCAGCCACACGGGCGACAGCTCGGTGAGGAACAGCGCGATGCCGAAGCTGACCGGCACCGCGATGACGAGTGCGATGAGCGACGTCACGATCGTGCCGTAGATCGGCACGAGTGCGCCATAGACATCCGAGTTCGGATCCCACTCGGATTGCCACAGGAACGCGAGGCCGAACTTCTGGATGGTCGGCAGCGACGCAATGATCAGGGAAACGATGATCCCGCCCAGCAGCAGCAGGGTCACGATCGCGGCAAGCCGTGCAAGGCCGCCGAAGATGACGTCGCCGAGACGGCTCGGCGCGCGTTGCGACGCGGCGTCGGCGGACCGGGAAGACGTGTAGGAAATTTCAGACATGGGCGCCTGTTCTGGATCGCCGGGCGCCGTGACGCCCGGCCTTACCGCACACACTGCCCGGCCGGCACGGCCGGGCAGCGAACCGCTGTATTGCTTACTCCGCGGCGACCGGCTTGCCCGACGCGTCCGTGACCTTCACCTTCCACTGCTTGCGGATCTCGGCCGTGACTGCCGGCGGCAGCGAGATGTAGTCGAGGCTGTCGGCAGCCTTTTCGCCATTCTTGAACGCCCAGTCGAAGAACTTCAGCGTTTCGGCGCCCTGGCCCGGCTTGTCCTGCTTAGCATGCAGCAGCACGAAGGTCGCGCCGACGACCGGCCATGCGTCCTTGCCCGGCTCGTCCGTCAGGATCTGGTAGAACGACTTCGACCAGTTTGCGCCCGCAGCCGCTGCCTTGAACGTTTCGGTCTTCGGCTCGACGACGGCACCCGACGTGTTCTTCAGCGCCGTGTACGTCATGTTGTTCTTCTTCGCGTACGCCCATTCGACGTAGCCGATCGCGCCCGGCAGGCGCTGCACGAAGGCCGCGACGCCGTCGTTACCCTTGCCGCCCGTGCCCGTCGGCCAGTTGACCGTCGTGCCTTCGCCGATCTTCGACTTCCACTCGCCGTTGACCTTCGACAGGTAGTTCGTCCAGATGAAGCTCGTGCCCGAACCGTCAGCGCGGCGAACGACCGCGATGTCCGTATCCGGCAGCTTGACCTTCGGGTTCAGCGCGACAATCGCCGGGTCGTTCCACTTCTTGATCTTGCCGAGGTAGATGTCGCCGAGCACCGGGCCCGACAGCGTCAGTTCGCCGGCCTTCACGCCCGGCACGTTGACGACCGGCACCACGCCGCCGACCACCGTCGGGAACTGGAACAGGCCTTCCTTCGCGAGTTCGTCGTCCTTCAGCGGAGCGTCCGAACCGGCAAAATCGACCGTCTTGGCATTGATCTGCTTCAGGCCGCCCGACGAACCGATACCTTGGTAGTTCACCTTCGCGCCGCCGGACTGCTGGTAGTCAGCAGCCCATTTCGTATAGATCGGCATCGCGAACGTGCTGCCTGCGCCCGTGATGTCGGCAGCTTGCGCGGCGACTGCGAAAAGCGCGCCAGCCAGGCCGGCAATCGCGGTTTGCATCAATTTCATGAGACCTCCAGTGTGTGAGCGGATGACTACGGCACCGCGAAGGTTAGGGGCTGCTCATGACGGTAATGTGACAATCGATGAAACTGGCGTGACAGTAACATGACCGGTTGAAAGGGTGTAGCGGGCGGTGCGCACGGGGCCGTGGCGGCCTCGCGTGGCGGGGATGGCGGCAAGAATTGCCGGGGCGGGAGAGGCGCCCGGACACCCGCTGACGGAGTGCACGAGCCAATCGTGGTGCGGCGAAAACAGGGCCAGAAAGCCCGCCGCCGGAGCACCGATACGACAGGGTCGAACGGCGTCTTCCATCAGACGAAATCCGCGTCGAAGACGCCTTCCGGCCGGATCGCAAACCTTTGCGGCCAACGAAAACGCGGCGCCCGAAGGCGCCGCATGTCGATGACCCCGGGGCGATGCGCACGCGGCCGACCGTCGCGCACCCGCCGCTGCGGGTCAGGCCGTCGCTTCGCGCACCGCGTCGGCAATCGCCTCCGCATGGCGGGTCGCATCGGCCGCCTGCTGCGCTTCCACCATCACGCGCAGCACCGGCTCGGTACCGGACGCGCGGATCAGCACGCGGCCGCGACCGGCCAGTGCGCCCTCGGCCGCGTCAATCGCCGCGCGAATCGATGCGCTGCCCTTCCAGTCGGCGCCCGGCTTCATCCGGACGTTGATCAGCTTCTGCGGGAACAGCGTGACGCCGTCGAGCATCTGCGCGAGCGTGCGGCCGCTGCGCTTGAGCGCGGCCAGTACTAGCAGCGCCGACACGATGCCGTCGCCGGTCGAATGCCGGTCGAGCGACAGAATGTGGCCCGAGCCTTCCGCGCCGAGCTGCCAGCCGTGCTCGCGCAGTTGCTCGAGCACGTAGCGGTCGCCGACCGCCGCACGCACGAACTTCACGCCTTCGCGCTGCAACGCGACTTCGACCGCGAGGTTCGTCATCAGCGTGCCGACCGCGCCGTCCACCTTGCCGTCGGTCGCGATGCGGTCCTTCACGAGCACGTAGAGCAACTCGTCGCCATTGAACAGCCGGCCGGTCGAGTCGACGACCTGCAGGCGGTCCGCATCGCCGTCGAGCGCGATGCCGAGGTCCGCGTGGTTCGCACGCACCGCGCGCACCAGCGCGTCGGGCGCCGTCGCGCCGACACCGTCGTTGATGTTGAAGCCGTTCGGCGCGACGCCGATCGGGATCACGTCCGCGCCGAGCTCGTGGAACACGTGCGGCGCGATCTGGTAGGCAGCGCCGTGCGCGCAGTCGATCACGAGCTTCAGACCGCGCAGGTCGAACGCGGCCGGGAACGTACTCTTGCAGAACTCGATGTAGCGGCCGGCCGCGTCGTCGAGACGGCGTGCCTTGCCCAAACCGTCCGACGCCGCGCATTCGAGCGGCTTGTCGAGCCACGCTTCGATCGCGGCTTCGGTGTCGTCGGGCAGCTTGTTGCCGTCCGCGGAAAAGAACTTGATTCCGTTGTCGTGATACGGGTTGTGCGACGCGCTGATCACGACGCCGGCCGACAGGCGCAGCGCACGCGTCAGGTACGCGACGCCCGGCGTCGGCATCGGGCCGGCCAGCATCACGTCGACGCCGGCGGCCGAGAAGCCGGCCTCGAGCGCGGCCTCGAGCATGTAGCCCGACACGCGCGTGTCCTTGCCGATCAGCACCGTCGGACGCGCACCCGCCGCGACGTCGGCCGAGCCGGCCAGAACCTTGCCGGCTGCATAACCGAGGCGCAACACGAAATCGGGCGTGATGGGCGCCTCGCCCACCGTGCCGCGAATGCCGTCCGTGCCGAAATATCGACGTCCCATGGCGAACCTTCCTCCTTCGTCTTTCTGACTTATCGTTGCCGCGCGGCTTCGCGCACGGCGTTCCAGACCTTCAGCGCATCGACCGTCGCTGCGACGTCGTGCACCCGCACGATCGCGGCGCCCCGCCCGACCGCGCACAACGCGGCCGCCACGCTTGCCGCGACGCGCTCCATCGGCGGCTTGCCGCCGATCACCGCGCCGAGCATCGACTTGCGCGACATGCCCGCGAGAATCGGATAAGCGCGCCCGTCGGGCCGTGCGGGCGCCGTATCGGGCAATGCGGCCAGCAGCGCGTAGTTGTCGTCGATCACGGCCTTGCCGAACCCGAAGCCGGGATCGACGCAGATCCGCTCCGGCGCGACACCCGCATCGCGCAACGCCTGCGCACGTTCGGCGAGAAAGTCGCGCACGTCGGTCACGACGTCGCCGTAGTCGGGCTCACCGACCTGCATCGTCTGCGGCTCGCCGAGCATGTGCATCGCGCACAGCCCGCTGTTGCCTTCGCGCACCGCATCGATCGCACCCGGCTGGCGGAACCCCCAGATGTCGTTGATCAGGTCCGCGCCGGCGGCGAGCGCCGCACGCATCACGGCCGGCTTGTAGGTGTCGATCGACAGCGGCACGTTCAACGGCCGCAGCGCTTCGACCAGCGGAATCACGCGCGCGAGTTCCTCGTCGAGCGGCACCGGCGGCGCGCCGGGGCGCGTCGATTCGCCGCCGATATCGATCAGGTCGACCCCTTCGGCAATCATCCGCTCGGCCTGGCGCAGCGCGTCGTCGCGGGCAAGAAAGCGGCCGCCGTCGGAAAACGAATCGGGGGTCGCGTTGAGGATGCCCATCACGAGCGGGCGTTCGAACGTCAACGAGAAACGGCCGCACTGGAGCGGCGCGGGGATGCGGACAGAAACAGCGGGATCGGACACGGGCGGGATGCGTTGATGAATGCAAAACGGGCCGGTGTGAAGCCACACCAGCCCGTGAACGGTGCTACAGCGGAGGTCAGGCTGGTGAAGCAGGCGCCGGCGCGTTGCCGGGCTTCACTTCGGCGGTCGTGCCGCCGCCCGGCGAGTCGCCGCCGATAGCCGGCGAGCTCTTCGGCGAGCGCGGCGGGCGCCCTTCCATGATGTCGTTGATCTGATCGGCGTCGATCGTTTCCCACTCCATCAGCGCAGCCGTCATCGCTTCGACCTTGTCGCGGTTCTCTTCGAGCAGGCGGCGTGCAAGGTTGTACTGCTCGTCGAGCACGCGGCGGATTTCGCCGTCGACCTTCTGCTGCGTCGCTTCCGAGATCGTGCGCGTGAAGCCGCGGCCGAACGGGCCGTTGTCGCTCTCGTCGTCGACGTAGACCATCGGCCCGAGCGCGTCGGTCATGCCGAAACGGGCCACCATCGCACGCGCCGTCTGCGTCGCCTTGTTGAAGTCGTCCGATGCGCCGGTGCTGATCAGGTTCAGGAACAACTCCTCGGCCACGCGGCCACCGAACAGGATCGCCAGGCGATCGAGCAGGTAGTCCTTCGAATACGTTTCGTTGTCGTGCTCCGGCAACTGCCACGTGACACCGAGCGCGCGACCGCGCGGGATGATCGTGACCTTGTGCACCGGGTCGGCCTTCGGCAGCAGCTTCGCGATCACCGCGTGGCCCGACTCGTGGTAAGCCGTCGCGCGCTTCGCCTCTTCGCGAATCACGGCCGACTTGCGCTCCGGACCCATGAAGATCTTGTCCTTCGCGTCCTCGAAATCCTGCATCTCGACGATGCGCTTGCCGCGACGGGCGGCGAACAGCGCCGCTTCGTTCACGAGGTTCGCGAGATCGGCGCCCGAGAAGCCCGGCGTGCCGCGTGCAATGACCGCTGCGTCGACGTCGTTCGCGATCGGCACCTTGCGCAGGTGCACGCGCATGATCTGCTCGCGGCCGCGGATGTCCGGCAGGCCGACATAGACCTGGCGGTCGAAACGGCCCGGACGCAGCAGCGCCTTGTCGAGGACGTCGGAGCGGTTGGTCGCGGCGATCACGATCACGCCCGAGTTCGCTTCGAAGCCGTCCATTTCGACCAGCATCTGGTTCAGCGTCTGCTCGCGTTCGTCGTTGCCGCCGCCCATACCGGCGCCGCGATGGCGACCGACCGCGTCGATTTCGTCGATGAACACGATACACGGCGCGTGCTTCTTCGCCTGCTCGAACATGTCGCGCACACGGGCCGCGCCGACGCCGACGAACATTTCGACGAAGTCCGAACCCGAGATGCTGAAGAACGGCACCTTCGCTTCACCGGCGATCGCGCGGGCGAGCAGCGTCTTGCCGGTACCCGGAGGGCCGACGAGCAGCACGCCGCGCGGAATGCGACCGCCCAGCTTCTGGAATTTCTGCGGATCGCGCAGGAAGTCGACGAGCTCGGACACTTCTTCCTTCGCTTCGTCGCAGCCCGCGACGTCGGAGAAGTTCACCGCGTTGTTGTTCTCGTCGATCAGCCGCGCGCGCGATTTCCCGAACGAGAATGCGCCGCCTTTGCCGCCCCCCTGCATCTGCCTCATCATGTAGAACCAGAACACGATGATCAGGATCGTCGGCCCGAGGTAGTACAGCGCGGACATCAGTGCGTTCGGCTCGTCGTCGGCCTTGCCGCTGACCTGCACGCCGTACTTCATCAGATCGCCGACCATCCAGATGTCGCCGGGCGACACGATCTGGTATTTCTGGCCATCAGCCGGAGTGACGGTGAGGTTGCGCCCCTGCACGACGACATTCTTGACCTTGCCGTTCTTGGCGTCGTCCATGAACTGCGAATAGGACACACCTTCCTGGACGCGGGGCTTGTCGAACTGCTTGAACACCGTAAACAGCACCAGTGCGATCACCAGCCACACTGCTGCCTTCGAAAACATATTGTTGTTCAAAGCACCACTCCTTCACTCGTAGACGAGCGCCTACATTTTCCTTGCGGCGCTCCTCGGTCATTCTAATCCAGTCCGACCACCCTCGCCATAAGCATTGACAACCGCCGCGATAGCGATTCGCTTGTCAGGCAAGGGCCGGAGCCCGTTTGCGGCACCCCGCTCCGCATTACCGCGGATGCTTCAGTTGCCGACCCAAAATGAACGTTTCGGACGATTTGTCGCGGGACGCCTTCGGCTTGCGCGGCGCGACGACCTTAAACTGCTGTTTGAACTTTTCAACGATCTGGCTGTAGCCGCTGCCGTGGAAACACTTCACCAGCAGCGCCCCGTCCGGCTTCAGGTGGTTCTGCGCGAATTCGAGCGCCAGATCGCACAGATGTTCGATGCGCGCCGCGTCCGCCGAAGCCACACCGGAGAGGTTGGGGGCCATGTCCGAAATAACAAGGTCCACCGAGCGGCCTTCGAGCACTTCTTCGAGCTGGTGGAGAACGGCGTCCTCGCGGAAGTCGCCCTGCAGGAAGTGAACGTCGGCGATCGGCTCCATCGGCAGGATGTCGAGCGCAACGATCGTGCCATCGATGCCGCCTTCGCGCTCCGCGTCACGCTTCTTGCCCTGCGCGAGCTTGTTGCGGGCATACTGGCTCCAGCTGCCCGGCGTCGCGCCGAGGTCGACGATCACCTGGCCCGGACGGATCAGCTTGTCCTGCTCGTCGATTTCCTTCAGCTTGTACGCGGCGCGCGCGCGATAGCCCTCCCGCTGCGCCATTTTGACGTACGGGTCGTTGATGTGGTCGTGCAGCCAGTGCTGGTTAAAGCGGTTTTTTGCCATTCGAGAGAGAGATTGCTGCTATTTGCTTCGTGAAGCCGTGCTTTTGGCGGATAATACGCGTCTTCTTCGCGCGGCTGCGGCCCTTTCAAGGCCCAAGCCGCGATTTTACGTGGTTTCGGCGCGCGGCTGACGCGGTAACTGTCCGCGGTTTACACCCAACGCAGTGCGCCCTTATTTAGATTCCGATATTTCCATGCCCGCCCTTTCGCTTTCCCCCGCCGAGCGCTCCGCGCTGCGCTCCCAGGCCCATGCGCTCAAGCCCGTCGTGCTGATCGGCGCCGAAGGGCTCACCGACGCCGTGCTGAAGGAAATCAAGGTGCACCTCGCCGCGCACCAGTTGATCAAGATCCGCGTGTTCGGCGACGAGCGCGATGAGCGCGTCGCCATTTACGACGAGATCTGCGATCGCCTGAACGCGGCGCCGATCCAGCACATCGGCAAGCTGCTGGTGATCTGGAAGCCCGAGGCTACCGAGGCCGCCCCGACCCGCGGTCGCCGTGCCGGCACCCTGCCGAGCGCGGCCGAGGCCGTCGACGACAAGAAGGGCCGTGCACCGCGCACCGTCAAGGTCATCAAGGTGTCGCCGAACGCGAGTCCCGTGCGTCGTCCGAAGCCGACGAAGGTCGTCGTGCGCGGCAACGAGCGCGTGACGGCAGGCGGTACGGTGAAGCGTGCGAAAAAGCGCCAGGCCAGCACGAAGCGGCCGCACCAGGGCAAGTAATGCTGCTGCGCGGCACGGGAACCCCCGTGCCGCCCTGCCCCCCCGCGACGCTCAGGCGTCGCGCGCGGGCAAACGCCAGATCAGCATCAGACCCAGCACGCTCTCGACCAGATAGAACAGGCTCGAGACACCGTGCAGCATCCCGAAGCGGCTCGCATACGGCGAGTTCGCAATATCGGTGCCCGAGTCCATCGCGGCCACCCGCAGCGCGTTCATGAACGGCTGCAGCGCGAAATACCCGACCAGCACGCACACGACCATCGCGGCGATGATCCAGCGCACGCGACGATAATCGCCGCTGCCACGCCGTATCTGTTGATTCGACAATGCGAGCAGCAGCACGCCGCATACGACACCGAGGATCGCCTCGATGCGAAACAGCTGGGCGGCGACCGTACCGGCCGTCATCCGCTCCAGCGTCTTGAACAGCACGGGCGCGACCGCATACCCGATCGTCAGCAGGCTGCCGACCCATACGGTCGACAGCAGACGGAACACGCGATGCGGCATCACGTCGCTCCGCTTCAGACGTAGCTGACCGAGATGATTTCGTATTCGCGCACGCCGCTCGGTGCCTGCACCGCTGCGACGTCGCCTTCGCTCTTGCCGATCAGTGCACGCGCGATCGGCGAGCTCACCGAAATCAGGCCGTGATCGATATCGGCTTCGTCGTCGCCGACGATCTGGTACTTCACGGTGTCGCCCGACTCGAGATCCTCGAGTTCGACCGTCGCGGCAAACACCACGCGGCCGTCGGCGTCGAGCACGGTGGGATCGATGATTTGCGCGGCGGACAGTTTCGATTCGAGTTCCGCGATACGGCCCTCGATGAAACCCTGCTTTTCTTTCGCTGCGTCGTATTCGGCGTTTTCGGACAGATCGCCCTGTGCGCGGGCCTCCGCGATCGCGTTGATCACGGCCGGCCGCTCGACGGACTTGAGGCGCTGCAATTCATCGCGCAGTTGCTCTGCGCCACGCTTTGTCAACGGAATGGTACTCATAAACGGCTCAATCGCTAAAAACGGCTATAAAAAAAATCACCGCGATTAAGCGCGTTTCCGGCGAACCGGAAACACCGCTTAACCGCGGCACGTGTTGCTTCGACAGGTAACTGACTGCTTAGTTTAGGCGAGCGTGAAGACCTTGTAAATCATAGACTTCCAGATCCTTCAGGTAGCGCAGGCCCTCGACGGCCGCGCGCGCGCCCGACATCGTCGTGTAGTACGTGACCTTGTGCGCCTGCGCGCTCATGCGGATCGAACGCGAATCGGCGATCGCCTGGCGCGTCTCGTCGACCGTCGTGAACACGAGCGCGATCTCGCCGTTCTTGATCATGTCGACGATGTGCGGCCGGCCGTCCTTCACCTTGTTGACGACCTTCACCGGCACACCGGCCGCTTCGATCGCGGCAGCCGTACCCTTGGTCGCAACGATCGGGTAGCCGAGGTCGTGCAGCATGCGCGCGACTTCGACGGCCTTCGGCTTGTCGGCGTCCATCACGGTCAGCAGCACCGTGCCCGACTCCGGCAGGCGCGAACCGGCCGCGAGTTGCGACTTGAACAGCGCTTCGCCGAACGTCTGGCCGACACCCATCACTTCGCCGGTCGAACGCATTTCAGGCCCGAGAACCGGATCGACAGCCGGGAACTTGACGAACGGGAACACCGCTTCCTTCACGCTGAAGTACGGCGGCTCGACTTCCTTCGTCACGCCCTGCTGCGCGAGCTTCTGGCCGACCATCGCTCGCGCCGCGATCTTCGCGAGCGGCAGGCTGGTCGCCTTCGACACGTACGGCACCGTGCGCGATGCACGCGGGTTCACTTCCAGCACGTAGATCACGTCCTGCTTCGAACCGTCCGCCTGCGGCACCTGCTGGATCGCGAACTGCACGTTCATCAGGCCGACCACGTTCAGCGCCTTCGCCATCGCGCCCGTCTGGCGCTTCAGCTCGGCCACGGTTTCCTTCGACAGCGAGTACGGCGGCAGCGAGCATGCCGAGTCGCCCGAGTGAACGCCCGCCTGCTCGATGTGCTCCATCACGCCGCCGATGAACACTGCCTCGCCGTCGCAGATGCAGTCGACGTCGCATTCGATCGCATCGTTCAGGAAGCGGTCGAGCAGCACCGGCGAATCGTTCGACACCTTCACGGCCTCGCGCATGTAGCGTTCGAGGTCGCGCGGCTCGTGGACGATTTCCATCGCGCGGCCGCCCAGCACGTACGACGGGCGCACGACGAGCGGGTAGCCGATTTCGGCCGCCAGCGCGAGCGCCTCTTCTTCGGCGCGCGCGGTGCGGTTCGGCGGCTGGCGCAGGCCGAGGTCCTGCAGCAGCTTCTGGAAGCGTTCCCGGTCTTCGGCCGCGTCGATCATGTCCGGCGACGTGCCGATGATCGGCACGCCGTGCGCCTCGAGGTCGAGCGCGAGCTTCAGCGGTGTCTGGCCGCCATACTGGACGATCACGCCAACCGGCTTTTCCTTGTCGACGATTTCGAGCACGTCCTCGAGCGTCAGCGGCTCGAAGTACAGGCGGTCGGACGTGTCATAGTCGGTCGACACCGTTTCCGGGTTGCAGTTGACCATGATCGTTTCGTAACCGTCCTCGCGCATCGCGAGGGCCGCGTGCACGCAGCAGTAGTCGAACTCGATACCCTGGCCGATCCGGTTCGGGCCGCCGCCCAGCACCATGATCTTCTTGTTGGTGGTCGGCTGCGCCTCGCACTCTTCCTCGTAGGTCGAGTACATGTAGGCCGTCTTGGTCGCGAACTCGGCCGCGCACGTGTCGACGCGCTTGTAAACCGGGCGCACGTTCAGTTCGACGCGACGCTTGCGGACGTCTTCCGGCGACGCGCCGAGCAGCTTCGCGAGGCGGCGGTCGGAGAAGCCGCTCTGCTTCAGGTAGCGCAATTCGTCGAACGTCAGCGACGCGAGCGTGCGGCCCGACAGCGCCTTTTCCTTCAGGATGATCTGCTCGATCTGCGCGAGGAACCACGGATCGATCGCGGTTTCCGCGAAGATCTCTTCGGCCGTCATGCCGATGCGGAAAGCATCGCCGACGTACCAGATGCGGTCCGGGCCCGGCTCGTGGATCTCGATCGCGATCTCGTCGCGGTCGGTCGACTTCTCGTCGAGACCGTCGACGCCGACTTCGAGGCCGCGCAGCGCCTTCTGGAACGATTCCTGGAACGTGCGGCCGATCGCCATCACCTCACCGACCGACTTCATCTGCGTGGTCAGGCGCGAATCGGCTTCGCGGAACTTCTCGAACGCGAAACGCGGGATCTTCGTGACGACGTAGTCGATCGTCGGCTCGAACGATGCCGGCGTCTGGCCGCCGGTGATTTCGTTCTTCAGCTCGTCGAGCGTGTAGCCGACCGCCAGCTTCGCCGCGACCTTCGCGATCGGGAAGCCGGTTGCCTTCGATGCGAGCGCCGACGAACGCGACACACGCGGGTTCATTTCAATGACGACCATGCGGCCGTCCTTCGGGTTTATCGAGAACTGCACGTTCGAGCCACCCGTGTCGACGCCGATCTCGCGCAGCACCGCGAGCGATGCGTTACGCAGGATCTGGTATTCCTTGTCGGTGAGCGTCTGCGCCGGCGCGACCGTGATCGAGTCGCCAGTGTGCACGCCCATCGGGTCGAGGTTTTCGATCGAGCACACGATGATGCAGTTGTCGGCGCGGTCGCGCACGACTTCCATCTCGTATTCCTTCCAGCCGAGCAGCGATTCCTCGATCAGCAGTTCACGCGTCGGCGACAGGTCGAGGCCGCGCTTGCAGATCTCTTCGAACTCCTCGCGGTTGTACGCGATGCCGCCGCCCGAGCCGCCGAGCGTGAACGACGGACGGATCACGACCGGATAGCCGCTGCCGCCGGTGTACTCCATGATCTCGGCGTGCACCTTGGTCGCTTCTTCCATCGAGTGCGCGATGCCCGACTTCGCGGAACCGAGACCGATCTTGGTCATCGCGTCCTTGAACTTCTGGCGGTCTTCCGCCTTGTCGATCGCTTCCGGCGACGCGCCGATCAGCTCGACGCCGAACTTTTCGAGCACGCCGTGGTGGTGCAGGTCGAGCGCGCAGTTCAGCGCGGTCTGGCCGCCCATCGTCGGCAGGATCGCGTCCGGGCGCTCCTTCTCGATGATGCGCGCGACGACTTCCCACGTGATCGGCTCGATGTACGTGACGTCGGCCGTGTTCGGGTCGGTCATGATCGTCGCCGGGTTGCTGTTCACGAGGACGACCTTGTAGCCCTCTTCACGCAGCGCCTTGCAAGCCTGCGCGCCCGAATAGTCGAACTCGCAAGCCTGGCCGATGATGATCGGGCCGGCGCCGATGATGAGGATGCTTTTGATGTCTGTGCGTTTTGGCATGGCTTGTGAATTCAGTAAGTAATCTTTGTCGTGGCGTTATCGCGGATCGGCGGCCGCGCTCAGCTCATGGTGGCGAGCGCCAGCTTCACCGAGAAACCGATGAACAGGCCGCCCACGCTGCTCGCCGCGCCCGCCGCGAGCTTGCGGCGGCGACGGAAATGCTCGGCGAGCCGTGCTCCCGCGAAGATCAGCGTGCTCAGGTACAGGAAACTCGCGCATTGCGCGATCGCTCCGAGCACGACGAACGACAGCGCGGGATGCGGGAATGCCGGGTCGACGAACTGGATGAAGAACGAGATGAAGAACAGGATCGCCTTCGGATTCAGGAGGCTCACGACGAGTGCCTTGCGAAACGGCCGCTCGCCGTCGACCGCGCGCGGCGCGTCGGCCGGCTTGCCGGCCGGCGTGCGCAGCTTGTGCCACGCGCCGCGCAGCATCCCGGTGCCGATGTACAGCAGGTACGCGGCGCCGCCGTACTTGACGACGGAGAACAGCAGCGGATTGGCCCTCAGCAGCGACGCGACGCCCGCGGCGGACAGCACCATCAGCACCGTGTCGCCGAGGAACACGCCGCAGGCCGCGCGATAGCCGGTCTTCACGCCGCGCTGCGCCGCGAGCGACAGCACGTACATCGAGTTCGGCCCCGGCAGCAGGATGATGAAGATCACGCCGAACACGTAGGTCCAGATATCCGTGATGCCGAGTGCGTGGCCGAACATGATGCGAATCTCCCGTTCTTCGGTTGCTTCGGTTGCGTCAGGCGTTGCGCTGCTTCGCCGCGTCCATCAGTGCGATGAAACGGTCGAACAGATAGCCGATGTCGTGCGGGCCGGGCGACGCTTCCGGGTGGCCCTGGAAGCAGAATGCCGGCTTGTCGGTCAGCTCGAAGCCCTGCAGCGTGCCGTCGAACAGCGACACGTGCGTCACGCGCGCGTTGGCCGGCAGCGAATCCGCGTCGACCGCGAAGCCGTGGTTCTGCGACGTGATCACCACGCGACCGTCGCCGAGATCCTTCACCGGGTGGTTCGCGCCATGGTGGCCCGTCTTCATCTTCAGCGTCTTGGCGCCGACCGCGAGGCCCATGATCTGGTGACCGAGGCAGATGCCGAAGGTCGGCACGCCGCGCTCGATGAATTCCTTCGTCGCCGCGATCGCGTAGTCGCACGGCTCCGGGTCGCCCGGGCCGTTCGACAGGAAGATGCCGTCCGGATTCAGCGCGAGCGCGTCGGCGGCGCTCGCCTCGGCCGGCAGCACCGTCACGTGGCAGCCGCGCTCCGCGAGCATGCGCAGGATGTTGTACTTGACGCCGAAATCGTACGCGACGACGCGGTACTTCGGGGCTTCCTGCATCCCGTAGCCGCTGCCGAGGCGCCATTCGGTCTGCTTCCACTCGAACGGCTTCGCGGTCGACACGACCTTCGCGAGATCCATGCCCGCGAGGCCCGGGAACGAGCGCGCGAGCTCGATCGCCTTCGCCTCGTCATCCGAGCCGGCCAGGATGCAGCCGCTCTGCGCGCCCTTGTCGCGCAGGATACGGGTCAGCTTGCGGGTGTCGATGCCGGCGATGGCGACGACGCCTTCGTCGCGCAGGTAGTCGCCCAGCGTGCGGTCCATGCGGAAGTTCGATGCGAGCGTGGGCAGATCACGGATGATCAGGCCGGCGGCATGGACTTTCGTGGCTTCGACGTCTTCGGCGTTGACGCCGTAGTTGCCGATATGCGGGTAGGTGAGCGTGACGATCTGACGCGCATAGCTCGGATCAGTCAGGATTTCCTGATAGCCGGTAATCGCGGTGTTGAACACGACTTCACCGATCGTGTGGCCTTCGGCCCCGATCGAATAACCACGAAAGACCGTGCCGTCGGCGAGTGCAAGCAAGGCGGGAGAAAAAGACGGCAACACGGAAGGCTCCTTGGGGAACACCCTGCTGCCGACCTGTTTATCCTGCCGCGCGAGCGCCGCGCAGCGTAGGCGCGCGGAATCGCTAGCGGGACGCGACCTGCGTTGTCGAGACGCGAACCCGGCGCGTGGCGCATGAGGCTTCGCGGCGTCGCCCGACAGGCGGCGTGCGGCGGATGAACGGGATGAGTGAGGTAGGCGCTAGGGTGCGAGGTTGATCAGCACAAACTTTCAAATTATAGCCCGAAAATGACCTTATCTTCAATCGATATGGCCGTCCGATCATGAATACGGCGTGCGCGCCGCCGCGTCAGTCGCACGCGGCACGCGTTGCTGCGGCCCCGTTTTTCGCGACCGCCCTACCCGTCAGCGTACCGCCGGATCGGCGTGCTTGCCAGCGCGGCGCGCGGGCCACACATACCAGACCGCGCTCGCCAGCTGCAGCGCGAGCAGCACGCTCCACGCGGTAACGTGCGCCGTGACCGGGTAATGGCCGTCGACGGCCGGCCAGTGCGACAGCACTGCGCCGATGCCGATCTGGAACGCAAAGATCAGCACGAAGATCACGAGCGTGAGCGTCGTGTTCGCGCGCCCGATCAGTTGAGCCGGGAAGTGACCGGCCAGCACCGCGTAGGTCAGGATCCCGACGCCGCCGAACATTCCGTAGGCTGCCCACAGCACGGCCGGCGGCAGCGGCACGCGGGCGATGATCGCGACCTGCGTGGCGACGAACAGTGCCATGCCGACTCCGCAAAACGCCTGGACCGACACCCCGCGCCGCTCAAGCACGCGGGCCGCGGCGCCGAAGCCGACGCAGCCCGCCATCATCGCGAAGCCGAGCACCGACACGAGCCCTGCGGCGTGCTGCGCATCGAACCCCGCGACATCGCGCAGGTACGGCCCGACCCACAGCGACTGCATCGCGTAGAACACACCCTGCGTGACGATCGAGAACGACGAGATCTTCCAGAATGCGCCGCTGCTCAGGATGTGCCACGTACCCTTGAACTGGCTGACGAGCCCGCCCTGGTGGCGCGGCGGCTCGGCTTCCGGCGCACCCAGACCGATCGCGGCCGCGACGGCGATCGTCAGCACCGCCAGTCCGCCGCAGATTACGCGCCAGCTCGTCAAGCCGAGCAGCCAGGTCAGCGGCGAGCCGACCGCGACACCGCCCAGGCCGCCCACGGCCATCACGAGACCGTTGACGAGCGGCAGCCGGCCAACCGGGAAATGCTGCGCGAGCGCCTTGAACGCCGCACCAAGGCATACCGAGACACCGACACCGATCAGGAGCCGGCCGATCATCATCGTGCCGAGATCGTGCGCGACGCCGAATACCGCCGCGCCGGCCGCCGCGAACAGCAGCATGCCGGCCGTCACGCGGCGCGGGCCGAAGTGGTCGAGCAGCACGCCGGCCGGAATCTGCGCGCCCGCGAAGCCGAGGAAATAGAGACTGGTGAGCAGCCCGAGATCGGCCGCCGACAGCCCGAGTTCGTGCGTGACGAACGGCGCAAAGCCGAGATTGACGCCACGAAACACGTACGACACGAAATACCCGAGCGCAAACAGCGCGAGTACCCTCACCTGCACCGACGACATCCTCTCTCTCCTGTTGTTATTCCGAACCCGGTGAAGCAGCGGCTCGCGCCGCGCACAAACGAAAACGCCGTCACCTCGGTGACGGCGTTGCTTCGCGTTTCGTCGAATGACAGTGCGCGTCGCGTGGCGCGGCCGGACTGCCGCGACGCGATTGTATCGCGTTACTTCTTCTTGCCCTTGTGGGTGGCAGCCTTCGGTGCAGCCTTGGCCGGCGCAGCCTTCGTCGGAGCCGCCTTGTTACGGGCCGCCGGCTTCGCGGCACCGTGCTTCGTGCCGCGCGACTTGCCGCCGACCGACAGGCTCGCACGCTCGATATGCGCGCCGCCGACCGACGTCGCGATCCGCTCCGGACCCGGCTCGGCCGGCACCGCGCGGCCGACCGGCACGTGCAACACGATCGCCTGACCCGGCATCACCAGATCGCGGTGCGTGCGGTTCCATGCCTTCAGCTGACCGACCGACACGCCGTAGCGGCCGGCAAGCGCCGCCATCGACTGCTTGCGACGCACGCGAATCAGCATCTTGCGCGTGTCGGGCACGTCGGGCTCCATCGCGAGCACGGCGTTTTCCGCCACATCCGCACTGATGTCCTCGTCGTCGTCGTCGCTGCGCGGCACGACGATCGTCGAGCCCGGCTTCAGGCGCATGCCGGCCGGAATCTTGTTGACCGACATCAGCGTATCGGCGTCGACGCCGATCTTCTCGGCAATCGCAGCCGGGCGCGCGCGCTCGCTGACCGTGTAGGTGGTCCACGACGACAGCTGGCCGTTGTACGCCTTCAGGTTCTTCTCGAACGCCGCCGCGTTGTCGAACGGCAGCAGGATCTGCGGCTCGGTCGCGCCCAGGATCACCGGCTTCGAGAACGACGGGTTCAGCGAGCGGAACTCGTCGAGCGACAGGTTCGCGAGCTTCGCGGCAACCGCGACGTCGATGTCGTGCGACGTGGTGACCGTCACGAAATACGGGTGGTTCGGAATGTCCGGCAGCGTCAGGCCATATTGCTGCGGATTCGCGATGATGTTCTTCACCGCCTGCAGCTTCGGCACGTAGTTGCGCGTCTCGTTCGGCATCCGCAGGCTCTGGTAGTCGGTCGGCAAGCCGGCCGCCTGGTTGCGTGCGATCGCGCGCTGCACGTTGCCCTCGCCCCAGTTGTACGCCGCCAGCGCGAGATACCAGTCGCCGAACATGTCATGCAGGCGCGACAGATAGTCGAGTGCCGCGCTCGTCGACGCGAGCACGTCGCGTCGTTCGTCCTGCCACATGTTGCGCTTCAGGTTGTACGTGCGGCCCGTGCCCGGCATGAACTGCCACATGCCGGCCGCCTTCGCGACCGACAGCGCCTGCGGGTTGTACGCGGATTCGATGAACGGCAGCAGCGCGAGCTCGGTCGGCATGTGGCGCGCTTCGAGTTCCTCGACGATGTGGTACAGATATTTCTGCGAGCGCTCGGTCATGCGCTGCACGTAATCCGGGCGCTGCGTGTACCACGTCGTCTGCATGTCGACGAGGTCGCTCTGCAGATCCGGCATCTGGAAGCCGCGACGAATGCGCGCCCAGAGATCGGTGTCTGCACTGGTCAGGTCGCCGACGGATTGCTTGTCGACATCGACAGTTTCTTTGGCGGTGGCTGATTTACGGAGGTAGGTGGACGTCGCCTGCGAATCGGCGGCGTTGTTCGCGACAGGGCCCTGGCTCGCACAAGCGGCGAGTAGCAGGACCATCAGCGCGCTCAATATAAGTCGCATGAAAATCTCGGCTTCCGACGGCTGGAAATTGCAGGCGATACTACGGAAGTGCGTGCTTCACGTCAATAAAAACACCGAAAACTCAGCGAAATCCTACATTTGGAGCAATTTTTACAGATACAACCTGAGCTTTGGAGTCCTCCGGAATGCGTCACCGGAAACGGTTTTTCCACTCGCGCATCAGCGTGAAGGCCGCGAGGCGATCCGGCACCGTTTCGTGAAGCTCGGCTTCGAGCGTCGCACGAATCGCATCGCTGCCGGCCCGCATGAACGGGTTCACCGCGCGCTCGTGCGCGATCGTCGTGGGCAGGGTCGGCACGCCGCGCGCGCGCAGCGCCTGCGCATCGTCGCGCCATGCGGCGAGCGCCGCGTTTCCCGGCTCGCACGCGAGCGCGAAGCGGATGTTCGACAGCGTGTATTCGTGCGCGCAATGCACGCGCGTGTCCCCCGGCAGCGCCGCGAGCGCGTCGAGCGACGCGAGCATCTGTGCGGGCGTGCCTTCGAACAGGCGGCCGCAACCGCACGAGAACAGCGTATCGCCGCAGAACACATGCGGGGTCGCGGCGCCCCGCCCCGCCGCCTGGAAGTATGCGATGTGGCCGCGCGTGTGACCCGGCACGTCGAGCACGTCGAAGGCGAGCGCGGGCGCGTCGAGCGTCACGCGATCGCCGCCCGCGAGCGGCTGCGTGACCACGCCGATCGCTTCTGCCGCCGGGCCGTAAACGGTCAGCGGCACATCGTCCGGTTGGCTATCGCGCAGTGCCGCGACACCGCCGACATGGTCGGCGTGATGGTGCGTGAGTAAAATAGCGGTCAACCGCCAGCCGCGTTCGGCAAGAACCCGACGCACCGGCGCGGCTTCACCCGGATCGACGGCGATTGCATCGCAGCCGTCCGAGACGAGCCAGATGTAGTTGTCCTCGAATGCCGGTACCGGCACGTATTCCAGCTCGTTCATGGGCGCGCAATCATCGTTATGTCTGACCGACAAATTATAGACTGGCCCGCCTGGACCGACTCGCCGCCCGGCCGCTACGTACTGGGCTGGGAGCAGGCGCAGCTCGACCGGATCGTGTCCGACGTCTTCGGATTTCACGCACTGCAGCTCGGGCTGCCGCAGCTCGACGCGTTGCGCGAGAACCGCATGCCGTATCGCGGGCTCGTGCTCGATCCGGCGAGCGGCGCGAGCGCGCCGTACCAGTACCCGTGGGCGCGCGAAGCGCACGCGCCGGAGCATGCGCCGGCCGATCGCAGCACAACCTGGTGCGATCTGCTCGACCTGCCGTTCGAGTCGCAAAGCGTCGACCTGATCGTGATGCCGCACACGCTCGAATTCACGTCCGACCCTCACCGCCTGCTGCGCGAGGCCGAACGCGTGCTGATGCCGGAAGGCCAGCTCGTGATCACCGGCTTCAATTCGCTGAGCCTGTGGGGGATGCGGCAATCGTTCGGCCGGATGGCCAATCGGCCGTTCGTGCCGGCCGCGCGCGACCAGATCGCGTTCATCCGGCTCAAGGACTGGATCAAGCTGCTCGGCTTCGATCTGGAGCGCGGCCGGTTCGGCTGTTACCGTCCGCCCCTCGTCACCGACAAATGGCTTGCCCGCTACGGCTTCATGGAAGCCGCCGGCGACCGCTGGTGGCCGATCTTCGGCGCCGTCTACATGGTCACGGCCGTCAAGCGCGTGCGCGGCATGCGCCTCGTCGGCCAGATCAGGAAGAAGAAGCCCGTGCTCGCGCCGGGCCTGACGCCGGCGGCCACCCCGACCACCCATCAAGAACACTCATGACCACCGACACCATCGACATCTATACCGACGGCGCCTGCAAGGGCAACCCCGGCCCTGGCGGCTGGGGCGCGCTGCTGCGCTACGGCGACCGCGAAAAGGAACTGTTCGGCGGCGAGCCCGACACGACCAACAACCGCATGGAACTGATGGGCGTGATCGCCGCGCTCGAGGCGCTGAAGCGGCCGTGCCGCGTGATCGTCCATACCGACTCGCAATACGTGCAGAAAGGTATCAGCGAGTGGATCCACGGCTGGAAGAAGAAAGGCTGGGTCACCGCGGCGAAAACGCCGGTGAAGAACGCCGACCTGTGGAAGCGGCTCGACGCGCTCGTCGCGCAGCACGAGGTCGAGTGGCGCTGGGTGAAGGGCCACGCCGGCCATCCCGAAAACGAACGCGCGGACGCACTCGCGAATCGCGGCGTCGAATCGCTCACGGCCTGAGCCCAGGCCGCCCTACTGTCTTTCCCGATTTACCTGACATGCGCCAGATCATTCTCGATACCGAAACCACCGGCCTGAATCCCCGCACGGGCGATCGCCTGATCGAAATCGGCTGCGTCGAGCTGCTGAACCGGCGGCTCACCGGCAACAACCTGCACATCTACGTGAACCCCGAGCGCGAAAGCGACCCGGGCGCGCTGGCGGTGCACGGCCTCACGACCGAATTCCTCAGCGACAAGCCGAAATTCGCCGAAGTCGCCGACCAGATCCGCGACTTCGTGAAGGGCGCCGAGCTGATCATTCACAACGCGCCGTTCGACCTCGGGTTCCTCGACGCGGAATTCGCACGGCTCGGCCTGCCGCCGTTCACCGAGCATTGCGGCGGCGTGATCGACACGCTCGTACAGGCCAAACAGATGTTCCCGGGCAAGCGCAACTCGCTCGACGCGCTGTGCGACCGTTTCGACATCAGCAACGCACACCGGACACTGCACGGCGCACTGCTCGACTCGGAGCTGCTCGCCGAGGTCTATCTCGCGATGACGCGCGGCCAGGACAGCCTCGTGATCGACATGCTCGACGACGTGGATGCTGCCGGCGCTGCCGCGAACGGCCAGCGCGTATCGCTCGCGTCGCTCGACCTGCCCGTTCTCGCCGCGAGCGACGACGAGCTCGCCGCGCACCAGACCCAGCTCGACGAGCTCGACAAGTCCGTCAAGGGCACCTGCGTGTGGCGCAAGAGCGCCGACGCGGACACCGCCGCGGCCGCCTGACGCGGCGCCACGCCGGCCACGCCCGCAGCCGCGCTCACGCGCGCGGCTGCAGCGCGATGACGGCCATCCCGCCGAGCGCGAGCACCGCGCCAGCCACGTCCCAGCGGGTCAGCGCGACACCGTCGACGACCCGCAGCCAGATCAGCGCCACCGCGATGTACATGCCGCCGTACGCTGCGTACGTGCGCCCCGCCGCGCTCGGATGCAGCGTCAGCAGCCACGCGAACAACGCAAGCGACAGCGCGGCCGGCACCAGCAGCCACATGGGCCGTCCGCCCTTCAGCACGAGCCACGGCAGGTAGCAGCCGACGATTTCGGCCAGCGCAGTGACGGCGAACAACGCCGCGATCTTCATCAGTTCGGTCATCCGGTTCCTCGCAGATTCGGCCCCCGTCCCGAGGGCGGCGCGACCCCGCCGCACGCCGCCGATCATACCGGAGCCGGTCGCCCCGGAAGCCCCACCACACGGGGGATTCCGGGGCAATTTGCGCGATCGTCCGTCATCGTGCTATCATGTCGCCTGTTTCAACATTCAATCTCTGTCTATTCGATTTCGAAAGAAGTCCGTCCGCGCGTTGCGGGCCGGTACTTCGACCGAAATTGCATCCACAGGAAAGCCCGCCCGACAGGCCCGCTTTTCTCGTTTCGTTGCCCCTCCGGGGCGCTTGCCGGAACGCCGGACATTGGTCCGCACCGGCATCTGCCGCTCGCATCACGCGGCCCATTCTTCATGAGCGCACCGTCGCGACGGCCCATCGGGCCCGCGTCGAAGCAGTCCCTTGCAGCTTCTTGCCGCCCGATGTGCAGTAAGTGCTTAAAGGCTTGCCCCGACGCGCAGCACGCGACATCGCGCTTGCCGGCAAACCGTGTCGGACGGCCCGCCCGTTCGGCGCAGTCAAAGGAGTGCATGACCTTGACCGCAACACACGTCAGCCCGACCGCTGCTTCTTCCTCCCCGTCGTCCGCCGAGGCCCCGCTCGTCGCGGACGACATTACCGTCGTCGACCAGAGCCTGCTCAAGCGCGCCGTCAGCGCGATGGCCATCGGCAATGCGATGGAATGGTTCGACTTCGGCGTCTACAGCTACATCGCCGTCACGCTCGGCAAAGTGTTCTTCCCGTCCAGCAGCCCGTCCGCGCAGTTGCTCGCGACTTTCGGCACGTTCGCGGCCGCGTTCCTCGTGCGCCCGCTCGGCGGCATGGTGTTCGGCCCGCTCGGCGATCGCATCGGCCGTCAGCGCGTGCTCGCCGCCACGATGATCATGATGGCCGTCGGCACCTTCGCGATCGGCCTGATCCCCAGCTACGCGTCGATCGGCATCATGGCGCCGATCCTGCTGCTCGTCGCCCGCCTCGTGCAGGGCTTCTCGACCGGCGGCGAATACGGCGGCGCAGCCACCTTCATCGCCGAATTCTCGACCGACAAGCGTCGCGGCTTCATGGGCAGCTTCCTCGAGTTCGGCACGCTGATCGGCTATGTGATGGGCGCCGGTGTCGTCGCACTGCTCACCGCGTCGCTGTCGCAGGAAGCGCTGCTGTCGTGGGGCTGGCGTGTGCCGTTCCTGATCGCGGGCCCGCTCGGCCTGATCGGTCTGTACATCCGGATGAAGCTCGAGGAAACGCCCGCGTTCAAGCGCCAGGCCGAAGAGCGCGAAGCGCAGGACAAGGCCGTGCCGAAGACGCGTTTCCGCGAAACGCTGATGCGCAACTGGCGCGCGCTGCTGCTCTGCGTCGGCCTCGTGCTGATCTTCAACGTGACCGACTACATGGTGCTGTCGTACCTGCCGAGCTTCATGTCGTCAACGCTACACTTCGACGAGTCGCACAGCCTCGTGCTCGTGCTGATCGTGATGGTGCTGATGATGCCGCTGACGCTCGCCGCCGGCCGCCTGTCGGACAGGATCGGCCGCAAGCCGGTGATGCTCGCCGGCTGCGTGGGCCTGCTCGTGCTGTCGATCCCGTCGCTGCTGCTGATCCATGCGGGCACCACCGCGTCGGTGTTCGCCGGCCTGCTGATCCTCGGCGTGCTGCTGTCGTGCTTCACCGGCGTGATGCCGTCGGCGCTGCCGGCGCTGTTCCCGACCGAAATCCGCTACGGTGCGCTCGCGATCGGCTTCAACGTGTCGGTGTCGCTGTTCGGCGGTACGACGCCGCTCGTCACCGCTTGGCTCGTCGACGTGACCCACAACCTGATGATGCCCGCGTACTACATGATGGGCGCCGCCGTGATCGGCATCGTGTCGGTCGTCGCACTCGCCGAAACCGCGCGCCAGCCGCTCAAGGGCTCGCCGCCGGCCGTCGCGTCGCGCCGCGAGGCACACCAGCTCGTGCGCCAGTTGCGCGAGGATGACGCCGCGGAAATCTACAGCGTCGGGTCGCCCGCCCGCGCCTGAACGTCGACAATGAAAAAGCCCCGGCCGAAGCCGGGGCTCGATCGAATCCGATCCGCCCGACCGGCTTGCGCCGGTCGGGTTTTTTTATATGCACGGAAGAGGCACGCTCATGCGTGCGCTTCGCAGTGACGGCAGAAGATCAGCGCGCGCGAGCGCGACACCGCGGCCTGCGCGCCACGCGCGGCGACGATCAGCCCGACCTGGCTCAGATTGAAATCGCGCTCGACCATCAACTGCGTCAGCGCGGCAAGCGGCAACACGACGGACGGGTGGTACAGGCTCGATTCGATCAGCGCTCTCATCATCGGCTCCATCAGGCAATACATATTCGATGGAGTGGATTCTAGGGACGGGACTCGTCCGGATAAACAGCGCGAATGCGAAGTCACTTGTCGGGAGCTGCGAACAATCGACGATTCCTTTGTCCGGCGGGGCCGAACGGGCGACGAGCGGCCGGCTCGGCAGCGCAAACGGACCGATGCAACGCGCACTTCCCGGCGCGGCGTCGCACGAAAGCAGGCAGCCACCCGCCGGCTTCAGTCCAGCGGCGTCTCGACGAACGCCTGCAACGCCTCGGCACGCGCCGAATGTGCTGCGAGCGCCGGATAACGTGCCGGATCGATCCGGCCGAGCGCCGGATACTCGGCGGCCATGTACTGCGTGAAGCGCCACGCGACCGCCACCGTCACGTCGGACTGCAGCAGGCGCGCGCCGCCGAGCCAGCCGCTCGCGGCCGCGACGAGCGGCTCGAGTTCGCCATACGCGCCCTCGAGTTGGCTCAACACGCGCTCGAGCCACGGTGCGTGTTGCTTGTCGGCCGGCCGCAGCGCCTGCTCGTATACGACCTGCACCGTTTTCTCGGCCGCCGCCAGCGCGAAGCCGACCGGCACGAGCGCGCGCAGCCGCGCATCGGCGGCGTCGGGCAGCAGGCGCCGCTCCGGCGCGACGCGATGGTCGAGGTAGTCGACGATCAGCGACGAGTCGATCAGTTTCGTGCCGTCGTCGGTCACAAGCGTCGGCGCCTTGACGACCGGGTTGATCGTCCGGAACCGGTCGAAGTGACGGAACACCGAGATCGACTCGTGTTCGAACGGCAGGTCGAGCAGCTTCGCCGAAATGGCGACACGGCGCACGAACGGGGAATCCAGCATGCCAATCAGCTTCATCGTAAACGCTCCGCTTGAGGGAATGGGACCGACGACTGTAGCAGCGCCGCGCGACACCGCCTAGCACGACGACGTTTAACCCACATCATTCGGTCACGTATCCGGCACCCGCTGCGCGTCTGGAGTGGCCATAATGCAGATTCACGCCTCTTCCGCATCAAGGTTCTCCATGTGGTATGCCGTCGTCGAGCAGCAGCGGGAATGGATGCGCGCATGGCGCGCGGCAACGCGTCACGCGTTCGATGCGTGGCCGGCCGCGACGCTGCCGCACACCGCGTCGTCGTGCTACGACGACCTGTTCGAGCCGCTGCTCGGGCCGCCCGCCAGACCGCCGCGCTTCGATATCCGGCGGCCGGCGGTCGACGAACGGCTGGTCGCGCGCACGCCGTTCTGTCACTTGCGGCGCTTCGCGCGCGAGGACGCGCTGCGCACGGTGCTGCTGTGCGCGCCGCTCGCCGGGCACGCGGCGGTGATGATGCGGGAGAGCGTCGAGACGCTGCTGGCCGACGGCGACGTGTGCGTGACCGACTGGGTCAATGCGCGCGACATCCCGGTCGCGTCGGGCCGCTTCGGGCTCGACGAGTACGTGGCGACGCTCGACGGCTTCGTCGATGCGCTCGTACAGAACGACCGGCCGCTACACGTCGTCGCCATATGCCAGGCGACCGTACCCGCGCTCGGCGCCCTCGCGCTGCGCGCCGCGCGTGGCCTGCCGCCGCCGGCGAGCATCACGCTGATCGGCGGCCCGCTCGACGCGCGCGTCAATCCGACGACGCTCGGCACCACCGCCGCGTCCCGTTCGCTGACGTGGTGTCGCCGCCACCTGATCGACATCGTGCCGCCCTGCTTTCCCGGCCACGGTCGGCACGTGTTCCCGACCTATCTTCAGCAAGGCGAGATCGCGCTGCTCTATCCGCAGCGCTTCATGCTGCTGATCGAGGACTACGCGCGCGCCGCGTCGCACTTCGACATGACGGGGCTGGCCGATGCGCGGCGCGCGCTGCGCGAATACACGGCGCTGCTCGACATGCCGGCCGAGTACTTCCTGGATACCGTCGATATCGTGTTCCAGCGGATGTGCCTGGCGAACGGCACGTGGGAGGTGGGCGGCCGGCGCGTCGAGCCGGCCGCGCTGCGCGGTGTCGCGCTCCTGACCGTCGAAGGCGCGTGCGACGCCGTCACCGGCGCGGGACAGACGCACGCGGCACTCGATATGTGCCGCGGCCTCGCGGCCGGCGAACGTCACCGCATCGATATCGCCGCATGCGACCACTACGGCTTGTTCACGGGCGCACGCTGGCGCGGCGACGTCCATCCGGCACTGCAGCGCGTGTTCGCGCTGGCCGAGGCCGTGCGCGCCGGAACGCGCCGGCGCGGGATCAGGCGAACGTAGCGCCATCGCCCCGCGCGCGGGCCGCGTCGAGCAGCGCGCGCACTTCGTCGTCCTCGGTCTGCTCGAAACGCGCGTAGAACTGACTGATCCCGCAGAACCGCAGCGGTTGCGACACCGTCACGAACGCGTCGGCGAGACCGCCGAACGCATGCCGCGCGCCGGCCGGCGCGATGGGTGCGGCGACCACGATGCGCGCCGGATGGCGCTCGCGCAGCGCCTGCAGCGCGACGCGCATCGATGCGCCGGTCGCGATGCCGTCGTCGACCACGATCGCGATGCGGCCGTCGACCGGCAGCGGCGGCCGGGCACCGCGATACAGCGCATCGCGGCGCTGCAGTTCGGCAGTCTCGCGCGCGATCACGCCGGCAAGCTGTGCGCCGGTCACGCCCAGCGCACGAATCTCCGAGTGCTGCAGGTAGACCGCCCCGCCGGTCGCGATCGCGCCCATCGCGAATTCGGGATCGGACGGCGCACCGAGCTTGCGCACGACCAGCACGTCGAGCGGCGCGCACAGCGCAACGGCGACCGGAAATGCGGCCGGCACGCCGCCGCGCGGCAATGCGAGCACGACGACGTCACGACGCCCCGCATAGTCGTGCAGCGCGTCGGCCAACTGGCGGCCCGCGTCCGCACGATCGGCAAAATACTCGGTCACGATCGGCTCCCTGCCGTGACGCCGGATCCGCGAAGCCCGCACCGGCGCCTGTCCAACGAGCATGGTGCATCGGCCACGCCGATGCAAGCGGGGTCGCAACCGCGTCGGCGAGATGCCGCTTGGGTTGAAGAAAGGCGGGAGCTTGAAGCGCTGTTCGTTCGAGCCTGCGGTTGCGACGGGTCAGAGCCCGGCCGCCTGCCGGTACAGCCGCCAGAACGACTGCGCATACGACTGGGCGAGCTCCGGCGCGCGCTGGAACACGTTCACCGTTTCCGCATGCGCCGCAGCGCCGTCGGACAGCGTCGTGAGCGCGACGCTGTCGTCGACGATCACGAAGCGCGGCGCAGGGTCGCCATGCCGCGAATCGATCGCCACGTCGATGCCGGCCGATTTCAGATAGCCCGCACCGCTGTACTTGCCGGCGTGCGACGAACGCACCAGCACGACACGCACTTCGGCCCCACGCGCGCGCGCCGCGCGCAGCGCCGCCGCGACCGCGGGCGGCACATATGCGTAGCCGGCCAGCAGCACGCGGCGCTGTGCCTGCCCGATCAAGTCGACAGTCGCATCGGCCGCCGCATTGTCATACGAAAAGTATGCGCCGACCGATCCGGCGTCGGACGGAATCGGGCTGGCGTGGGCGGTCGCGGCGCAGCCGAGCGCGGCGAAAAGGAAAACGACTGGTCTCATGGCGGGCGCCATTGTAGCGACACCAATTCGCGTGGCAAGCGCCGGCTGCAACGCTGCTGCGCCGGCGCAACACACAGCGCGCGACGGCCGGTGACCGGGCTGTTTCGGGCCCGATTTCCGAACCCGTTTCGCGGTGTTTTGGCAGTGCCGGCGTACCGCCCGTCAGCCGGCCGAGACGCGTGCCAGCCAGTTCGCGACGCCGTCGACGGAACGGAAATCCGCGACACTGCGCGCCGGCAGCGCCGGATACGCGCCGCTCGCCATCTCGGCCAGCGCGCGGCCGGGGCCGAGTTCGAGAAACGCGGTCGCGCCGGCCTCGACGCACGCGGCCAGGCAAGCCGCCCACTCGACCGGCTCCGCGATCTGCCGCGCGAGCTTGTCGAGCCCCGCGTCGACATCGAGCACCGATGCGCCGTCGACCCCCGAAAACAACCGCGTGCCCGACAGCGGCCGGCGCACGTTCACCGCAGCCAGCGACGCACGAAACGCGGGCACCGCCGAGGCGAGGCGGCGCGTGTGCGACGCGATCCGCACGCAGACGGGCGCGACGCGCAGCGCACCGCCGCGCGCCGCATCGTCGGCCACCGCGTCGACGTCGGCCTGGCACCCGGCAACCACGAACGCGTCGCCGGGATTGGCGATCGCGATCGCCGCATCACGGCCGTCGCACAGCTGCGCGAGCTGCGCGCGCGTCAGCCCGCGCACGAATGCCATCCGCTCGCCGCCGCCGCTCGCCGCATCCATCGCGCGTGCACGCGCATCGGCCAGGTCCAGCGCGTCGTGCGGATCGATCATCCCCGCGACACTCCACGACGCGACTTCGCCGACGCTGTAACCGGCGACGCAGCGACGGCGCGGCCATACCGCGTCGAGCAGCGCGGTCGCAGCGAGCGCCTGCACCGTGCAGAGAATCTGCGCGACGCGGTTCTCGCGCAGCGCGTCGGGTGCGGCGGTCCGCACCCAGTTGCGCGGATCGTCGCCGAGGAGCCGGCCGGCGTGCACGAACAGCGCATCGGCCTGCGGCGCCGTGCCGGTCAATTCGAACATGTCGGCGCGCTGCGCGCCTTGCCCCGAACACAGGATCGCCAGCGTCATCGCCCCTCCCCGTCGGCTTCGAGCGCATCGACGAACACGCTCATCGCCAGCAGGTCCGCCGCGCCGCCCGGGCTCAACCGGCGAGCGACGAACGCATGGTGCGCCGCGATCGCGTGCAACCGCCAGTCGCGGGCACGCACGCCGCCGCGCGCGACGAACGCACGTGCGGTCGCCCGCGCGAAATCGAGGCCGGCCTGACCGCCCCGGTGCAGCAAATTCGTATCGTCGAGCGCGGCGATCAGCGCGAAGCATGTGTCGACGCGCGCGGCGTGCGCGTCGCCCGGCATGCCGCGTTGCGCGCGGCGCAGTGCCGGCAATCCGACGCGGTAAACGGTCGTGAAGCCACCGGCCGCCTCGCGGCGTGCGCCGCCCACGCCATAGCGACGGCTCGCACGCTCGCCGTGGCTGTCGGGTAGCCGCGGGCCACCCAGGATCTCGGCGCCCCAGCGCTGCGCGACCCATGCGCCGAGCGTCGTCGTGCAGGCCGGGGCCGTTGTGCCGGACGCCATGCGGCGGCCCGCGGCCGCACACAACAGCCCCAGCCCGAAAATCGCGCCGCGATGCGTATTGACGCCGCCGGTCGCAGCAAGCATCGCGTGTTCCGCACGCAGGCCGATCTTGCGCAGCACGGTCATCTCCGCGTCGCGTGCGCCGGCGTCGGCCAGTTCCGCGAAGTACGGCCGCAAGACGGCCGCGCTGCGTTCGAACGTCGCGGCATCCATGTCCGCATGGCTGCCGCTATCGACGTGGCTGACGAGCCCCGGCTTCGGATAGGTCTCGATTTCCAGCACAAGGCTGCGCTCGGCAAGCCCGGCGATGCGCTCGGCATCGGACGGCGCCGGTGCGCGGCAAGCCGCCCAGGCATTCATTGCATGCCTCCCGTGAACGCGTCGGCCGACATCAATTCGACGGCGATCGCGGTCTTGACCGCGACTTCGGGCAGCCGCGCATGCAGCTCGCGCCAGTTCGCGCCCGCGCCGTCGCCGCGCAGCAGCTCGCCGTCGATGCGCATCGGCGCGCGCGCGTCGATGTCGGCCAGCCCGTCGAGCAACGGCGCGAGCGAGGCGGCGTCCGGCAGCGGAAAGACGATGTCGAGATCGGAGGATTCGCTCAGATAGCGCTCGCCCGTCAGCGCCTGCCACGCGAGACTGCCGAACACGCGGCCCTGCACGCCGCAGCGCGCGCCGAGCGCGTCCAGCTCGCGCAACGGCGCGCGCCATGCACCGGGCGCGGCGGCGAGTACGCCGGCCAGTGCAGGCAGCGGGCCGACCGACGCGAGCGCGTCGGCAGCGACGTTCAGCGCGACGCGCCGCTTGCCCGCGGAAGGCGGCAACGGCAAGCCGAGCGGCACGCGGCCGGCATCGGCTTCGTCCGGCGACGCGCGGCGTACGATGAGCGGCCAACCGCGGGCCGACCACGCCTGTACGAGCGGATCGGCCGCGAGCGCCGGATCGCGTGCACCCGCGTCGCGCCACCCGAACGCCGTCAGCGTGACGAGCGTGTGGCGGCGCAGCGGTATGTCAGCGCGCGGCACGCGCAAGTGCCTCGACGCGCTTCGCGACATCGGCGGCGACCGGCCGCCCGCGCGCCGCACGACCATCGACGCGCTCCGCCGGCTTGCCGAGCCATTCGCCCACCTGCGCGTCGAGCGCGCGGGCCGGATCGAGCACGGCGTCCACGGCGCCCATCTTCACGAGGTTGTCGAGCCCCGGCGCGAACACCGGCGTCGAGCGCGCCATCTCCTTCAGCACGTCGATCGGCAGCTTCGTCACGCGCGACATCGACGGCAGGTCCATCACTTCCGGTTCCGCACCCGGCACCGCGAGCAGCGTGCGCGTCGCGAGCGCGGTCGCGATGAATGCGCCCGCGGCCGTATGGCCGTACAGCAGGCCGATCGTCCGGTGCCCGGCGAACTCCGCGTGCATCAGGCATTTCGCGAGATGCGCCAGGCATTCGTTCAGCCCGAGCAGCTCGTCACGCTTGCTCATCCGCTGGCTGTCGCTGTCGACCAGCACGAGAATCGGCGTGTCGCCGCCGCGCTCGATCGTGTCGAGCACGTGCGATGCGAGCGTCACGGCTTCGTCGATGCCGAACTGCAAACGGTCGGCGACGCCGATCACGTCGACGCGCGTGCCGGCCAGTTCCGCGTGGCCCGTGAGCAGGCTGCCGGTTCGCCCAATCGAATGGCCTTTAGGGAACAGCGAGGTCAGTACTTCATCGAGCGTCATGCTTCGGCTCCTGTAACTGGTCGGCGAGCTTCGCGAATTCGTCGTCGGGCATGCCCGGAATCGCTTCCGCCTTGTCCGCGCCGAGCGCGCGCCACACGTCGAGCGCATCCTTGCATGCGCCGAACCGTTCGATGCGCGCTTCGAGACGCGCCTGCTCCGCGCGCAGCATCGCCGCATCGAACGTCGGCGCACGGCCGAGCAGTTCGAGCGCAGCCGCGCGAAACGCGTCGGGCGTGTCCGCGACGTAGCGATCCGCGCCGCCGATCAGGCGGCGGTGCTTGCCGCCCATCGTGCGCCAGATCAGCGCACGGTCCTTCGCATCGAATTCCTCGACGCCGCGATTGGTCTCGATCACTTCAGGCCCCGACACGCTGATGCGCCCTTGCTCGGACACCGCGAGCGCCGAACAGCACGCAGCGAGCAGGCCGCCGCCGCCGTAGCAGCCCGCGCGCCCGCCGATCAGCCCGATCACCGGCACGCCGGCCGCGCGCGCTTCGACAAGCGCGCGCATGATCTCGGCGATCGCCAGCTCGCCCGCGTTCGCTTCCTGCAACCGCACGCCGCCCGTATCGAACAGGATCAGCACGGGCATGCCGAGTTCGCGCGCCGCGCGCAGCAGCCCCGTGAGCTTCGCGCCGTGCACTTCGCCGAACGCGCCGCCCATGAAGCGGCCTTCCTGCGCGGCGACGAACACGGGCCGGCCGTCGAGCCGGCCGCGGCCGACCACCATCCCGTCGTCGAACTGCTGCGGCAGGCCGAACAGCGGCAGGTGCGGGCTCGTCACGCGTTCGCCCGGCCCGAGAAATTCGGTGAAGCTGCCCGCATCGAGCAGCCCGTCGACGCGCTGGCGCGCCGACGCTTCGTACCAGCTCGCGCCGTTCGCGACGAACGCCGGTGCATCGTGAATCACGTCGGTCATCATGCGTCCCCCTCGATCGCGCGCACAGCCTGCGCGAGCCGCAGCGACACCATGTCGGGCCGCGCGCCGCCGTCGTTGATCGACAGCTTCAGGCCGCCCGGTGTGCGCCGTTCGACGAAGTCCGACACGACGGCCTGCCATACCGCGCCGAAGCCGACCGCCGCGGTGCGGATGTCGATCTCGCATTCGTTGCCCGGCAGCACGCGCTCGACGAGCACTTCGAGATTGCCCGACGCGACCACGCCGACGAGCGCCGTGGCCAGTTCGCCCTTCGCGCGTTCGCGCGCGGTGAAGCGGTAGTTCAACTGTTCCATGCCCTCTTCCTCACCAGTTGCGGAACCGGGCCGGCGGCGCATACAGGCCGCCCGACCAGTGCACGAGATCCTTGATCGAGCGCGCGGCGAGCCAGCGGCGGTCGGCGTCGAGCGGATCGATGCCGAGATCCTCCGGACGGCGAATCACGCCGCGCTCGCGCAGGCGCTCGACCATCTTCCTGTCGCGGCCGCGGCCGACTTCCGTATAGCCGGCCACGCCGCGAATCGCATGCTCGCGCTCGTCCTTGTCGCGGCACATCAGCAGGTTCGCGATCCCTTCCTCGGTGACGATGTGCGTGACGTCGTCGCCGTAGACCATGATCGGCGCGAGATCGAGCTGCAGCTTGTCGGCGAGCTTCAGCGCGTCGAGCTTCTCGACGAACATCGGCACGTTCTTGTCGCCAAACGTCTCGCCGATCTGCACGACCAGCTTGCGGCCGCGCCGCAGCGCCGCCGGCGTGTCGGGGTCGGCTTGCGCGCCGGCCTTCAGCCACGGCTCGCTCGGATGGCGCCGGCCGCGCGCGTCGCTGCCCATGTTCGGCGCGCCGCCGAAGCCGGCGATCCGCTCGGCCGTGACCGTCGACGAATGACCGGACAGATCGATCTGCAGCGTCGAGCCGATGAACATGTCGCATGCATAGAGGCCGGCGGTCTGGCAGAACGCGCGGTTCGAGCGCAGCGACCCGTCGGGGCCGGTGAACCACACGTCGGAGCGTGCGCGGATGTAGTCGTCCATCCCGACTTCCGAGCCGAAGCAGTGGATCTGCTCGACCCAGCCCGATTCGATCGCGGGAATCAGCGTCGGATGCGGATTGAGCGCCCAGTGCGTGCAGACCTTGCCTTTCAGCCCCAGCTTCGCGCCGTAGGTCGGCAGCAGCAGCTCGATCGCGGCCGTGTTGAAGCCGATCCCGTGGTTCAGGCGCTTGATGCCGTACGGTTCGTAGATGCCCTTGATCGCGAGCATCGCGGTCAGGATCTGCGTCTCGGTGATCGCGGCCGGGTCGCGCGTGAACAGCGGCTCGACGTAGAACGGCCTGCCGGCCTCGACGACGAAATGCACGCGGTCGCCGGGAATGTCGACGCGCGGCACCTTGTCGACGATGCGGTCGACCTGCGCGATCACGATGCCGTCCTTGAACGCGGTGGCTTCGACGACGGTCGGCGTGTCCTCGGTGTTCGGGCCGGTGTACAGGTTGCCGTCGGCGTCGGCGCTGACCGCCGCGATCAGCGCAACCTGCGGCGTGAGGTCGATGAAGTAGCGCGCGAACAGCTCGAGATACGTGTGCACCGCGCCGAGCGCGATCTTGCCGCCGAACAGCAGCTTCGCGATCCGCTGCGACTGCGGGCCGGAATACGCGAAATCGAGCCGCTTCGCGATCCCGCGCTCGAACACGTCGAGATGCTCGGGCAGCACGACGCCCGACTGCACCATGTGCAAATCGTGCACCTTCGCGCTGTCGACGTCGGCAAGCGCGGTTGCGAGCAGGTCGGCCTGTTTCTGGTTGTCGCCTTCGAGGCAAACGCGGTCGCCGGGCCGCAGCACCGCTTCGAGCAGCGCGACGGTGTCGCGCGCATCGACCCGCTTGCCCTGCGCGTACGCCGCGCCGGCCGCGAGGCGTGCATCGCGCGCCTGCCGCGCGTGATTCCATCCCGTCATGAACAGTTCTCCCGCTTCGATGGTTCAGCGGCATTCTAAGCCTGGCGCCGCCGCCGATTGATGATGTTGACGAATGCGACTCAGAGGACGCCGCGATGGATGCGGTCCGCTACGGGCCGCGCCTGCCGGCTGCACGCGCGGGCCGCCCGAACCGGACGCGGACGGCTACGCGCCGACCAGCGCGCGCGTCGTGAAGAACAGCACCGACGGCCCGAGCAGGCAGCCGACGCCGGTATGGAACGTCGCGACCAGCGCGCCGTACGGCACGAGCCGGCGATCGGTCGCGGCAAGCCCGGCGCTCACGCCGCTCACGGTGCCGGCCAGGCCGCCGAAGATCATCGCGGAGCGCGGCGTCTTCAGGCCCATGAAGTTGGCTGCGACCGGCGTGCCCACCATCACGATGATCGCCTTGACGAGCCCCGTCGCGATGCTGAGCGCGATCACGTCGGAACTCGCGCCGATCGCCGCGCCCGTAACGGGCCCGACGATGTAGGTGACGGCGCCCGCGCCGATGGTCGTCATGCTGACCGCGTCGGTGTAGCCGAACGCGCGCGCGATGCACGCACCGACGATGAACGGCAGCACGGTGCCGAGCAGCAGCGACACGACGCCGACGAGGCCGGCCTTGCGCGCCTCGGTCGGCTGCACTTCGAACGCGGTCGCGACGATCGCGAAATCGCGCAGCATCGCGCCGCCCATCAGGCCGACGCCCGCGAACAGCGGCACGTCGGCCAACCCCTTCTCGCCGCCGGTGAATGCGCCGCCGACGTACGCCAGCGCGAGACCGATCACGATCGCGATCGCGGAGCCGTGCACGCGGCCGAACGTGAGCTTGCGCGACACGATCGACGACAGCCACATGATCAGGCCGACCAGCGCGAACGACGCGACGAGCCCGTTGTGGGCGACGGTTTTTTCGAGCATCTGCAGCATTGCGGCCTCCGTCACTGTTCTTCGAATTGCGGCACGCCCGCGAAGGCCGTATCGTCGCGCCCCGTGCGCACGAGTACCGCGATGCAGCATGCGCAGATCGCGACCGCGCCGACGGCGGCCAGCAGCGCGACGGGGCCACCCTTCAGCGCGGCGACGACGTTCTGGTTCGCGGCCATCGCGACGACGACCGGGATGTACATCGCGCCCCAGAAGCCGACGCCGGCCTCGGTTTCCTTCGGCAGCCAGCCGCGCCGGTGCAGCCACAAACGCAGGCAGATCAGCAGCAGCATCGCGATGCCGACGCCGCCGACATTGGTCTTCACGCCGATCGCGGTGCCCAGCAGGTCGCCGAGGAATAGTCCGGCCAGATGGCAGAACGCCAGCAGCGCGGTTCCGTAGATGATCATGAGTCGTCTCCAGTCTCTTCGTGACGGGCGCCTGACACCTGCGGGAGACGGGGCCCGCCGCGCCGATCCCGAGCGCGGACACTCTGTCTCCTGCGGCGGTGCGCCGCGGCCCGGCGGCTCGTCGTGCGAGCGCGTTCTCGGGCGGTCGATGGGATGATGCGGTTTCGAGCCGGACGCCGGATGCCTTAGACTGACCGATGCAGCCGGCGGCGCGACACGCGCTACGCGTCCGCTGCGCCCCGTCTGCACGAGCCGCATCGGGGCGTATCCGATACTAGCCCCGCAAAATCCGGCCATTTATGAAGTTGTCGAAACCGATTCAGTGGATTTAGCAATGCGTCCATTACCGCCCGAGCTGCTGCGCAGCTTCGTCGCCGTCGCCCAGTCCGGCAGTTTCACTGCCGCGTCCGAGCGCGTGAGCCTGTCGCAGTCGACCGTCAGCCAGCACATCCGCCGTCTCGAAGAACTGCTCGACCGGCCGCTGTTCGAGCGCGACACGCGCAACGTGCGCTTGTCGCAGCACGGCGACGCGCTGTTCCGCTACGCAGTGCGCATCCTCGAGCTGATGGACGAGGCCGTCACGTCGGTGTGCGGGCCGCCGCTGTCAGGCAAGGTGCGGCTCGCGATGTCGGAGGATTTCGCGTCCGCGCACCTGACGGCCGCGCTCGCGAGCTTCGTGCAGCGCAATCCGGAAGTCGAGCTCGCGATCTCGACCGGGTTGTCGGGCGACCTGTTCGACGCGCTCGACGAAGGCCGTCACGATCTCGTGTTCGCGAAGCGGGTCGCGGGCAGCCGGCGCGGCCGCGTGATCCGCAGCGAACCGCTTTACTGGTGCACCGGCCCCGATTCACGCATTACCGGCCACGAGGCCGTGCTGCCGCTCGCGATGCATCCCGAGCCGAGCGTGTCGCGCCGTCGCGTGCTGGAATCGCTCGAGGCGGTCGGCCGCCCTTACCGGATCGCGGTCGTGAGCAGCAGCATCGCAGTGCTGCGCGCGGCCGCGAGCGCGGGGCTCGGCGTCAGCGCATTCGCCGGCTACGTGATTCCGGCCGGGCTCGCGCGGCTCGACGCGGGGCTGCCCGAGCTCGGCGAACTCGAATACGTGATCGATCGTCCGGCGGCCGCATCACGCTCGACGCTCGCGCTCGAAGCCACGCTGATCGCCGCGGCGGCCGAGCTGTAGCGGCACCGGTCGCGCTCGCCAACGCAGCAACCTCGGCGACGCCCCGCTGCGGCGTCACGCGCAACTGACCATCTTGCCCGGAACGCGTCAGCGTCTGCGCAGTGCCCGCTCGCGAGAATGGGGCCCATCGGAATGCACGGCAGCGTGCCGTGCGTCCGCTGTCCCGTCCCCATGATCGGAGCACACCATGAACGCCATGCGATTCGCCGTCGCGACCGCCGCAGCCGCGCTGTTATCCCCCGCCTTTGCACAAACCGGCGCGCCCGCCCCCGAGCAGGGCCTCACGCGTGCGGAAGTCGTCGCCCAGTTGAAGCAGGCCTATCTCGACGGCGAGCTGCCGACGAACGACGGCAACTATCCGCCGGACGCCGCGGCGCGCGCGCGCAATCGTGAACTGGTGCAGGCCGCACGACCCGCATGGCTCGCACAGACACCGCAGGCGCCGCAAACGAGCGCTCAGCAATAGTCGCCCGCGCAGCGCAGCGACAGGCTCAGGGCAGGAAGCTGCGACGCCGCGCGTCGATCAGCTCGACGAGCAGCCGGTCGCGCTCGGCGGCGAGCTCCTGCATCGAGCGCTCGCCCTGGATCGCGCGCAGTTCGTCGTTCAGCTTGCGATCGACGTCAGGGTCGAACGACGGCGTGCCGAGATCGTCCCACCACGTCGTGATCGGCCCCGACAGATGTTCGAGGAAGTGCGCGATCCCGCCCGCGCCGCCGCCGAGGTGATAGGTCAGGCACTGCCCCATCAGCCCCCAGCGCAAGCCCGGACCCCATGCGACCGCCTTGTCCGCATCCGCGACGCTCACCACGCCTTCGCCGACGAGGTGATACACCTCGCGGAACAACGCCGCCGCGAGCCGGTTCGCGACGTGGCCCGTCATTTCCTTGTTGAGCACGATCGTCTGCTTGCCGAGCGCGTCGTAAAACGCCTTCACGCGCGCGATCACGCCGGCATCGGTCGCGTCGCCGCCCACCAGCTCGACGAGCGGAATCAGGTGCGGCGGGTTGAACGGATGCGCGATCAGGCAGCGCTCCGGATGCTTGTCGCACGCGGTCTGGATCTCGGACATCTTCAGGCCCGACGAGCTCGATGCGATCGGTACGTGAGCCGGCAGCACGTCGTCCATCCGGCGATACAGCGCGCGCTTCAGGTCGAGCCGCTCGGGGCCGTTTTCCTGCACGAAATCGGCACCGTCGAGTGCGCGCGAGAGATCGGCGTCGAACGACAGCCGTGCGCAGAGTTCGGCGGCCCGTTCGCCGAGAAACGCGGCGAGCGCGTCGCGCAGCCGTGTGTCGGCCTGCGGCGCGGGATCGGTCGCGACGACGTCGAAGCCCTTCGACAGATAGAAAGCCGCCCAGCTCGCGCCGATCACGCCGGCCCCGACGATCGCGATGCGTTGAATGTCCATGTCCTTCCCGTCTCCGTGGTCTGTGGATAGCGCGACGATTGTCGCATCGATTCGCATCGTCACGCGTTGACGCAAATTGCAATTTCCCTCTTGAAAACCGCTGCGGCGGCCTCTAATTACCGGTTACCCGGCAGTGCCCGTCACGCGGGCTGCCCCCGTTTCGACTCGGCGGCAAGCCGCCCGTCGCACTCGCCATCGGCGACGCGTCGTCGCGTCTTTCGCGTTTCATGTTCCGGAGGAATTTCATGAGCGGCATTCATAACGGCCACGACCTGTTCGACGAATTCGCCCGCGTGCAGCGGCAAATGGCGAGCCTGTTCGGCGAGCTGCCGACCGGCATCCGCGCGGTGCGTCCCGGCGCGTTTCCCGCGCTGAACGTCGGCACCACCGACGACGCGATCGAGATCGTCGCATTCGCGCCCGGCATGAGCGCGGCCGACTTCGACGTATCGATCGACAAAGACCTGCTGACGATCAGCGGCGAGCGCAAGCCCGCGCCGCGCGACGCCGGCGACGAAGTGCGCACCTATGCGCAGGAACGCTTTCATGGCACGTTCCGCCGCGTGGTCGAGCTGCCGCAGAATGCCGATGCCGACAACGTCAGCGCCCGCTACGAAAACGGCTGCCTGCTGATTCGCGTCGGCCGGCGCGAGGCATCGAAGCCGCGCGCGATAACCGTCCAGTAAAACTCAGGATAACGACATGAATACGAGCCAGACCCTGACCGAACGCCAGACCGGTGCCGCGCCTGCTGTTGCCGCTGCCGACGCCGCACGCCGCCCCGCGATTACGCCGGCCGTCGATATCGTCGAGGACAAGCAGCGCGTCACGCTGCGCGCCGACCTGCCCGGCGTGCCGCGCGAAAACCTCGACGTGAAGGTGCACGACAACACGCTGACGATCGAAGCCGACACACGCATCGACACGCCGGCCGAGCAGCGCATCCGGCATGCCGAAGTGCGCGCGCCGCGCTATGCGCGCACCTTCGTGCTGAGCCCCGATCTCGACACGTCGAGGATCGACGCCAACCTGCGCGACGGCGTGCTCACGCTGACGATTCCGCGTCGCGAGGAAACGCGCCCGCGCCGCATCGACGTGACGTCCGGCAACGCGTAAACGCCGACATACATCGTCGCGCGACGCGTATGTAAAAGCCCCGCCAGGCACGCTGCCTGACGGGGCTTTTTGCAACATGCGTGCAACGTGCGGCGCGGTGCATGCGCACCGCAGCGATCAATCGAAGTCGAACAGGTCGAACATCGATTTCTTGCGGCGCTGGCCGTCGTGCCGATAACGATCGTCGTGCGAACGGCCGTCGCGGCCCCAGCCATCTTCGCGCGTGCGCGGTGGCTGCGGATCGTGCCGCATCGGCGCCTCTTCGCGACGTGCCGGCGCATCGCCGGTTTCGCGCGCAATCAGCTTGTCGAGTTCGCCGCGATCGAGCCACACGCCGCGGCACGTCGGACAGTAGTCGATTTCGATCGACTGGCGCTCGGCCATCAGCAGGTCGGGCGTCTTGCAGACCGGACATTTCATCGCGCTTCTCCCAGGGTTGCAAATTCCGCGTCGCGGGCAAGCCGGCCGAGGCCGGCCTCCCGCTCGCCGGCTCAGTGACTCAGCGACCTTCGACTCGCGCAGCGCGCTTCGCCTTCGCGCGCCGCGCCAGCATGTTCATGCCCTCGACGAACGCCGAGAACGCCATCGCCGCGTAGATATAGCCCTTCGGCACGTGCGAGCCGAAACCTTCCGCGATCAGCGTCATGCCGATCACGACGAGGAACGACAGCGCAAGCATCACGACGGTCGGGTTGCGGTCGATGAAGCGTGCGAGCGGCTGGGCGGCGAACAGCATCACGGCCACCGCGACGATCACCGCGACGAACATGATCGGGATGTGCTCGGTCATGCCGATCGCGGTCACGATGCTGTCGATCGAGAACACGATATCGAGCATCACGATCTGGCCGATCGCCGCCCACATCGTCAGGCTGGCCGCGCCGCCGGACGCGCCATCCGCGTCGCCGTCGCGCGACACGTGGTGATGGATCTCGGTCGTCGCCTTCCAGACGAGGAACAGGCCACCCGACAGCAGGATCAGGTCGCGCCACGAGAATGCATGATCGAACAGCGTGAACACGGGCGTGGTGAGGCTCGCGATCCATGCGACGCTGCCGAGCAGCGCGAGACGCATCACGAGCGCGAGCGCGATGCCGACGCGCTGCGTGCGGGCGCGCTGCGCTTCGGGCAGCTTGTTGCTGAGGATCGAGATGAAGATCAGGTTGTCGATGCCGAGCACGACTTCCATCACGACGAGCGTCAGGAGCGCCGCCCAGACGGCGGGATCGGCAGCAAGCGTCAGCAGGTAGTCCATGAAAAGGGCCGAGACGAAAGTGGAAAGCCCGATGATAGACAACCCACGACCTCGAGAAAATCAGAGAAAATGTGATATTTGGTTCGGTTTTTACGAAATAACGATCCGATGCTGAATTTTCGACATCTGTACTATTTCTGGGTCGTCGTGAAGGAAGGCGGCTTCGCGCGTGCCGCCGAGCGGCTCGACATGGCCGTGCAGACGATCAGCGCGCAGGTGCGCGAGCTCGAGAAGTCGCTCGGCCACCAGCTGCTGCGCCCGGCCGGGCGCGGCGTCGCGATGACCGACGCCGGGCAGGCCGCGTATGCGCGCGCGGAAGTCATCTTCGAGATGGGGCGGCTGATTCCCGACGAAGTCCGCGCGGCGGCGAGCCAGCCGACCGTGCGGCTCGCAGTCGGTCTCGCGGACGGGATCTCGAAGCTGGCGGCCCATGCGATCCTCGCGCCGGTGCTCGATACGCCCACGCTGCGGCTGCTGTGCCACGAAGGCGAACACGATGCGCTGCTCGCGGAGCTGGCGCTGCACCATCTCGATCTCGTGCTGGCCGGCCAGGGCGCGCCGTCGGGGTCGAACCTGCGCGTGACGAGCGAGCGGCTCGTCGCGTCGCCGGTCGACTGGTACGGGCCGGCGGCGCTCGTCACGCCGGCCGCCCGACAGCGCTTTCCGGAGTGCCTCGCCGAATTGCCGGTGCTGCTGCCCACCGCCCATTCGGCGCTGCGCGCGCGTCTGGACCTGTGGCTGGAGCGCGAACGGATCGTCCCACGCGTGGCCGGGGAATTCGAGGACAGCGCGCTGATGGCCGTGTTCGCCGCGCGCGGCCTCGGCGTATTTCCGCTCAGCGAACTCGGCGCGAACGATGCATCGCTGCTGCGCGGGCTGCGCCGGCTCGGCCGCGCGGGCGACGTGACCGAGGAAATCCACGCGATCCGCTCGCGGCGCGGCGAACATCATCCGCTGGCATCGCAACTGCTCGCCGCCGCGCGGCCCGTGCCGGCCGGCTGAAGCGAACGCGACATCAAACGAAACTATAATGACGCCCCGGCCATACGAGATTGCCCGCGGAAATCGCCCGCGCGCCGCGCAGGCACCGCCGTTACGCGGCTTGCGCGCACTGCGCCCGCAGCCGCCGCACGGCATCTCGCCGAGCCTTTTGAAAGACGCCATGCACAACCGATTTCGCCTGTTTTCCGTTTCGTGCGCGCTCGCGGCCGCGGCCGTGCTGGCGGCGTGCTCGTCGCCGCCCAAGCCGATCTACCAGCAGGAACAGTTCGACGCGACCAGCAGCCCGTACTCGCACACGTTCCACTCGAAATCCGATGCAACCTGCGAAGCCGCGCGGCGCGCGCTGCTGAGCCAGGGCTATGTCGTGTCGTCGTCGCGCAACGACGCGGTCGACGGCAGCAAGAATTTCCAGCCCAGCAACGACATGCACGTCGTGATCGAGTTTCACGTCGTGTGCGCGGACGCGAACACGGATGGCTCGTCGAGCATCGCGTACGTGAACGCGGTGCAGGATCGCTACACGCTGAAGAAGTCGAATACGTCGGCGAGCGTCGGGCTCAGCGTGTTCGGCTCGCTATCGCTGCCGATCGGGTCGAGCGACGATGCGCTCGTGAAGACCGCGAGCGAGACGATTCCGGCCGGCGTGTTCTATGAGCGCTTCTTCAATCTCGTCGAGCACTTCCTGAAGGTCGATCCGGCCCGCCGCGATCGCGCGGCCGTGAGGGCGGCCGAGAAGGAACCGGTCACGCCCCTGCCCGAGCCCGCGCCGACGCCGCAGGGCGAGCCGATGAAGATGACGACGCCGGTCGTGCCGACGCCGCCCGCCGCGCCGGTGCCGCTTTCGGTGCCGAGCGTCGCGCCGGCGACGGGGACATCGGTGGTGCCGGCCGCGCCCGGTGTCACTCCGGCCGTGGTCGCACCGGGAACAATGCGGGCTGGTGTACCGGGGGCGGTTTCGGTGCCTGCTTCGGCTTCGGCCCCCGCTTCGGCTTCGATCCCCGCTTCGGCTTCGGTTCCCGCTTCGGCTTCGGCGCCTGCTGCGGCCTCGGTTCACGCTTCGGCCCCGACGCCCGCTTCGGCTTCGGCCCCCGCTTCCAGCCCGGTATCGACGCCTGCCGCTGCAACGCCGGCATCGGCCGCATCTGCGCCGGTGCCCGCGTCCACGACATCCGCCCCCGCGTCCTCGAACACCACGCCTGCCGCCGCCGATCCGGTCGCATCATCGGCACCGACCGGTGCAAGCGCACCAGTTGCCAACTAACGCGCGTTCCGTCTCCCCGCGCCGTGCCTCTCGAGGCGCGGCGCGATCCCCCTTCTCCGCCCCCGCCAACGACATGTCCGGCCGCACGCCGGCCGCCCGTCACGCACCTTCGATTCGAAGCGACTGACGACCGAGGTCAACGCACCACGACGGCCCCGCGCGCCCTACGTGCAAGACCAGCCGGAATCTCCTGCCGCCCTGCCTTTCCGCTTTACCTCAACGTCGCATTCAGCGTGTGCAGTGACTCGACCGTCGCCGTCACGCCGCCGCAGACGATCACCGCGATATTCGACGCCGACTCGAGCACCGGCACCGACGCGTCGAGCGCGGCCAGCGCAGCACCGCATGCGGGTTCGACGACGATCCGGTGCTCGTCCAGCAACCGCAGCGACGCAGCCACCGCTTGCGCATCCGACACGACGACCGGATGAATCGCGTGCCGTGTCGCCCATTCGACCGCCGCGTCGCATGGCCGCTTCGCGCCGAGCGACGTCGCAATGCTCGTGATCGCCGGCAATTCGACCGGATGCCCCTGCTCGACCGAACGCGCATAGCAGTCGGCACCTTCCGTCTCGACCGCGACGACCGGCACGTCGCGCCAGCCGTTGCGCGCGAGCCCTTCGAGCACGCCGCACAACAACCCGCCGCCGCCGACCGCCAGCACGACCGCATCGGGCTTCGGGCCGCTCGCCGCCATCTCGTCGATCATCGTCGCGTGCCCCTGCCACAGCACGGGGTCGTCGAACGGATGCACGAAAGCGTCGTGCGGGCCGACGGCCGCCAGCGCGAACGCGTTCGCCTCGGCCCAGCTCGCGCCGTGCACGACGACCTCCGCGCCCTCGACGCGAATCAATTCGCGCGCGCGGGCCGACGCGCTTTCCGGCACGACGACGAGCACCGGCACACCGAGCTCGCGGCCACAGTACGCGACCGCGATGCCCGCATTACCGCCCGACGACGACACGAACCGCCGTGCGCCAGTCGCATGCCGCGCTTCGCAGACGGCACCGATCCCGCGCAACTTGAACGAACCGGACGGCTGCAGCGCATCGAGCTTGAACAGAACGTTCATGCCGAGCCGACGCGAGGCGATTTGCGAACGGATATACGGAGTCTGGATATGAAGCGGCATGGTGCGGGACACGATGAGAATGGGTGACGGAAGGAGCGCGCCGACGGCGAGCCGGTGCGGCAACGGAAACCATCGTACGGCACGCACGCCATGCTTTCCAATACCATCGAATGGCATTTGCTATGCTCTGCAGGCATACCGCATCAATCGGAATCGGAGCCCGCACCGCATGCGCCAGATCGAACTGCGTCACCTGCGTTATTTCGTGGCGGTCGCGCAAGCCGGCAGCGTGATGGCCGGCGCCCGCGCGGCCGGAATCGTCCAGCCGGCGCTGTCGCGTCAGATCCGCGAACTCGAGGAAGCGATCGGCACGCCGCTGCTGATCCGCCGCGCAACCGGCGTCACGCTCACGGCGGCCGGCGCGAGCTTCCTGCAGGACGCAACCGCCCTGCTCGCGACGTTGCAGGACAGCCGCGAGCGCGCGTTGCGCAGCGCGGCCGGCCAGTTCGGCGAGCTGCGGCTCGGCGCGCTGCCGAACTGCCTGCCGCTGCCGATCGTCGCGGATGTGCTGAAGGCGTTTCGCGACGCATGTCCGGACGTGAAACTGTCGATCGCGCCGATGCTGTCAGCCGAGCAGGCGGCGGCGCTGACGCGCGGCCAGCTCGACGGCGGCATCATGGCGTGGCGTCGCGACGAAGCGCCGCACCTGTCAGGCGTGCGGCTGCTGAGCGACCGCTTCGTGCTCGCGATGCCCGCGCGGCCCGGCGGCCCCTTTCATGCGCCGCGCGCGCTGGCCGACGTCGCGCATGCGCCGTTCGTATGGTTCGACGCACAACGCTCCGCCGCGCACCACCGGTTCCTGATGGCGCAATGCGAGCGGGCCGGCTTCACGCCGCGCATCGCACAGGTCGGCAGCGACATTCCGACGCTGATCGGCCTCGTTGCGGCCGGCATGGGCTGCGCGTTCGTGCCGGAAAGCGCGGCGCCGACGTGTCCGCACACGGTCCGGCTCGTCGCGCTCGACGAACTCGCGAGCCGCTTCGACATCGAGTTCGTGTTCGACGGCGCACCGGCGTCGGCGTCACCGGTCGTCGCGCGGTTCGTCGAAGCCGTGCGCGAAGCGACCGGTTACGCGGACTGAGCGGCGAAACCGCAGGAGCGGCAGCCGGACCATCCGCGGCGGATCCACCCGCCGCATTCGCCATCGCGGCGCCCTAAACTACGGCGCAAATTCGCGAAAATCCTTTCATATCGATGACAAATCATGTCGACGCGTCAGTATTTTTAAATTGACACCAAAAACGGCCGTTTAATGACATTTCGAATTGTTATGGACCGAAATATACTTCGCGCGCATCCAACCCTCGTGCCAAAGAGAGGATGCTTTTCCACCCCGGTCACGGTCCCCCTGTGACCGGGGTTTTTTTGCTCCTGAGCCACGCCGGCAACGGGTTCGCGACGACGATGCAGCACGTCCGCGCGCGAAATGACGGTCGTGCGCGCGTGTCGGCCGATCGCTTCGTCGCGGCCGCTCAGCGCCGCCCGCATCGCTTCGGAACGCAGTCGTAGACCCGGCCGGCCGTGCACGTCGAACCCGGGCGTTCCGCTGCACCCGGCAGCCTCGTTGCTCCGGCGACGGACTCCATTCGCACGGCACGGGCCCACTCGCGCGCCCAGCCGTCGATCGCGTGCGAATCGCCGGAAGCCCCGTCCTGCGGGCCGGGTGTGCACACCGGCCGAGTCTGCATTGTTGACATGAAATCAAGATAATTTCGCCTGCATGCGGCTTTTTCCGCAAAAGTAGTGCAGGCACACTTCAGCCTGTCCACAACGGCGCGATGCCGTTGCCCAACGCTTACAGGAGCACTTCGCGTGAACACCACGACTTCTTCTCCTTCCCGCCCGGGCGGCAGCGCCACGCTGCCGCTGCTGGCGCTCGCCGCCGGTGCGTTCGGCATCGGCACGACCGAGTTCTCGCCGATGGGCCTGCTGCCCGTGATCGCCGACGGTGTGCACGTGTCGATTCCGAAGGCCGGCATGCTGATCAGCGCATATGCGATCGGCGTGATGGTCGGCGCGCCGCTGATGACGCTGCTGCTCGCGCGCTGGTCACGCCGCTCGGCGCTGATCGCGCTGATGTCGATCTTCACGATCGGCAACCTGCTGTCGGCCATCGCACCGGACTACACGACGCTGCTGCTCGCCCGACTCGTCACGAGTCTGAACCACGGCGCGTTCTTCGGGCTCGGCTCGGTGGTCGCGGCAAGCATCGTGCCGCGCGAGAAGCAGGCCAGCGCCGTCGCGACGATGTTCATGGGCCTCACGATCGCGAACGTCGGCGGCGTGCCGGCCGCGACGTGGCTCGGCCAGATCATCGGCTGGCGCATGTCGTTCGCGGCAACCGCGGGCCTCGGCATCGTCGCGATCGCCGGCCTGTTCGCCGCGCTGCCGAAGGGCGAAGCCGGCAAGATGCCGAACCTGCGTGCCGAGCTGTCGGTGCTGACGCGCCCCGTCGTGCTCGGCGCGCTCGCCACGACGGTGCTGGGCGCCGGCGCGATGTTCACGCTGTATACATACGTCGCCCCGACCCTCGAACACCTGACGGGCGCCACGCCCGGCTTCGTGACCGCGATGCTCGTGCTGATCGGTGTCGGCTTCTCGATCGGCAATATCGCCGGCGGCCGTCTGGCCGACCGCTCGCTCGACGGCACGCTGGCCGGGTTTCTGGTGCTGCTGATCGCGACGATGGCCGCGTTTCCGCTGCTCGCCAGCACGCATGCCGGCGCCGCGATCACGCTGCTGGTCTGGGGTATCGCGACGTTCGCGGTGGTCCCGCCGCTGCAAATGCGCGTGATGCGTGCCGCACACGAAGCACCGGGCCTTGCATCGGCCGTGAACATCGGTGCGTTCAACCTCGGCAACGCGCTCGGCGCGGCGGCCGGCGGTGCGGCAATCTCGGCCGACTTCGGCTACGCGGCGGTGCCGGCCGTCGGCGGGCTGATCGCCGCGGCAGGGCTCGCTGTCGTCGCGCTGCAGGTCGCTCAGCGCCGCCGCGCACCGGCCGCCGCGAATTCCTGAACGCGACCTTGCCGGCCCGGCGAATCGCGCGGGCACACCGGACTCGAAACATGCATTTCGATGGCCGCGCAATGCGGCCATTTTTTCGTCATTGAAAAACGCCATCGTTTCCACGACGTGGCCGCGCGCACTGTCGATCGGCCTTTCGTCTCCCGGCGCGGATGCGGCCACCTGTTCGAACTGCATCGCGGCCGCACGGCGAACGCGTCCTGGCACGCATTCTCGACAGAGTGATGTAACCGCGCGAACACGCGAACGCGGAAGAAGCAGGCGCCGACCTGCAACGCCCGGCGCCCGATGCGGCACCGGTCAGAACCGATGCACGATGCCGAGCTGCACACCACGCGCATTCGCGCCCGGATAGGCAAGCGGCAGCCCCGGATTCGCCGCGCCGGCAAGCGTGTACCCTGCCTGGTTCCGGTTGCGCAGGTACGACAGCGCGCCATAAAAGCTCGTGCGCTTCGACAGGTCGTATTCGTACATCAGCCCGAACTGGTCCGCATTGTCGCCCTGCGACGTCTGGTCGTGCAGGTATGCATAGCCGAGCGCAACGTAGTTCGCCGGGTTGAGCTGATACTTGACCGACAACCCGTACACGCGCGAATCGATCCCGAGGTCGTCCCACTTCACCGCCGAGAAACCGCCGTACACGGTCGCCTTGCCGATCTCGTACGAGGCACCGGCCATGATCGTGCGATCGGTCGTGGTCGCCGTCGCGCTCTTCAGCCACTGCCCCGCGACGAACGCCGCGAACGGCCCGTGCTCGTAGGTCACGTCGAACTGCTGGCTGGAGCCCGCGGAGCGCACGCCGCCCGCGTCGCCGAAGCCGAAGTACAGCCCGGCCTGGAACCCGGCGATTTCGGGGCTCTGGTACGACAGCGTATTGCTCGTGCGGAACGAGAACACGGTCAGGTTGTCCATGCCGGACGCCTGCGTGACGCCGCCGAACGCATCCTGTCCGCCCTGGTCGTTGAACAGCGGCGAATTCTGGCGGCCCGCGCGCACCTTGCCCCACTGCCCCGCGATGCCGACCCACGCCTGCCGGTTGAACATGCTGCCCGAGCTCGCGAGCGAACCGTCGTTCGGGTTGAAGCCGTTCTCGAGCGCGAACTCGATCTTTTGCCCGCCGCCGATGTCCTCGCCGCCCTTCACGCCGAACCGGCTGCCCCACTGGCCGCCGGAGCCGATCGCCGCCGTGTAGCCGTTGCCGGTGTTCACGTACTGCGCGAATTCGTCGATCACGCCGTACAGTGTGACGCCGTCCTGCGCGCAGGCCGCGCCCGAACCGGCGACGCATGCCGTCGCAACTGCGATGCGAAGGCCGGCGTGCACCGGCCGCGCGCGGGAATGATTTCCTCGTGCGTTCATTTTCTTAGTCTTACTATCCAATTGAAGGAGAATGGAACGATGCCGGGCGCGATGGTCTTGCCATGCCGACATCGCGAGTAATCAAGGAGATACGGCGCGGCCCTTCGCGCAAAGCCCGAGCGAAGGGCCGCTCAGGCCGGCTGCACGCCGGCCCGGCGGGCGACGCGATGCGTCAGTGCTGAACTTCGCCCCGTTCGAGCGGCAGGATCAGGCGCTCGGGGATGCTGCGGCGCGATGCGCGCGCGCCGATGTAATACAGCACGGCCGGCACGATCAGGCCGAGAATCCACGAGATGTCCGTACCGCCGAGCGCATCGACGAGCGGGCCCGTATAGATGTGCGTCGACATGAACGGCAGTTGCACCAGGATGCCGACCACGTAGATCGTGATCGCCATCACGTTCCAGCGGCCATAGCGGCCGTCCGGATCGGACAGCGCCGGCACGTCGTAGCGCGAGCGCGTGAAGCAGTAGTAATCGACCAGGTTGATCGCGCTCCACGGCGTGAAGAACGCGAGCAGGAACAGGATGAACGCGGTGAATTCCTTCAGGAACGAATGGCGGCCGGCGAGCGCGATCAGCGTCGACACGCAGATCATCCCGACGATGTACACGAGACGGCTGCGCGACGACACCGCGCCCTTGCCGCGAAAACCGCTGACGATCGTCGCCATCGACATGAAGCTGCCGTACGCGTTGAGCGCAGTCACCGTCACCTTGCCGAATGCGATGCTGAAGTACAGCAGCGCGGCCACGGCGCCCGTCGAGCCGAGGCCGACGATATACGACACTTCGTGGTGCGCGAACTGGCTGCCGGCGAGCGCGGCCGCGAACACACCGAACACCATCGCGGCCTGCGCGCCGATCACCGAGCCGAGGCCGACCGCGCAAAATGTGGCGACCGACGACGTCGAGCGCGGCAGGTAGCGCGAATAGTCGGCGACGTACGGGCCGAACGCGATCTGCCACGATGCGGACAGCGACATCGACAGCAGGAAGCTCGCAAGCGAGAAGTGCTTGTTCGCGAGCAGCGCGCCGACGTCGTGATTCGCGAACAGCTGCGCGAACATGTAGACGAACGCGACGATGCCGATCACGCTCGCGATCCGGCCGACGAAGTGAATCGCACGGTAGCCGAACACGGTCAGCACGACGATCACGGCGGCGAACAGCAGGATGCCGAGCGCGTCGTCGACGTGCAGCAGCTGCGCGACGGCCTGCCCTGCGAGCACCGAGCCGCTGGCGGAAAAGCCGATGTACATCAGGCACACGAGCACGATCGGGATCATCGCGCCGTACACGCCGAACTGCACGCGGCTCGAGATCATCTGCGGCAGCCCGAGCTGCGGACCTTGCGCACCGTGCAGCGCCATCACGGCGCCGCCGACGAACTGGCCGAGCAGCAGCGCGACCAGCGACCAGAACACGTCACCGCCGAGCACGACCGCCAGTGCGCCCGTGACGATGGCCGTGATCTGCATATTCGCCGACAGCCACAGCGTGAACTGGCTCAGCAGGCCGCCGTGGCGTTCGGTGTCGGGGATGAAATCGATCGAGCGGACCTCGATCAGGCCGCCGGCTTTTCCACTGGAATTCGTTGACACGGGTAAATCTCCAAGATACTGAGGATCACAAATGGTTTGGACGAGACTGGAACGTGCCGAGCCGCCCTTTCGGCTCTTCGCATGCGGTGCGCCGTGGATCGCCGGCATGCGCCACGCACGCTCGGTCTGCACGCTGGCGCGCAACCGGCACGACGTGTGCCGACATTGCCAGCGGATGATCTTGTATATACAACTTGCGTGATATCGGTGATTACCCGATATCGATGAATTTTCAAAAGCGTCCGAATAATCAGGACTTGTCCGACCTTCGCAGCCGTAAGCAGAGCGTTTTAAAAATGAAAGGTCAGGCGCCGGAAAGTGGTTTCGGACTTGAAGCGCGCGATGGACGCGGCGTAGCGGGAGGAGACCGGAATGAAGCGGCCTTGCGAATGCGCGGCGCGTGCAGCCGGTGCGTCATGGGATCGAATCGCGTGTGCACTGCGCGATCCACAGCGTCAGGATTGCATCGCCGGCATCGTCCGGTTGCCCCGGCGGCGTCCAGCCGGGATCTCGGCCGCATCGTCGGGAACGGCATGGCGATGGACCGGATCGTTCATCGTTCGATGCAAGTGCTCGCCGTCACCGCGCGCCGCGGCGGCGCGACGCATGCAGACAGATCAGTTCCAGCGCGATCGTCGCGCCTGCCAGCGACGTGATTTCCGCGTGATCGTACGGCGGCGACACTTCGACCACGTCCATCCCGACCAGATCGATGCCGTTCAGATGGCGCAGGATCTCGAGCGCCTGATGGCTCGACAGCCCGCCCGAAACCGGCGTACCGGTGCCCGGCGCGAACGCCGGATCGAGACAGTCGATGTCGAACGTCAGGTAGACGGGATGATCGCCCACGCGCTCGCGAATGCGCGCGGCGACCGCCGCCGGCGTCGTCGCATGCACGCTGCGCGCATCCTGGATGTCGAATCCCATGGGATCGTCGTTGGTCGTGCGAATGCCGATCTGCGCCGAGCGCTCGGGCGCGACCCATCCTTCGCGCGCCGCGTGATAGAACATCGTGCCGTGATCGATGCGCTTGACGTCGCGATCCGGCCACGTGTCGGTGTGCGCATCGAAGTGCACGAGCGATAGCGGGCCGTGCACCTTCGCATGTGCCTTCAGCAGCGGATACGTGATGAAGTGATCGCCGCCGAGCGTCAGCATCGCGCAGCCGCGCGACAGGATCGCATCCGCGTGCCGCTCGATCGCGTCCGGCACCGACTCGGGCTGTCCCAGATCGAACGCGCAGTCGCCATAGTCGACCGCGGCCAGCACGTCGAACGGATCGAAGTCCCACGGCCACGGACGCTCCCACGCAATCCCGGTCGATGCGATCCGCAGCCCGCGCGGACCGAAGCGCGTGCCGGGCCGGTGCGACGCGGCCGAATCGAACGGCACGCCGGTGATCGCGAGATCGACACCGTCGAGATCGCGGCTGAAGCGCCGGCGCATGAAGCTGGTCGCCCCGGCGAAGCTGGGTTCGGCCTGCGTGCCGTAGAGGCTGTCGCGCGTGAACGCGAGATCGTTCCGGTTCATCGTCGGATTCCTGTCTGGTGGAGATGTCGGCCGCACGAGCGGCGACCCGATGCCGATTCTGCCGCGATCGCTTTCAACGAAAAATATGAACTAACATAAGCTGACTTCACAAAATGCGATGTATCGCCATGCTGACCCGCTTGAGAGACATGGATGTGCAGTTGCTGCGGCTCTTCGTCACGATCGTCGAGAGCGGCGGCTTCAGTGCGGCGCAAGGCACGCTCGGGATGGCGCCGTCCACCATCAGCACGCAGATGGCCAAGCTCGAGACGCGCGTCGGCTTCCGACTGTGCGAGCGCGGCAAGAGCGGCTTCCGGCTGACGCCGAAGGGTGAACGCGTGCTGCAATCGACGCGGCGCCTGCTGCAGGCGATGGACGTATTCACGCGCGATACGCAGCACGTGTCGGGCACGTTGCTCGGCGAGCTGCGCATCGGGCTGTCCGAACGGCTCGCACCGGACATCGTCGAATCGGTCGCAACGGCCGTCGGCCGCTTTCGCGAACGTGCGCCGGACGTGCTCATCGAGATGCTCGCGGTGGCGCCCGACGAACTGGAGCGCAAGCTGCTGAAGGGCGAGTTGCAGCTGGCGGTCGGCTACTTCTCCGGGCACCAGGCCGGCCTGCACTACGCGCCGCTGTTCGTCGAACCGCAATCGCTTTATTGCGGCGCCCGGCATCCGCTCGCCGCGAAAAGAACCGTATCGATGAACGATGTCGCGCAGGCAAGCAACGTCGCCCGGCTCTACAAGACGAACACGGCCGGTGCGGCGCTGCGCAACGCGCAGCCGACCGCGTTCTCCGAAAACGTCGATGCCGACGTGATCTTCATCCTGTCCGGCGCGCACGTCGGCTTCCTGCCGGACCATGTCGCGGCGCCGTGGGTCGCGGCCGGCAAGATGCGCAAGCTGCTCGCGAGCAGGCTGAGCCACACGGTCGAATTCCAGCTCGCGACGCCGAGGAACAGCGACGGCGGCGAAGCACTGGATGCATTCGCCGAAGCGCTTGCCGAACAGTTCGGGCTGCTCGACGGTTTCGCGCACGGATAGCCGGCGCGGCAACGTCAGCCGTGCGATGCCGGCCGCGGGACTCAGACGAGCCGGTCGGACGCGATGACGTGTACGCCCGGCCGCGCATCGAGCGCGGCGTCGAGCAATGCGCGGGCGATCCGCGATGCGGGATTCACGCGCCATTTCATCGGCAGCACGGGCCCGGCGATGCTCAACGCAAGGACGAACAACCGTTCGCCCAACCTGAATTCGTCGCGGCTGCCGCCGATCAGGCCGGGCCGCACGCAGGTGAGCGATGCGAATCCGACGTCCGCGAGCGCACGCTCGACTTCGCCCTTCACGCGGTTGTAGAAGATGCGCGACGCCGGGTCCGCGCCGAGCGCGGAATTCAGCACGTAGGTCGGCGTGCCGTGCCGGTGTGCGAGACGCGCCACCGCGAGCGGGTAGTCGTGATCGACACGCCGGAACGCAGCCTGCGAACCCGCGGTGCGCATCGTGGTGCCGAGCGTGCAGATCACCGCGTCGGCCTGCCACCAGTCGGCCGCCTCGGGCAGATCCTCGAAATCGACTTCCAGCGCCTGCATCTTTGGATGCGGCGACAACGGCCGGCGTGCGGCGACGACGACCTGGTCCACCCGTTCATCGGCGAGCGCGACTTCGAGGACGTGGCGCCCGACGAGGCCGGTCGCGCCGACGAGCAACAGTTTCATGTCAGGTTTTCCGTATGAGGCTTGCGCGAGTTCGCCGTGAGCGACAACCGCGCGCCCGGCAGTCCGCTGCCGCGTTGCGATGACCCCGCCCGTTTGCGGGCGACGAATCAGACTGGATATCGACACGATGAACGGTTCGCGCGGGAGGGTCAACACCGGCCTGCGGCATCCGCTATGCGTCGGTTCCCGCCTGCCGCGACACGCCCGGCGCAATGCCCGCCCAGCGCGTGTACGCCCGCGCGTTCGGCGAAAAGGCGCTGCAGCGGCGCGGACAGTTCCGGCGCCGCGTCAAACGCGATCGATACATTCTATCGGGATGTGACGGCACGGCCCGCCGACGCGCGGGCGCTTTCGTGAACGGCAAACCTGCATCGATGCATCGGTCGCAGCGTTCGCGTCATCCTTCGCGGAGCCGACTTTCCCTGGTGAGGTTCGGCCAGCTAATCGGGTACATCGCCTGAAGGACGTCGAGCGCCGTATATGCGCGCCGATCCTCCGGTTGCCGGGTCAGGAAGCCAGCTTGCCCGGCATCGCCATCGATCATTTGCAATCCGAAGATCCCGCTGTCGAAACGCCCCGAGCCACGCCCCTTTCCGGCACCAACAAGAAAGCCCCGCCGCAGCGGGGCTTCGTACTGCCATGCCTGCCGGTGCGAAATCGCGTCACACGTGCAAAGCATGCCCGAGCGCACGCAGCGCAGCCTCCTGCATCGCTTCGCCGAGCGTCGGATGCGCGTGGATCGTGCCGCCGATGTCTTCGAGCCGCGCTCCCATCTCGATCGACTGCGAGAACGCCGCAGCCAGCTCCGACACGCCGCGCCCGACCGCCTGCCAGCCGACGATCAGGTGATCGTCGCGCCGCGCGACGACGCGCACGAAACCTTCGGTCGCCTGCAGCGTCATCGCGCGCCCGTTCGCCGCGAACGGGAACGATGCGCTGATGCAGTCGACGCCTGCCACCTTCGCGTCGTCGGGCGACCAGCCGGACGTGACAACCTCAGGATCGGTGAAGCACACGGCCGGGATCGACGCGGGCACGAACCTGCGGCGGCGCCCCGCGATCAGTTCGGCCACCATCTCGCCCTGCGCCATCGCACGATGCGCGAGCATCGGCTCGCCCGCGACGTCGCCGATCGCCCATACGTTGCGCATCGACGTCCTGCATTCGTCGTCGATACGCAGCGCGCGGCCGTTGCGATCGAGCGGCAACGATTCGAGCCCGAAGCCGTCGACGCGCGGGCGGCGCCCGACCGCGACCAGCACGCGATCGGCCGGCAGCGTCTTCTCCGTGCCGTCGGGCGCCTGCACGCGGACCGCGCCGTCGTTCGCGAGACCCAGCACCTTGTGGCCCAGCCATAGTCCGACGCCGAGCCGCGCGAGCGAATCGGCGACCGGCTTCGCGAGTTCCGCGTCATACGCGGGCAACACGCGCTCCGCGGCTTCGACGATGCTCACCTCGACGCCGAGCTTGCGATAGACGATCCCGAGTTCGAGCCCGATGTAGCCCGCGCCGACGACGACCAGCCGCCTCGGCAGCGACGCGGGCGACAGCGCTTCGGTCGACGACACGACATGTCCGCCAAACGGCATCGACGGCAGCGCAACCGGTTCCGAGCCCGTCGCGAGCAACAGGTGCTCGCAGGCGACCCGCATCGTATCGCCGCCGGTGACTACGTCGACCGTCTTGCCGTCGATCACGCGCGCGTGGCCGTGCAGCACGCGCACGCCGTGTTTCTTCAGCAACGCGCCGACGCCGCGGGTGAGCCGCTCGACGATGCCGTCTTTCCATGCAACGCTTTTCGCGATGTCGATCTCCGGTGTGCGCACGCGAATCCCGAGCGCTCCTTCACCGGCCTGCCCGCACGCCTGCTCGAACGCGTCGGCGACGTGGATCAGCGCCTTCGACGGAATGCAGCCGATGTTCAGACACGTGCCGCCGAGCCGTTCCCGCTCGACGAGCACCGTCGGAATGCCGAGCTGCCCCGCGCGAATCGCGGCGACGTAACCGCCCGGACCGCCGCCGATCACGAGCAACGTGGTGTGTTCGTTCTTCATCGCGCTCACTCCACGAACAGCAGCGCCGGGCGCTCGAGCAACCCGCGCACGGCCTGGATGAATTCGGCCGCATCCGCGCCGTCGACAACGCGATGGTCGAACGACGACGACAGGTTCATCATCTTGCGCGCGACGATCGCGCCGTCGCGGATCATCGGCCGCTCGACCATCCGGTTCACGCCGACGATGCCGACTTCGGGATGGTTGATGACCGGTGTCGAGACGATGCCGCCGAGTGCGCCGAGGCTCGAGATCGTGATCGTCGACCCGCCGAGCTCGTCGCGCTGCGCGCGGTTCGTGCGGACCGCGTCGGCCAGCCGCGCGATTTCGGCCGAGATCGACCACACGTCGCGTGCTTCCGCATGACGCAGCACCGGCACCGTAAGGCCGCCGTCCGTCTGGGTCGCGACGCCCATGTGCACCGCGCCATAACGCGTGACGACGCCGGCTTCGTCGTCGTAGCGCGCGTTGATCTGCGGGAAATCGCGCAACGCGACCACCATCGCGCGGATCAGCAGCGGTAGCGGCGTGAGCCGGCCGCGCGTGTCGCCGTAGCGGCGGTTCAACTCCGTGCGCAGCGATTCGAGCTCGGTGACGTCGATCTCCTCGACGTAGCTGAAGTGCGGGATGCGGCGCTTCGCTTCCTGCATCTTGCGCGCGATCGCGCGCCGCAGGCCGATCACCGGCACGTCGGTTTCGTCATTGCGTTCGTCGTAGCCGTGCGCCTGCGACGCACGCACCGTACCGCCGCCCGTGCGCGCATACGCATCGAGATCCGCATGCAGGATCCGCCCGGCTTCGCCGGTGCCGCGCACGTAGCGCAGCTCGATGCCCATGTCCCACGCGCGCTGGCGTACCGCCGGCGAAGCGAGCGGCCGCTCGCCAGGCGCGAGTGCGGCACGCGGCGACGCGGCGTGTTCGGCGCGACGCGGCTCGGCCGACGTGCGGTTCGCGGCGTGATGCGTTGCGTCCGATGACGCCGGTGCGCCGGAGGCCGCAGATGCCGCCGATGCTTCGGATGACTTGGCGTGTGCATCGGCCGCTTCGGTCACGGCCGGACGCGGCGTCGCATCCGTGCCGGCGTCGCGCCCCTTCGCGCCCGGCTTCAGGTTGCCGTCGCCTTCGACCTCGAGACGAATCAGCTCGCTGCCGACCGCCATCATCTCGCCGATCCGGCCGCCGAGTTCCAGCACCTTGCCCGCGACCGGCGACGGAATTTCCACCGCCGCCTTGTCGGTCATCACGTCGGCGAGCGGCTGGTCTTCCGCGATCGTCTGTCCCGGTTGTACATGCCAGGCCACCAGCTCGACCTCGGCAATCCCTTCGCCGATATCCGGCATCTTGATGACATGAATCCCCATCTCAGGCCTCCATCACGCGTCGCAACGCTTCGCCAACCCGGGCCGGGCCGGGGAAATACGCCCATTCCTGCGCGTGCGGATACGGCGTATCCCACCCCGTGGTGCGCTCGACCGGCGCCTCAAGGTGGTAAAAACAGTGCTCCTGCACGAGCGACACCAGCTCCGCGCCGTAGCCGCACGTGCGCGTCGCCTCGTGCACCACCACGCAGCGGCCGGTCTTGCGCACCGATGCGACGATCGCGTCGAGATCGACCGGCCACAGCGTGCGCAGGTCGATCACTTCCGCATCGATACCGGTCTCCTCGGCGGCGGCGAGCGACACGTGAACGGTCGTGCCGTACGTCAGCACCGTCACGTCGTTGCCGGGCCGCGCCACGGCCGCCGTATCGAGCGGCACCGTGTAATAGCCTTCCGGCACCTCGCTGCCCGGATGCTTGAGCCACGACGTGACCGGACGCTCGTGATGACCGTCGAACGGTCCGTTGTACAGCCGTTTCGGCTCGAGGAAGATCACCGGATCGTCGTTCTCGATCGATGCGATCAGGAGCCCCTTCGCGTCGTACGGATTCGACGGCATCACCGTGCGCAATCCGCAGACCTGCGTGAACATCGCCTCCGGACTCTGGCTGTGCGTCTGGCCGCCGTAGATGCCGCCGCCGCACGGCATCCGGATCGTCATCGGCGCGATGAACTGGCCGGCCGAGCGATAGCGCAGTCGCGCGCCTTCCGACACGATCTGGTCGGACGCCGGGTAGAAGTAGTCCGCGAACTGGATCTCGCAGACCGGGCGCAAGCCGTACGCCCCCATCCCGACCGCCGCGCCGACGATCCCGCCTTCCGAGATCGGCGTGTCGAACACCCGCGACTTGCCGTATTTCGCCTGCAATCCTTCGGTGCAGCGGAACACGCCGCCGAAATAGCCGACGTCCTGCCCGAATACGACCACGTCGTCGTCGCGCCCGAGCATCACGTCCATCGCGGAGCGCAGCGCCTGGATCATCGTCATCGGCTGTGCGGCCGTCGTCGTTTCATGTTGCGCCATGATCACGCTCCCAGTTCCTGGCGCTGGCGGCGCAGGTGCGCGGGCAGCTCCTTGTACACGTCGTCGAACATCGACGCCGGCGACGGAATCCGGTCGTCGGCCAGCGTCCCGAATTTCTCCGCTTCCTTCTGCGCGGCGATCACTTCCGCTTCGAGTTCGGCCGTGAGCGCGTCGTGCGCGCTGTCCGACCAGATGCCCTTCGCGATCAGATGCTGCTTGAAACGTGCGATCGGATCGCCGAGCGGGAAATGGGTCCAGTCGTCGGCCGGCCGGTATTTGGTCGGATCGTCGGACGTCGAGTGCGCGCCCGCGCGGTAGGTCACCCATTCGATCAGGGTCGGCCCGAGATTGCGGCGCGCGCGTTCGGCCGCCCAGGCCGATGCCGCGTAGATCGCGAGGAAGTCGTTGCCGTCGACGCGCAGCGAAGCGATTCCGCAGCCGACGCCGCGCCCGGCGAAGGTGGTGCCCTCACCGCCCGCGATCGCCTGGAACGTCGAAATCGCCCACTGGTTGTTGACGACGTTCAGCACGACCGGCGCGCGATACACGTGCGCGAACGTCAGCGCGGTGTGAAAGTCGGCCTCGGCCGTCGCGCCGTCGCCGATCCATGCCGACGCGATCTTCGTGTCGCCCTTGATCGCCGACGCCATCGCCCAGCCGACCGCCTGGATGAACTGCGTCGCGAGGTTGCCGGAAATCGAGAAGAAGCCGGCCTCGCGGTCCGAGTACATCACCGGAAGCTGACGCCCTTTGAGCGGGTCGCCTTCGTTCGACATCAGCTGGCAGATCATCCGTTCGAGCGGCACGTCGCGCGCGATCAGGATGCTTTGCTGACGGTAGGTCGGGAAGCACATGTCGCCGTGACGCAGCGCCATCGCATGCGCGGCGCCGATCGCCTCTTCGCCGAGGCTCAACATGTAGAACGAGATTTTCTTCTGACGCTGCGCGATCATCATGCGCGCGTCGAAGATGCGGGTTTTCAGCATCGCGCGCATCCCGGCGATCAGGCGCGCATCGTCGAGATCGGGGGCCCACGGACCGAGGGCCTGGCCGTGGTCGTCGAGCACGCGCACAAGGCTCCGTGCGAGATGGGCGGTATCCGCCGCGGCAACGTCGATCGGCGGGCGGCGAACCGCGCCGGCCGGCGACAGATGCAGATAGGAAAAATCCGTCTTGCAGCCCGGACGCCCGGTAGGCTCCGGCACATGCAGACGCAATGGCTCTGACAGGCTCATCGTGTCGTCTCCACGCTCGATTGTGTCTCACGCTGATAAAAACGCGCGGCCGGTTGCCGGCTCACGCGCGGGCTGGCGCGCGGATAAGCGCGCCAACCTTGGAAATCTATGCGCTCGCGCGCCGGACGTCGATGACCAAGCCGCTCGTTCGTGGTGAGCAGATTTGCCATGGCACGGCGACAGATCGGCCGCCGCGCATCGCCGCGCTCCGCCCCGCCAGCCCCTCAAATGCACTAATCGCTCCGGTGCATTTGGACATCACGCGCAACCCGCGGCCTCCCTATACTGACTCGCGGGATATCGGCATATGTCGCGAACGCGATCCGGCCGTGTCCCGACGATCCGACAACCCCCTTGAACGACGAGGTCGATCATGTTCGAAAAAACGGAAGGCACGGTGCAGAAACTGGCCGGCAACGCGCAGGAAGCAGTGGGCGACGTCGCGGGCGACACCGACATGCAGTTCGAGGGAAAGGCGCGTCAGGTGGCCGGCAAGGTTCAGCAGTCGTATGGCGAGGCGCTCGATCAGGTCCGGGACGTGACCGCGAGCAACCCGCTTGCGACGCTGGCAACCGTCGCGGCGGTAAGCTTTCTCGTCGGCGCCCTGTGGTCGAAGCGCTGATCGGCGGCCGAAAGCCGGCCGGCGCACGTTGAAGTCAGCACGGGAGCATGCCATGACGTTACTTTCACAAGTCAGGAAATGGCAAAACGTCGCGCAATTCTCGGCGTCGCGCCTGACCGATTACGCCAGCCTGGCGGCAGTCGAGTTCGATCTCGCGAAGCAGTCCTTTCTGCGCGATCTGATCTTGTATGCACTGCTCGGTCTGAGCGTGACGTTCGGTCTGGCCTTCGTGTGCGTGGCGGCGATCGTCAGCGCCGCGCAAACGCCGTATCTGATCGAAACCGCGTGGGCGATCGCCGGCTTCTGGGTGCTCGTGTCCGTCGGCGCCTTCGTCGCGGCGCACAAGCGCGACGAGCGCGGCACCTTCGCCACGCTGGTCGGCGAGTTGCAGCGCGACATCCAGGCCGTCAAAGAGAGTCTGTAATGAAACGACGCACGCCCGACGGCTCGCCGGAATCGCAACGCAGCATTCTGCTGGCCCGCATGGCGGCCACGCGCGCCGAATTGTCCGCGTCGAACCATGTGCTCGAATTGACACGGCAGCCGTCTGCACGCGATCGCGGCGGCCATCCGGTCGTGAAACTGCCCGCGCTCGGCGGGTCGACCTGCGTCGCGATCGCGGTGGCGGTGGCGCTGGCCGGTCTGGCGGTTCTCGGGCCGCGACGGCTCGTGACGACCGCCGTTCGCGCCGGCCTGGTGGCGATGATCGGGCGCATGACGCGAGACGTCGCGCAGAAGTAAGACGGACGCCCCGGCGAAACGCCGCATGGATGCGCGGGCGCCCGTCTTGCTGCCGTCACTGCGAGGCGGCCGCTGCCGCGCTCGCCTCTTTCGCCTTCTTCGCCGCGTGGTGATGGCCGATCGCGCATCCCGCCGCCGCGCCGACCACGCCATGATGGCCTGCGACATGCCCCGCCACGCCGCCGACCGCCGCGCCCTTCAGGCATCCTGCCGCCCGGGCCGAAGCGGAAACGGCCGACAGCGCGATGCAAGTCACCATGATCGAGAGGAACTTCATACGACTTCTCCTTGAAAAAGCGAATCGCCCGCGCCGGCCGATCCCGCGCGACGGCACATCCGCCAGATACGCGAAAAACATCGATGCCCACGCAGCGCATGCCGGGGCGGCATTCGGGCGATTCAGGCGGGCGGCGTTCCTGTCGCCTCGCTCCCCGCCGAATGCGCGACGAGCGACGGCTCGGCGTCCGTCGCATCGGCCCCCGCGGCCACGACATCGTGCACGAAGCGCAACTTCGCGACGACGGCCGGCGCGAGCACGAACGGATAGGCGTCCGGCATCCCCATGCTGCGGTTCAGGCTGTTCAGCGCATAGGTGAGCGGAAACCAGCGCCGCATCAGGTTGCCGAAGCTCGCTTCGTCGACCGACGTCTGGTCGGACAGCGTCGGCAGGCTCGCGTTGTCGGGAGCGAGCACGAGTCCGCAGGCGGTCGCGGTATCGAGCGTATCGACGATATGCAGGTAGTGCGCCCACGTCTCCGCCCAGTCTTCCCACGGATGCATCGTCGCGTACTCGCTGACGTACGCGCTCTCCCAGCCCGCCGGTTCGCCGTTCGCGTAGTGCGCGTCGAGCGCGGCCTGATAGTCGGCCCGCTCGTCGCCGAAGCAGGCGCGAAACGGTTCGATCCAGTGCGTGCCGCTCACGAGGCGATCGAAGTAGTAGTGGCCGATTTCATGCCGGAAATGACCGAGCAACGTGCGATAGGGCTCGCGCATCTCGGTGCGGATCTGCTCCCGCCTCGCGTCGTCCGCTTCGGCGAGATTCACCGTGACGAGGCCGTTCGCATGGCCGGTCATGACCGGCTCGGCATCCGTCGACGCCTTGAACGCGAACCGCATGCCGCACGCCGGCTGCTGCGCGTGCGATTCGACCGGCAGGCCCAGCACGAGCAGCGTATAGAGGAGCCGCCGCTTCGCGGCCTCGAGCCGGTACCACATCAGCCGGTTCTCGGGCAACGACAGGTCCGGAATCGTCTCGGTGAGCACGCACGCGCGGCACAGCGCATCGCCGCTTTCCGCCGGAATCATCCAGTTGCAGACTTGCTCGATCGCGTAATTGCCGCATTGCCGATAGGATTTCCCCGGCGCAGCCGGATGCAGGCTGCGCCACGTTCCATCGCCCGCGGGCTCGAACGCGCCGACTTCGCCGACGTCCGGCAGATAGCCGAGCAGCGCGTCGCAGCGCTCGCATTTCACGTTCTCGAAGAACACCAGTTGCGAACATTGTCCGCAGTGGAAGGTTTTCACGATGTGCCGTCCCCCTTCATGGCTGTCCTTCGTCGCTCGGCTCGGGCGCTATTCATCCGCGAGCCGCGCATGCATCCGCCGGTAATCGTTCCGGTATCGCTTCGCGAGCGCCGACTTGTCCGAATCGCGCAGGATCTTGCCTGAAATCTGGAAGAAGATCTTCTCCTCCTCCTTCAGATGATCGTGCAGTTCCGCGGAGAGCTTGCGCACCGTCGCCAGCCAGCCGCGCGAGTTCGGCTCGCGGCCGCGCAGGTCGTCGACAATCTCGTCCATCTTGTGATGATCGGCCAGCGCATCGCGCGACGGATGAAGTCCGCGGTCGTCCATCAGGATCGGCACATAGAGAAAGCGCTCCTCGGCCGCCTCGTGCGCGCCGAGCTCGATACGCAGCTGTTCGAACAGCATGCCGCGATCCGGGCCGGGTTTCGAGCGCAACAGCCGGCGCATCAATGAACGCTGAATCTCGTGACTTTCGCGCAATGCATCGAAGATCGTTTCGGCCATTCAAAGGCTCCCGGGTAGTTGGCATCCAACACGCCGCTCCGCAGCTTCGATATGGTCACAAACCTCGGCGTCGCGCGACAGTTGCAAATGCACTAGGACATCTCGGCCCCGCGGGGTGCGTCGATTTTCCCGGCATCGCAGCGCGGCCATGCCCTGGTGCAACTAGTGCAATTGCGTCGTTGTGCCGATCTCGCGATTGGGTTCATATTGGCGGCGCCGGATCGATCGCCAATTCTTTCGGATTCCTTCACGATTTCGAAACGCTTTGCGCGGCTCGAAGCCAGCCGGTTTCCGTTTGCGCCGACGCACATGCCGTCCGCATTCCGCGGAAACGAAGCCGCCGTCGCAACAGCACGGCTCGCCGACCGGCGCGGATTGCCGATCGATATCGGACTGACCGCTCGATTGCCGACACGGCATCGACAACCCTCGACCAAGGAGGCTTCATGAGATCCATTCTTTTGTGGATGCTGGGCGTACCGATTCCGATCATCATCCTGATCGCGCTGTTCTGGCATTGACGTGCCCACCCACGAACATTTTCGACACAGACAGTCTCGACCGGACAACAGGAGATGACATGCAGAATGCTCGCCCCGGTTTCACCCCCTCCTACGACAGCGTCGGCGCCGAATCGCCGGCTTCGGCCGTGTCATGGGGAGCCATCTTCGCGGGAGCCGTCGTCGCCGTGGCGATATCCGTCGCATTGCTGACGGGCGGCACCGGCCTCGGATTCCTTTCCGTCTCTCCGTGGCGCAATGAAGGCGCGTCGGGCTCGGCGCTCGCGGTCGGATCGATCGTCTGGCTTTTCGTGACCCAGATCATCGCCTACGGGATCGCGGGCTACGTCGCCGGCCGACTTCGCACGAAATGGACGGACGCCGCCGGCGATGAAATCTATTTCAGGGATACCGCCCATGGGCTGGTCGTTTGGGCCGTGAGCGCGCTGGTCGGCGTGGTGCTGCTGGGGTCCACGATCGCGTCCGTCGCGTCGGGCACGGCGAAAGCGGGGGCGACGCTGGCTGGGGCCGGAGCCGGTGCCGCGGCCGGGGTCGTCGGGCACATCGCACCGGCAGGCGCCGATCACGGCTCGCTGGACTATTTCACCGATACGTTGCTGCGCCCGAACGACCCCGCCGCCGTCGGCAGCCCGGCCGACGTGCATCAGGAAATTTCGCGCATCCTCGCGCGCAGCCTCGTGAACGGCAATCTGGACGATGCCGACCAGACCTACCTCGTCAAACTGATCGCCCAGCGGGCGGGGATCGACGAAGCGGCCGCGCAACAACGGCTGAGCGAGGTGGAGGCACAAGCCACACGGATCGCGCGCGACACCGAACAGAAAGCGCGCGAAGCCGCCGATGCGGCCCGCAAGGCCGTCGCGGTCTTCTCGCTCTGGGCATTTGCGTCGATGCTTGTCGGCGCCTTCGTCGCGAGCTTCGGCGCGACGATTGGCGGGCGGGCGCGTGACTGTTGACGCCACGCGGAGCGGATCGCAGCCGGCGCGCGGCACGCGACGCATCACGCGTCGGGGCGCGCGATGTCGAACCGGCTGTCGGGCTTCACGTGCACATAGGCCGACGGGCCGCCCGCGCGCAGAATGATGCCCGCGCCGAACGTGTCGAAGATGCCGTCCTTCAGCAGGCTCTGGCGGATATGCACGGCGACGACCTCGCCGAGCACCAGCGTGGCCGGCGTGTCGACGCCGTGATGATCGCGCAGCCGGATCACCTCGGTCACCTTGCATTCGAAGTTGACGCCGCTTTCGGCCACGCGCGGCACGTTGACGAGGCGCGACGGAATCGCGGTCAGGCCGCCGAGGTCGAATTCGTTCACGTCGTACGGCACCGCCGCGCAGGTCTGATTCATCTTTTCGGCGAGGTCGCGCGTCGCGAGGTTCCAGACGAATTCGCCGGTCTCCTGCACGTTGCGCAGGCTGTCCTTCGCCGCCGTGCTCGAAAAGCCGATGATCGGCGGACGATAGTTGAACGCGTTGAAGAAGCTGTACGGTGCGAGGTTCAGCGTGCCGTCGCTGCCGCGCGACGAGATCCAGCCGATCGGGCGCGGGCCCACGATCGCGTTCAAAGGATCGTGCGGCAGGCCGTGGCCTTGCGACGGTTCGTAATAGTGGTAGCTCGAGTCGGTCATGGCGGATGGTGTGGCAGGAAGCAAACTGCGTTGAAGACGATGGAGGTTCCCTCGGTTTTTCCCCTTCCAACGGTCCCGAGTTATGCAGCCGCATCCTTGGTCTGCCGAGCCTTGATCCAGTCCCGAAGGAACTGCTCTGGAGAAACCGGGCCGAGAGACGAATGGCGACGACTGCGGTTGTAAAACACTTCGATGTATTCGAACAAATCGGCCTTCGCGTCCGGGCCTGTCCGATTTTAGTGTGTCGGGGTCACGGGTCGATAACGGAAATAACATCCCATGACCGAAGCAACCGGGACCAAGAAGAGCAAGAATCCGAAGGCGCCGACGCTGTTTCCCAATGAACTGATCGATCTAGTACAGTCTGCCATCTATGACCTTCGGCGCACTCAAAGGTGTATTGCGCAATTACGCCGTCATAGCGATCGGCCCGGCATCGCCCGCCGCGTGTCTGCGCAGCAGCATGCAACCGTGCCAGCCCATCTGACGAACGACGGCGATCGTATGCGCAACGACGGTGACCTGCCTGGCTTCTTCGGGCCATTTCAATCTTGGGGAATGGCCTCGGTTACTTCAGTTAAACAATACCGCTGCTTGAACTCGTCGGGCGTCAGATAGGCCAGGCTCGAGTGCGGCCGGATGGCATTGTAGTGACGCCGCCACTGCTCGATCACAACCTTCGCTTCCGTGCGCGTTCGAAACCATTCAAGGCTCAAGCATTCATCTCGGAACTTGCCATTGAAGCTCTCGTCCGCGCCGTTCTGCCAAGGCTTGCCTGGCTCGCTGAGCGCCATGTCCATACCGTTCTGCGCCGCCCACTTCAGGATGGCCCGCGATACGAACTCTGGGCCGTTGTCTGAACGCAAGTAACGAGGCGCACCATGAAGGCTGACCAGTTGGGACAGAACTTCGATGACACGTCCGGAACGAATCGATCCGGCCACGTCGATTGCCAGACATTCACGCGTGTACTCATCGATCACCGTCAGACACTTCAACTGCTGGCCGTTGGCACACGCGTCGAATACGAAGTCGTACGCCCAGACGTGTCGTGCCGCCGTCGCCGGCTGCGGACGAGGGCGATGGACCGACACGCGTCGACGGGGGCGCTTGCGCGGCACCTGCAACCCGGCAAAACGCCACAGCCGCCAGGCTCGGTCGGCGCTCATGGGATGACCCTGCCGCTCCAGAAAGATCTGAATGCGGCGGTAACCATAACGCGGATACTGCGCCGACAGGATACTCATCGCTGCCAATACCGGCGCGTCCCGCACGGCCAGTGTCGATTCGTAGTGCAGTGCCGATCGGGCGACCGACATCAGCGCGCACGCACGCCGCTCCGACAGGCCTCGCGCTTTCGCATACGTGACCTGCTGGCGTCGGGCGGGCGCGCTCACCACTAATAGGATGGTCCGCCCCTCCCGTAATCGCGTAATCTGGGCCGACGCCTGTTTCCGTCCTCGGAGGTGTGCCATGAGCCAGCAATGCTCTACTGCGATCGCCCGCATGGGCATCGATATCGGGAAGTCCGTGTTCCACGTCGTCGGACTCGACGCCAAGGGCAAACCGGTGTTCCGGAACCGATTTACGCGTGAGCGACTGCTCGAGTTCCTGGCGCGTGCGTCACCAACGATCATCGGGATGGAGGCGTGCCCTGGTAGCAACTGGCTCGCTCGCAAAGCGATGGGTCAGGGACATCAGGTCCGTATCGTGCCGGCTCAGTTCGTCAAACCGTTTGTTAAGTCGAACAAGACCGATATCGTCGACGCAGAGGCTATTGCCGAGGCGATTTCTCGTCCCACCATGCGCTTCACGCAGCCGAAGACAGAAGCACAACTGGACCTGCAGGCACTACATCGAGTTCGGCAAAGACTGGTTTCCAGCAAGACAGCCATCGTCAATCAGGCTCGTGCATTTTTGCTTGAGTACGGCCTGACTATCGGAGCTGGCCCCGCATACTTCGTTCGCGATATGCCAAGCGTCCTCGCCGACGACGGCAACGGTCTAACGCCTGCGATGCGCGATCTGTTGCAGGAGCAATGGCAGGAATACCGCTCCATTGAGGCACGCCTTTTGCAATTACGCCGCCAGATCGAAGCAATCGCAGGGGCCGACGATGTCGCCACACGACTGATCTCGGTACCGGGTATCGCGCATCTGACCGCGACCGCGATTACTGCCTTCGCAGGTACCGGTACGCAGTTCAAATCCGGCCGCCATTTCGCTGCCTGGCTAGGCCTTGTTCCCGGCGAATTCTCCACCGGAGGCAAGCAGCACCTGCTCGGCATCACCAAGCGAGGCAATCCATATCTGCGCAAGCTGTTGATCCATGGTGCCCGGGCGTGCGTCCTGCATCTCGATCGGACCAAGGATCATCTCGGGCTCTGGATTTCGCAGATGGAGGCGAAGGGCATCCACCGCAACAAGATCATCGTCGCACTGGCCAACAAGCTCGCGCGTATCGCGTGGACCATCCTCACGCGACGAGGAACGTTTTATCTTCGGCAGCCGCAAGCACAGTAGGCTGCCGATCACCCGTCAAGGTTTGCAGACGTGCAATTGATGACGAAACAGCGCACCGGCGTTCGGTAAACCCGGGACAAAAAAACGGCCTTCGAGGTCAGTCCACTTATTGGGAACTGAGCGCGCATATCCCATCATGGCCTTGCCGCCAAAAGCGGCTGACTCGCGAGAGGCCGGATACATTTACGCAAACTGTCTCGTCGGAGAACGCCCGCTTGCAAAGCCGGGGCGGACCATACATTTTTTGCGTTGATCTCTTTCATCACGTCCAGTTCGAGATCGCGCTCGGCAAGCATCTTCTTCAGCCGCGCATTCTCTTGCTCGAGTTGCTTGAGCCGCTTCACATCGGCAGCTTCCAGCCCGCCGAAATGCTGCCGCCAGTTGTAAATGGTTTGCTCGCTGATCCCGTGCTTCTTCGCGACCTCAGCGACCGGCGCCTTGTCCGCCTCGCGCAGGATGGTGACCATCTGTTCTTCCGTAAACCGGCTCTTCTTCATGACTTCCTTTTCTCCGTTGGAAGCCATTCTCTCAAGTTTCAACTGGTCCGAAAATTCCAGGGCAGGTCAGGCCTGGCCATCGTCCTCATCGCCAGGTTCCCGTTCGGGTGCTACTGGCTCGCGACCAAAGACCGTCTTCCCAGCCCCAGCGTCGAGATACATGCCGCCGCCATTGGCGATGGCGGAGCGGCTTTTCACGAGGGAGGGCCTTTCGGATAGTGACGTCGGTCAGCGGCATGGCGCACCCTATGGCCCCGAGGAGCATTTTTTGTCGGGGGCATCACCCATCAACCCAAATCCCCCCGAAAGTACCCCCGCATGCCCCCGGATTCACACGGGCCAGACTGGACAAATCAGGAATAAAAAACCCGCGAAGCCTTATGGCTATCGCGGGTTTCTGGATTTCCAAGGATGATCTTGAAAGCGTATTTGGTGCCGGGGACCGGACTTGAACCGGCAAGCCAATTAAGGCGGCGGATTTTCGTCACACTGCTTCTTTCGAAGCCGGCGTCGTCGGAACGACATCGTTCGTGCGCTGGACTATGCCTTCGCCGTCGCGCGCGGGCGTGATCGCCGCCCGTGCGCCTTAGGCGCCCCCCGTCTAGTCTCTACACCTTCCTCGCGGGCGTTGTACCGCGAGGCTTGGCTCGGCGTTGCCTCGATGCGCGCATCAGGGGTTTCACCGAATTTGAAGGGTTCTGCACCGGCCGTTTCCGACCGGGCACTCAATCTTTTAAGTCCGCTATGTTTACCAATTTCATCACCCCGGCAAAAGGGCGGACGCGATTCTACCATTGCTTGCGCGTGCGTTCCCTGATTCGGACACATCGCATCGCGATGCCGCGCGCTTGCGTACGCCGTCCGCACCGGATTCATACGCCGTAATCGATGGCGGCGCGGCACGCGCGCCGATTTCCTCCCGCGCCGCAACATCCGCCGATACAATCGAAGCCCCCCTGCCCGGCGGGCGCCAACCGTCTGATGTTTGTGTCGTGCTTGTTACGAAACAGACGTCATGCGCGTCATCGCGAAGTCACAAACGTTTTCGATAATTTCCCTGCCGAAAACGTTTACATCGCGTAATTCCATGACCCCGACCATCAAGGACGTCGCCGCGCTCGCCGGCTTCTCGATCGCCACCGTCTCGCGTGCGATCAACGCGCCGCATACCGTCAGTCCCGCCACGCTGGCGACGATCCGCTCCGCGATCGACGCGCTGCAGTTCCGCCCGAGCCCGCTCGGCAGGCAGTTGCGCGGCGAACGCACACGGCTCGTCGGCGTCGTCGTGCCGACGCTGTCGAACCCGGTGTTCGCCGACTGCCTGCAAGGCATCGACGAACTCGCGACCGCGGCCGGCTTCAAGCTGATCCTGATGACGACCGAATACGACGCGGCGCGCGAGCGCCACGCGATCGAGACGCTGCGCGAGCAGCGCGTCGAAGGTCTGATCCTCACCGTTGCCGATGCCGATACGCATCCGCTGCTCGACATGCTCGACCGCGACGGTCCGCATTACGTGCTGATGCACAACGACACGCAACGCCGCCCGTCGGTGTCGGTCGACAACCGCCGCGCCGCCTACGACGGCGTGCGGATGCTCACCGCGCGCGGCCATCATCGCGTGCTGATGCTGGCCGGCTCGCTCGCCGCGTCGGATCGCGCGCGCCAGCGTCATCTCGGCTACGCGCAGGCGCTCGAGGAAAGCGGCGTCGCGACGCTGCCGCCCGTCGAAGTCGACTTCAACGCACCCGAGCTGCCCGATGCGGTGCTCGCGCATCTCACCGCGCAAGCCACACGCCCGACCGCTCTCTTCTGCAGCAACGACCTGCTCGCGATGGTCGTGATGCGCGGCCTGCGCCGAGCGGGCTTCTCGATTCCGGACGACCTGTCGGTACTCGGCTTCGACGGCATCGCGATCGGCGAGCTGCTCGCACCGCCGCTGGCGAGCGTCGCGACGCCGAACCGGGACATCGGCCGCCACGCATGGCGGCGCCTCGTCGAATGCATCGGCGGCGCGACGATCGAGCGCGCATCGCTGATCCTGCCGCACACGGTGCGCGACGGCGCGACGGTCGCGCCGCCGGCCGCCGACCTGCAGTTGCGCCAAGCCTGAACGCCCGAGCCGCGTCACCCGTGCGCGGCCAGACACCCACACCTGCCCGGAGATCCACCGTGTCCTTTCGCCTGACCTCGCTGCTGCGCGTGCTCGCAGCGCCCGTCGCATGCGCCGCGCTCGTCGCGCTCGCCCCCGTCGCCCACGCCGACGAAACAGCGATCTGCTACAACTGCCCACCCGAATGGGCCGACTGGGCCGCGCAAATCGCGGCGATCAAGCAGAAGACCGGCATCCGCGTGCCGTTCGACAACAAGAACTCCGGCCAGGCGATCGCGCAATTGATCGCCGAGCAGAAGAGCCCGGTCGCCGACGTCGTCTATCTGGGAGTGTCGTCGGCATTCCAGGCGAAGGACAAGGGCGTGATCGCGCCGTACAAGCCCGCGCACTGGAACGACATCCCCGCGAACCTGAAGGATCCGCAAGGCTACTGGTTCGCGATCCATTCGGGCACGCTCGGCTTCTTCGTGAACAAGGACGCGCTCGACGGCAAGCCGGTGCCGCGTTCGTGGGCCGATCTGCTGAAACCCGAATACAAGGGCATGGTCGGCTACCTCGATCCGTCGAGCGCGTTCGTCGGCTATGCAGGCGCGGTGGCTGTGAACCAGGCGCTCGGCGGCAGCCTCGACAACTTCAAGCCGGCACTCGACTGGTTCCGCAAACTGAAGGCGAACGCGCCGATCGTGCCGAAGCAGACCGCGTACGCGCGCGTGCTGTCCGGCGAGATTCCGATCCTGCTCGACTACGACTTCGATGCGTATCGCGCCAAGTACAAGGATCACGCCAACGTCGAATTCGTGATTCCGCAGGAAGGCACGATCGCGGTGCCGTACGTGATGAGCCTCGTGAAGGGCGCGCCGCACGATGCGAACGGCAAGAAGGTGCTCGACTTCGTGCTGTCCGACGAAGGCCAGAAGCTGTGGGCGAATGCGTACCTGCGGCCGGTGCGCGCGCAGACGCTCGGCGCGGACGTCGCATCGAAGTTCCTGCCGGCGAGCGACTACGCGCGTGCGAAGCCGGTCGACTTCGGCAAGATGGCCGCCGGTCAGCAGGCGTTCGGCCTGCAGTACCTGCAGGTGATGCAGTAAGCGGCCGGACTCACGCGATGCTCGACCTGACTTTCCCGCTGCGCTGGCGTGTCGCGCTCGTCGCGCCGGCGCTCGCGGTGTTCGCCGCATTCTGGCTGCTGCCGATGGTGTCGCTCGTGCAGGTCTCGGCCGACGGCGCGTTCTTCACGCGATACGCAGCGCTGCTCGGCAACGCGCGCTACATGAAGAGTCTCGCCGAGACGGTGGCGCTGTCCGCGGGCGTCACGCTCGCAACGCTCGCGCTGTCGACGATCTCCGGCCTGCTGCTCGCACGCCGCGAATTCGCGGGCAAGCGCGTGCTGCTCGCGCTGCTCACCTTTCCGCTCGCGTTCCCGGGCGTCGTGGTCGGCTTCATGGTGATCATGCTCGCCGGACGGCAGGGGTTGATCGGGATGCTGTCCGCGAAGCTCACCGGCGACAAGTGGGTGTTCGCGTATTCGGTGACCGGACTGTTCGTCGGCTACCTGTACTTCTCGATTCCGCGCGTGATCGTCACCGTGATCGCGGCCGCGTCGAAACTCGACGCATCGCTCGAGGAAGCCGCGCGCTCGCTCGGCGCGTCGCCGTTGCGCATCTTCATCGACATCGTGCTGCCGGCCCTCGCACCGGGCCTGATCGCGGCCGGCGCGATCTGCTTCGCGACCGCGATGGGCGCGTTCGGCACCGCGTTTACGCTCGCCACCGACCTGAACGTGCTGCCGATGACGATCTACACCGAGTTCACGCTGAATGCGAACATCGCGACAGCGGCCGGCCTGTCGATCGTGCTGGGCGTCGTCACGTGGGTCGTGCTCGCGCTCGCGCGCCGGTTCACCGGCCACACCGCCGCCGCCGCGGCCTGAGGATTCCTCCATGCAATCGCTTTCCGGTTCCTCCGCGCCGTCGCCGGCGCCCGCTCCGTCGCACGCGAACGGCGCCGCCCGACGTGCGCCGCGCGTTACGGGGGCACGTACGATCGCCGCGCTGCAATGGGGCGTCACGCTGCTGCTGTGCGCGTTCCTGATCGTGCCTGTCGTGATGTCGGTGCTCGCGGGCCTCACCGTCAACTATTTCCGCGGACTGTCGAGCGGCCTCACGCTGCGCTGGCTCGCGCAAGTGTGGGAGCAATATCAGGGGTCGGTCGCGCTGTCGCTCGGCGTCGCGTTCGCGACGCTCGCGATCGTGCTCGTCGTCGGCGTGCCGGCCGGCTATGCGCTCGCGCGCAGCAAGAGCCGCATCGCCCGCGTGATCGAGGAGGCGCTGGTGCTGCCGGTCGCGCTGCCGGGCCTTGCGTCGGCGCTCGCGCTGCTGGTCGTGTACGGCGGGTTCACCGCGTTCCGCATGAGCCCGTGGTTCATCGTCGTCGGCCACGTGGTGTTCACGCTGCCGTTCATGGTGCGCGCGGTCGCGGCCGTCGCCGCGGGCGCCGACCTGCGCACGCTCGAGGAAGGCGCGGCGAGCCTCGGCGCATCGTTCGTCACGCGCTTCATCACGATCGTGCTGCCGAACCTGCGTCCCGGCATCGTCGCGGGTGCGCTCGCGGTACTCACGCTGTCGATCGGCGAGTTCAACCTCACGTGGATGCTGCACACGCCCGACACGAAGACGCTGCCGGTCGGACTCGCCGACACCTATGCATCGCTGCGCCTCGAAGTCGGCAGCGCCTACACGATCGTGTTCCTGCTGATGACGCTGCCGCTGCTCGTCGCGATGCAATGGCTCGGCGTCGATCCGTCCGGCACGCGCACCGTAAAGCGCAGCCCGCGCTGAACCGCGCTGACTCTCCCGCTCTCATGAAACTCGACTCCACTCCCATCACCCTGGCCCGCTGCGCGAAGACGTTCCGCGGCACGCGCGTGCTCGAACCGCTCGACCTGTCGATCGGCGCGGGCGAAACGCTGGTGCTGCTCGGCCCGTCGGGCTGCGGCAAGACGACGACGCTGCGGCTGATCGCGGGCCTCGACACGCCGGATGCCGGCGGCACGATCGCTTTCGGCGCCGACGACGTGACCGCGCTGCCGATCGAGCGCCGCCAGGTCGGCATGGTATTCCAGAACTACGCGCTGTTCCCGAACCTGACGGTGCGCGGCAACGTCGGCTATGGACTGAAGATTCGCAAGACCGAGCCGCGCGTGCTGCGCGAACGCGTCGACGAACTGCTCGCGATGATGCGGCTCGACGCGCACGCGGACAAACCGGTCGATCAACTGTCGGGCGGCCAGCGGCAGCGCGTGGCGCTCGCGCGTGCGCTTGCCGTGCGCCCGCGCGTGTTGCTGCTCGACGAGCCGCTGACCGCGCTCGATGCGAAGTTGCGCGACGTGCTGCGTCGCGAGATGAATGCGCTGCTGCGCGAGCTCGGCGTGACGACCGTGTACGTGACGCACGACCAGGCCGAAGCGATGGAGCTCGGCGACCGGATCGTCGTGATGGGCGCGGGCCGCATCGAGCAGATCGGCACGCCGCGCGACATCTACTACCGGCCGGCAAACCGCACGGTCGCGCAGTTCATCGGCACGCTGAACAGGCTTGCGGGACAATGGCGCGACGGCGCGCTCGTGACGACCGGCGGTTCGATCGTCACGCCGCACGCCGCCGACGAATGGTTCTTCCGGCCGGAGGACGCGCAGCTCGCCGATCCCGCGCACGCGCCGCTGCGCGGCGCGATCGGCGCGTGCGCGTTCCTCGGCGAGCGCACGCGGCTCACGATCGAGCACGCGGCACCCGACGCGCTCGTGATCGACGTGCCGGGCCGCATCGAGCTGGCACGCGGCACGGCCGTCGGCATCGCGATCGCGGCGCAAGACCTGATCGCGCTCGCCCCGTGATGCCGCCCAGCGATAACCACCTATTCCGAGGAACGACGATGCTGCTAGCCCAAATCAGCGATCTCCACATCAAGCGTCCGGGGCAGCTCGCGTACCGGCGCGTCGACACGGCGGCCGCGCTCGCGCGCTGCATCGCGAAACTGAACGCGCTCGTGCCGCGCCCCGACGCCGTGCTCGTCACCGGCGACCTGACCGACTTCGGCCACGACGACGAATACCGACACCTGCGCGCGTTGCTCGCGCCGCTCGAGATTCCGTATTACCTGATGATCGGCAATCACGACGACCGTGCGGGGCTGCGCCGCGCGTTCGCCGATCGCCCGGAATTGCAGGGCGGCGAATTCGTGCAGTACGCGCTCGATATCGGCGCGGTGCGCGTGCTCGCGCTCGACTCGCAGGTACCCGGCTCGAGCCGCGGCGACCTGTGCGACGCGCGGCTCGCCTGGCTCGCCGCGCAGCTCGAGGCCGCGCGCGAGCAGCCGGTGATCGTCGCGCTGCACCACCCGCCGTTTGCATCCGGGATCGGCCACATGGACGCGCTGCGCCTCGCGCCCGCAGCCGCCACGAAGCTCGATGCGTTGCTGCGCGCGCATCCGAACGTCGAGCGCGTGCTGTGCGGCCACGTGCACCGGACGATGTTCACCCGCTTCGGCGGCACGCTTGCGTCGGCCGTGCCGGCGCCCGCGCATCAGGTCGCGTTCGACCTGCGCGCGGACGCGCCGTCCGCGTTCAGGCTCGAGCCGCCGGCGTTCGCGGTGCACCTCCATACGCCGGAAACGGGGGTGACGTCCCATCACGTGTATGTGGACGAAAGCGACGGACCCTATCCGTTCTACGAACCGAGCGGCGAACTGGTCGACTGAGCGCGCGAATCGCACGCGACGGCGCACGGCCGCGGCTAATCAGGCTCCGCATCGGCCGATGGCTGCCCATCGGCACCGGGACGGCCTGAACCGGGCCGTCCCGGGCCCGGCCGGCAGATTTCCCGGTGCTCCGGTATGATCGGCACCCTCGATCGGCACCCGGCTGCCCGCGCAACCGACGCTGCGCCGCGGCCGTGCCACCTCACTCCGTTCCGTTGCGATCATGTCTTCCGCTTCCACCGACCGTCCGGCCGACGCCGCCTCGCCCCACTATTCGCGCAGCCTGCTGTTGCTGCTCGCGACGATCGCGGGCGTATCGGTCGCGAACATCTACTACAACCAACCGCTGCTCGACAGCTTCCGCTCGGCCTTCCCGGACGGCGCGTCGTGGATCGGAGCGGTGCCGACCGCCACGCAGCTCGGCTATGCGGCCGGCATGTTCCTGCTCGCGCCGCTCGGCGACCGTTTCGACCGCCGCGGGCTGATTCTGATGCAGATTGCCGGACTATCGATCGCGCTGATCGTGGCCGCGACCGCGCCGTCGCTGACGGTGCTGGCCGCTGCCAGCCTCGCGATCGGCGTGCTCGCGACGATCGCGCAGCAGGCCGTGCCGTTCGCGGCCGAGATCGCGCCGCCTGCGGAGCGCGGGCACGCGGTCGGCACCGTGATGAGCGGCCTGCTGCTGGGCATCCTGCTCGCGCGGACGGCGGCCGGCTTCGTCGCCGAATATTTCGGCTGGCGGGCGGTGTTCGCCGCATCGGTCGCGGCGCTCGTCGCGCTGGCCGCGGTGATCGTGCTGCGGCTACCGCGCAGCTCGCCGACGTCGACACTGCCGTACGGCAAGCTGCTCGGCTCGATGTGGCACCTGGCGGTCGAATTGCGCGGGTTGCGCGAGGCGTCGCTGACGGGCGCGGCGCTGTTCGCCGCGTTCAGCGCGTTCTGGCCGGTGCTGACGCTGCTGCTCGCAGGCGCGCCGTTCCATCTCGGCCCGCAGGCGGCAGGCCTCTTCGGGATCGTCGGCGCCGCGGGTGCGCTGGCCGCGCCGTACGCGGGCCGCTTCGCGGACAAGCGCGGCCCGCGCGCGATCATCTCGCTCGCGATCGCTCTGCTGGCGGCATCGTTCGTGATCTTCGCGCTGTCGGGCACGAGCCTCGTCGGACTCGTGATCGGCGTGATCGTGCTGGATGTCGGCGTGCAGGCCGCGCAGATTTCGAACCAGTCGCGCATCTACGCGCTGAAGCCCGAAGCGCGCAGCCGCGTGAACACCGTCTACATGGTGTGCTACTTCATCGGCGGCGCGCTCGGCTCGTCGGCCGGCGTGGCCGCGTGGCACGCGTTCGGCTGGACCGGCATGTGCGCGGCCGGGCTGCTGTTCACCGCGCTCGCTGGCTGGTTTCACCATCGCGGCGCACGCCACGGCTGAGCGGCCGGCTGCTCGCCATCACGCGCTGGTGCGCGACTCGGTCGGCACGACGGCGGGCGGCGGCGTGAACGCCTGCGCCGGATCCATGACGACAGCCGGGTCCACGACCGCCCCCGGGGTCGGCACGGCGAGCGTCACGGCCGACGGCGTCAGGATCGGTGCGTCATCCGGCACCACGGCCTGATCGGGTGCGGTTTCGGCCGCGAACGCAGCTACAGGTGCTGACGGCGTGTGCACGGCCGGTGCGGGCGCCCCGGTCGATGCGGCGGCAGCAGCTGCCGCGCGCGCGGCGGGCCGGCGCGCGGGATCGAATGCGAACGACAACCCGACGCTGCCGAGGATCGCGACCGTCGCGATCACGGTCGCCTTCGTCACCGGTTCGCCGAGCATCAACGCGCCGAGCGCGACCGCGACGATCGGGTTCACGTACATGCAGCTGCTCGCAATGATCGGGCTCGTATGGCGAATCAGGTAGCCATACGCGACATACGCCGCCATCGTGCAGAACACCATCAGGTACAGAAACGCGAACACGGGCGCCGCCGCGACTTGCTCGATGCGCTCGCCGACCAGCCATGCGGCGATCGTCGACATCAGCCCGCCCAGCCCGATCTGCAGCGACGTCGACAGGAACAGGTCCGACGGCAGCTTGAGCCGCGTCGCCAGATGCGCGCCGCCTGCCCAGAACAGCGCGCCGGCCAGCACGCAGATCGTGCCGAGCGCCGAGTTCGCGGCAGCCGCGCCACCCGAATTCAGCACGACGATGCCGACCATCCCGAGCGCGACGGCCGCCCATTCGCCCTTCGTCACCGGACGTCCCGCGACCGCCGCGATCACGGTCGCGAACAGCGGCACCGTGGCAACCATCACCGCGGCCGAGCCGCTGCTGACCGTACGCATGCCGAGCGCGATCGTGCCGGACGACAGCGCGACGAGCATCGTGCCGACGATCGCCGAGTTGCGGATCTCCAGAAGCGTCGGCCATTCGGGCTTGCGCCGCAGCGCGAAGATGAACAGGCCGATCCCGCCGAGCAGGTTGCGCAGCCCAGACAGCATCAGCGGCGGGAACGACTGCAGCGCGAAATGCAGGCCGCTGTACGTCGAACCCCAGACGAAATAGATGAATACGAGCGCGAGTGCCACGCGGCCGCCGCGGCTTTGCGGCAGGCGGATGCGGATCGGCAGGCGGGCGAGGAAATCGAGGAGGCGGTCGAGCGGTGTCATCGTTCAGCCTGCCCGCACGACGTGTCGCGTGCTCCGCTGAAAGACGCCGGAGATGCCGGCAAACGGCCCTGACGGGACCGGGAAGGCGGAGACGAACGTGCGGAACGACATGGCAGTGCGAACGGCGACGAATAGGAACCGGCAAGCGGCGGCAGAGGGACAAAAAAACGTGCGCAAACCACTTCGGCTGCGCACGTTCGGCATTATGGCATCAAGGATTCGAAAGCATCGTCGGACCCGTCTGAAAGGATATCGACTGATGTTTCGGCGCGACATTTTCGGGCCGCCGGACGTGCCGGATCCGAAGCCGGATGCGCGCCGCGCGGGCGTGTCGAATGCCCTGCGCGCGCCCTTCCCGCACTTCGCGATCGATACCCCGGCCTGATGGCCAGTCATGCGCTTCGAGGATCGCCGCGCGCTTATCGTGACGGTCGGCATGCCCATGCGGCGCCGACATTCCGTTCATCCGATACGCACACCGTACATACAAAATTTTGTATAATTCCACCATTCTTCCGCCGAAGCCGGTTGTCTTCGTCGGCAGTGCGCTGGACGCGCTGCGCGGCTTTCCGCTGCCGGCGCGCCGCGAAGCCGGCCATCAGATCGATCAGGTGCAGCGCGGCCTGGCGCCCGACGACTGGAAGCCGATGCGCACCGTCGGCCCCGGCGTGCGGGAAATCCGGTTGCGCGATGCGAGCGGCGCATCCCGGATCGTCTACGTCGCGGCCTTCGCCGACGCGATCTACGTGCTGCACTGCTTTCGCAAGCAATCGGCACGCACCTGCAAGGCCGATATCGAACTGACCACCCGGCGCTATCGTGCGCTGACGATGGAGAGGAAACGATGAGCACCGAACGCTATTCGAATGTCTGGGATGCAATCGAGGGCCAGCCGGCCGAGGCCGAGAACATGAAGCTGCGCTCCGAGCTGATGATCGCGCTCAAGCAGCGCATCGCGCAACTCGAACTCAGCCAGGCCCAAGCCGCGACACAGCTCGGCGTCACGCAGCCGCGCGTCTCCGATCTGCTGCGCGGCAAGATCAACCTGTTCGGGCTCGACGCGCTCGTGAACATGGCGGCGGCAGTCGGCCTGCGCGTCGACCTTCAGGTCCGCGAATCCGCGTGACGCCCCGTGACGCACGGCGGCGGGCGCATCCGTGCCCCGCCGATCACGATCCGCCGAACCAGTTGTACCCCTGATCGACCCAGTAGCCGCCCGGGTAAGTGTCGGTCACGAAGATTTCCATGATGTGTTTCGGATTCTTGTAGCCGAGCTTGGTCGGCATCCGCAGCTTCATCGGAAAGCCGAATTCGGGCGGCAGGCGATGGCCGTCGTAGTCGAATGCGAGCAGCGTCTGAGGATGCAGCGCAGTCGGCATGTCGATGCTTTCGTAGTAATCGTCCGCACATTTGAAGCCGACGTATTTCGCGTGCGTGTCGGCGCCGGCGCGTGCCAGAAACGCGCCGAACGGCGTGCCGCCCCAGCGGCCGATCGCGCTCCACCCTTCCACGCAGATGTGCCGCGTGATCTGCTCTGCGTGCGGCAGCGCATACAGCTCGTCGAGCGTCCATACGCGCTTGCCCGTCACGCTGCCCGACAGCACGAGCCGGTACGTCGATGCGTCGACGTGCGGCACGTCGTCGATGCCGTAATACGCATTGAACGGGAACGGCCGCGTGATGTCGGATTCGGCGTAGGTCGGTGCGAGCCGGTCGCCGCTGAACAGCCAGGCCTGCACGCGATCGTTCAGCCGCGATACCCGCTCGAGAAACGTGTTGACCGATGCGTCGTCCTGCAGCGTGCAGCCGGTCAGCATCGTCAGGCCGCCGAGAGTCAGGATGCGGCGATTGAACAGCCGTCGCGACGGCATCTCCAGTTCGCGGCGCACGTCGAGTTCGAGCGACTTGCGGTCGAGCGTCCAGCGCGAACCGTCGCGCCTGTATTCGGATTCCGACATGATGATTTCCTTTACCCGGCGTTGACCGGTCAACGCCCGCGCAGCATCGCGAGCAACGAGCGCGGCACCAGCAGCGCCATCGCGACGTGCACGACGACGAACGCGACGAGCAGCGACATCGCCCAGAAATGCACGACGCGCGCGTTGTCGTAACCGCCAAACAGTTCGCGCAGCAGAGGAAACTGCACCGACTTCCAGATCGTCAGCCCGGACAGCACCAGCACGACCAGGTCGACGATCGCGACCAGGTACGCGGCACGCTGCACCGCGTTGTAGACGCTCAAATCGTCGTGCGCGAGCCGGCCGCGCAACGCGGCGCGCACGTCGCGCCACACGGACGCCGGCGTGACGGGCAGCATCTTGCGCGCAAGGCGGCCGGTCGCGATCGACATCGTCAGATAGAACAACCCGTTGCCGACGAGCAGCCACATCGCCGCGAAATGCCATTGCAGCGCGCCGCCGAGCCAGCCCCCAAGCGTGATGCCGTGCGGAAATACGAACGGCGGATAGATCGGCGACGCATCGTAGATGCGCCAGCCGGACAGCGCCATCAGGATGGCCGCGAGCGCGTTGAGCCAGTGGCTCGCACGCACCCACAGCGGATGAATCGGGCGCGTGGGCGGCGCAGCGGCCGCGCGGCCGGTGGCGGGAACGGTTTGCATGATGAAGACTCCCGGAACGCGTCGACGAGACGAGACAAAACGAAACGCGGGCGGCCGTCGTCCAGCACACGCGCCGGCCGCGCCGCTGCCTGGCTTCGTCAGTTCGACGGCGCCATCTTGTCGCCCGACGACTTGCCCATCGCGTCCTTCTTCATCGCGTCGTGCTTCTTCATGCCGTGCTTCTTCATCGCATCGTGACCCATTGCATCCTTCGCCATCGCGTCGTGGCCCATCGCGTCCTTCGACATCGACGAACCGTTTTGCGACATCGCGTCGTTCTGCGCATATGCGCCCGTTGCAAGCGTGGCGAAAGCAGCGACACAGGCGGCGATCAGTACCTTTTTCATGACATCTCTCCATTGAACATGGGTTTAAGGAGCAGAATAGACGGACGACGTCGCGGGAAATGACAGCCGCTGCGAAATATTTTTGAGGCCGCGCGAAGGCGCGCCATGTTGCACCGCTTCGCCGCTGCCGGTCGAGCCATGGAACCGTGCGGCCACGCACGCTGCCCCTTCGACGGGACATCGCACCACCCGCCATGCTGCAGCCGCACGAGGCGACCGATCCACTGCCGGTTGAAACCGCCGCCAAGCCGGTGTATCGTGTGCCCTTGCTAACGCGGGGGTCCTGCAATGCGCTCGGTCAAACAACCGGCATTGCGGGTGAGAAATACCCTTTGAACCTGATCTGGATAATGCCAGCGCAGGGAAGCGTACGGATTTCGCCGCCATCCTTCTGACGAAATCCGCCGCCTCACCAAACCTCGTCTCCTGCTTAGCTCGAGCCCCACATTCGTCAAGGGCTCCGGGCAAGCGCCGAAGCGCCTGTCCGGCGCTCACACAGGAGATTGCATGAACGCCAATCCGAAGTTTCTGTCTGCCGACGCCCACGTCGACGCGGCTGCCGTCGCGCCGCTGCCCAACTCGCGCAAGGTTTATGTCACCGGCTCGCAGCCCGACATCCGCGTGCCGATGCGCGAAATCACGCAGGCCGACACACCGACCGGCTTCGGCGGCGAAAAGAATCCGCCGATCTACGTGTACGACACGTCGGGCCCCTACACCGATCCGGACGCGAAGATCGACATCCGCGCGGGCCTGCCCGCGCTGCGCCAGGGCTGGATCGAAGCACGCGGCGACACCGAAGTGCTCTCCGGCCTGTCGAGCCGGTACGGCCTCGAGCGCGCGGCCGACCCGGCCACCGCCGACCTGCGTTTCCCGGGCCTGCACCGCAACCCGCGCCGCGCCCAGCCCGGCAAGAACGTCACGCAGATGCACTATGCGCGCCAGGGCATCATCACGCCGGAAATGGAATACATCGCGATCCGCGAGAACCAGCGCCGCGCCGAGTACATCGAGAGCCTGAAGGCGAGCGGCCCGAACGGCGAGAAGCTTGCCGCGATGATGGGCCGCCAGCATCCGGGCCAGGCGTTCGGCGCCGCGGCCTTCGGCGCGAACGCACTGGCCGAGATCACGCCGGAATTCGTGCGCGACGAAATCGCACGCGGCCGCGCGATCATCCCCGCGAACATCAACCACCCGGAATCCGAGCCGATGATCATCGGCCGCAACTTCCTCGTGAAGATCAACGCGAACATCGGCAACTCGGCCGTCACGTCGTCGATCGGCGAGGAAGTCGACAAGATGACGTGGGCGATCCGCTGGGGCGGCGACACGGTGATGGATCTGTCGACCGGCAAGCACATCCATGAAACGCGCGAGTGGATCATCCGCAACAGCCCGGTGCCGATCGGCACGGTGCCGATCTACCAGGCGCTGGAAAAGGTCAACGGCAAGGCCGAGGATCTCACCTGGGAAATCTTCCGCGACACGCTGATCGAGCAGGCCGAGCAAGGCGTCGACTACTTCACGATCCACGCTGGCGTGCGCCTGCAGTACGTACCGCTCACCGCGAACCGGATGACGGGCATCGTGTCGCGCGGCGGCTCGATCATGGCAAAGTGGTGCCTCGCGCATCACAAGGAAAGCTTCCTGTACGAACACTTCGAAGAGATCTGCGAGATCATGAAGGCGTACGACGTGAGCTTCTCGCTCGGCGACGGCCTGCGCCCCGGCTCGATCTACGACGCGAACGACGAAGCGCAGCTCGGCGAGCTGAAGACGCTCGGCGAACTCACGCAGATCGCGTGGAAGCACGACGTGCAGGTGATGATCGAAGGCCCCGGCCACGTGCCGATGCAACTGATCAAGGAGAACATGGATCTCCAGCTCGACTGGTGCAAGGAAGCGCCGTTCTACACGCTCGGGCCGCTGACCACCGACATCGCACCAGGCTACGACCACATCACGTCGGGCATCGGCGCCGCGATGATCGGCTGGTTCGGCACCGCGATGCTCTGCTACGTGACGCCGAAGGAACACCTCGGGCTGCCGAACAAGGACGACGTGAAGGAAGGGATCATCACGTACAAGCTCGCCGCGCACGCCGCCGACCTCGCCAAGGGCCACCCGGGCGCGCAAGTGCGCGACAACGCACTGTCGAAGGCGCGCTTCGAGTTCCGCTGGGAAGACCAGTTCAACATCGGTCTGGACCCGGACAAGGCACGCGAATTCCACGACGAGACGCTGCCGAAGGATTCGGCGAAGGTCGCCCACTTCTGCTCGATGTGCGGCCCGCACTTCTGCTCGATGAAGATCACGCAGGACGTGCGCGAGTTCGCAGCGCAGCAAGGCGTGTCGGAAACCGAAGCGCTGAAGAAGGGGATGGAAGTCAAGGCGGTCGAGTTCGTGAAGACCGGCTCCGAGATCTATCACCGTCAATAAGCGTTCGCGGCGGTCCGCACGGACCGCATCGCACCGCGCGAAGCCCGCTTTCGAGCGGGCTTTTTTGCGTCCCGGCAACGCATGCCGCGTGCCTGCCGCCCCAAACGAAACAAATGATTACGAAACCGCCGGAGCCTTAACAAGTCCTTACAGCGCCGTCGGGGAACGACGGGTAGATTGGGTTCATGCGCGGCCGCCAGCCGGTCGCGCGCCCTCCGTTCACTACCACAAGGACAACGATCATGAATACGATTCGGCGTTTTGGGGTATGCGCGCTGCTCGTCGCGACGGTGGCCAGCCTGTCGGCCTGCGATTCGATGTCACGGCGTCAGCGCGATACGGCTATCGGCGCGGGCGTCGGCGGCGTGGCCGGCGCGGCGATCGGCGGCAGTGCGCTGTCGACGCTGGGCGGCGCGGCGGCCGGCGGCATCATCGGCAACCAGGTCGGCAAGTAACGGCCCCGGTATCCCGCCCCTCGCCGCGCGACACGCGGCGCTGTTCCGGCAGACGGCGTTTCCGCGGTGCGGAAGCGCCGTTTTTTGCATGTGGCGCCCGGATTGCCGTGCGGCGGCCGCCGGCGCCTACGGAAATGATCCGTTACCGTTTTGCGCCCCGTGTCATCGCCGCGCGGCCTAAGCTTAAGCATCTGCCGATTGCCGGCGCCGCCGGAGAGATATCATGACCAGGACCTTCGTCGCCGCAGCACTCGCGTGCGCGACACTCGCCGGCTGCTACTACCCGTATGGCTACTATCCGCCCGGCTATTACGCGGCGGCGCCCGTCCAGCCGGCGCCCGTGTATGTCGATCCCGGCCCCGCGTACTACTATCCGGCGCCCGCCTATGCGCCGGCATGGGGCGGCTATTGGGGCCCGTCGATGTCGCTGAACTTCGGTTTCGGCGGACACGGCGGGTGGCGCCATCACTGAGCGCGTCCGGCTTGCCTGCACGGCCCGCGGCGAGCATCTCCGGTTTCTTGCCGTTTCATCCAATCGTGAAACGACGGTGCGGTAACGCGGTGTAAGATCCATCGCATCCCGTCCCCTCGCCCTTCACGATCGATGTCGCCCAAGAACGCCTTTCTGCTCACCATCCTCGCCGCCCTGTGGGGCGCGTCGTTCCTGTTCATCCGGATCGGCGTCGCTGAATTCGGCGTCGCCCCACTGATGGCTCTGCGGGTGGGCATCGGCGCGCTGTTCCTGATCGGCCTCGCGCTGACCCGCTTCAAGCCGGCCGAACTCGCCGCCCGGCTGCGCCAGCACGCGGTGCCATTGTTCGTCGTCGGCGTACTGAACTCGGGTGCGCCGTTCTGCCTGTTCGCCTATGCCGAGTTGACGCTGTCGGCCGGCGTGACGTCGGTGATCAACGCGACGGCCCCGCTGTGGGGCGCGCTCGTCGCATATGTATGGCTGAAGGACACGCTGTCGCTGCCGCGCACGCTCGGCCTCGTGATCGGCTTTGCCGGCGTGCTCACGCTCGTGTGGAACCAGATCGCGAACGCGCACGGCAGTACCGGCGCCAGTACAACCGCGCTCGCGGCCGCCGCGGCGCTCGGCGCGACGCTGCTGTACGGGATCGCGGCCAACTACACGAAGCGCAAGCTCACCGGCGTCGACCCGCTCGTCAACGCGACCGGCAGCATGATCGGCTCGACCGTGCTGCTGCTGCCGTTCGCGATCGCGACCTGGCCGGCCGCGACGGTCAGCGCGCACGCATGGGGCGCCGTGCTCGCGCTCGGCATCGCATGTACGGGTATCGCGTATTTCATCTACTTCTTCCTGATCTCGCATATCGGGCCGTCCCGCGCGATTACCGTCACGTTCGTGATTCCCGTGTTCGGCCTGCTGTGGGGCGCACTGTTCCTCGGCGAGCGCGTGTCGGTCGTGATGATCGAAGGCTGCGCGATCGTGCTGGTCGGCACCGCGCTCGCGACCGGCGTGATCAAGCGAATTCCCGGCCTGCGCACGCGCGGCGGCAAAGCGGCCTGAGCCGCGCGAGGGCGGCCGCGCTGTTGCTCGTCGGGTTTCCCGCGACCGCGCTGTCGGTCGATGGCCGCTCGCGACCGCCCGGCCGGCGTTTCGGCACCCTCTTCGTTAGATTCCGTCGTTCTCGCGCAATGGCGCCGGCCCGGCGCCTGTTTAGCGTTTGCGTCTGGAGTTACCCTGATACGCGAGTCGCCCCGTTCCCGTTACACTCGGAATACTCATCCGCAGAAGGCGGTTACGATGCGCCACGTTCTTTCGCGTCCACCTGCGCGTGCGACTGCTTCAGCGTGGCGGCACGATACCGCCCCCCCGTTCGCCGGGCACCGTTGACATGAAGCCCCCTCGCGACCTCTCGCTCGATTCCCTGCTCGAACGCCTCAAGCCAACCCCGAGCGGCTGGTTCGCCACCTATCGCAACACGACGCTGCGCAGCGTGTTTCAACCGGTGCTGTCGATCACGCACAAGCGCGTGGTCGGTTACGAAGCGCTGCTGCGCGTCGTGGACACGGACGGCACGCTGCTCTCGCCGATCGCGCTGTTCGACAGGACACGCGCCGAAGCCGACGCGCTGCTGCTCGACCGGCTCGCCCGCTGCCTGCATACAGCCAATTTCGTCTCGCAAGGCATCGGCGACGGCTGGCTGTTCCTGAACGTGACGCCGCGCGTGCTCGATTCGGGCCTCGTGCAACGCGAATTCGTCGAGGCGCTGTGCCGGCATTTCGCGCTGCCGCCGAACCGCATCGTGCTGGAAGTCGTCGAACAGCCGGCACGCGACGAAGCCGCACTCGCGCGCACGATCGACATGATCCAGCATCGCGACTTCCTGATCGCGATCGACGATTTCGGCACCGGATTCTCGAATTTCGACCGTGTGTGGCGCGCGCGACCCGATATCGTCAAGCTGGATCGTTCGCTCGTCGAGCGCGCGACGTGGTCGGCCGACGATCGCCGCATCATGCGTCACCTCGTGTCGATGCTCCATCAGGCCGGCGCGATGGTGCTCGCCGAGGGTGTCGAAAGCGACGACGCACTGCAGGCGCTGATGGAGGCCGACATCGATTTCGTCCAGGGCTTCCAGTTCGGCCAGCCCGATGCATCGATCGCGCATGCGAGCGCCGCGGCGCCCGCGATGCTCGACGCCGCGTGGCAGCGCTTCATCGCTCACCGGCATACGCCGGTCATCGCCGAACAACCCGGCTTCGACGCGATCGAGCGGCTCGTGCTTGCCGGCGCGGCCGCGTTCGCGGCGAGCGGCAACCTGAACGATGCCGCGCAGCGTGTATTTGCCGTGCCAGCCGCGCGACGCGTGTTCGTCACGGACGAGATCGGCGAGCAGTTCCTGCCGTCGATCGGTGCGCGCCCCGAGGACGGCCACGCGGGCGCCACCCGCCTTTCGCCGCTGTTTCCCGAAACCCACAGCAACTGGTCGCGACGGCCGTACTTCCAGCGCGCGATCGCCGCGCCGGGGCGCGTCGCGCTGATGGGTCCGCACTTCTCGCTGACGGAAGGCCGCGACTGCTACACGGCGGCGGTTGCGATTCGTGTGCAGAGCCGCCTGGTCGTGTTCTGCGTCGATTTCGTACTCGACAGCGCGGGAACCGTGATGCGGTAACGGGGCACGGCAGTTCTCCGCTGCGTGCCGCGCCTACCGCACTTTCGTCAGTCGACGACCTTCCCTCTTCCCGATTTCACCGCGCTGCGGCGCGACTTGTGTTCGAGCCGCCGCTCCTTCGATGCGCGCGTCGGCCGCGTCGCGACCCGTGCCCGCGGCGTGAATGCGACGCTGCCGATCAGCGCATCGAGCCGCGCGAGCGCCGCGTCGCGGTTTTTCTCCTGGGTACGGTATTCCTGCGACTTGATCACGACGATGCCGTCGCGCGTGATGCGCTGGTCGGACAGCGCGAGCAGCCGCTCCTTGATGACGGGCGGCAACGACGACGCACGGATGTCGAACCGCAGGTGAATCGCGCTCGACACCTTGTTGACGTTCTGCCCGCCGGCACCCTGCGCACGCACGGCCGTCCATTCGACTTCGGCCGGATCGAGCGTATAGCGGATCATCATCGCGACGTCTCCTGGCGACGACGCGCGAGCGCCTCGTCGACGCGCGCCGCGAGCCCCGAATCGCGTTGCGTGCGGGTCGCGACCGCCTGTGCCAGCACGCGCTGCGGACCGATCACCTGCACGCGCGTACGGGCGCGCGTGACGGCCGTATAGACGAGTTCGCGCGTGAGCACGCGGCCGAACGAGGCCGGCAGCACGAGCGCGGCCTCGTCGAATTCCGAACCCTGCGATTTGTGGACGGTGAGCGCGAATGCCGTTTCGTGCGGCGGCAGCGCCGCGGGCGACACCGCGCGCGCGGTGCCGTCCGCGCGGCGGAACCACACGCGCAGCACGCCATGCGCGTCCGGCAACGCGATGCCGATGTCGCCGTTGAACAATCCGAGCGCATAGTCGTTGCGCGTCACCATGATCGGTCGCCCGGTGAACCAGTGGGCACCGACCGCAAGCGGCACGCGCGCCGCGTGACGCACATGCGCGGCCACGAGCGCATTGACGTGCTCGGCGCCGCGCGAACCGGTGCGCGTCGCGCACAGGATCCGGAACCGGTTGAGCGCATCGAACAGCGGCAGCGGATCGGGCACCGGCGCCGCGAGCGCGACGCGCAACGCATCAAGGTACGCACCGAACCGGCGCGCGAGCCGTTCGACCGTCGACGGTGCCAGCGTATCGCCCGCATCGTCGTGGAACGACGCGGCGGCCGTATCGTCCGTCGGCAACGCGTCGAGCGCGGCCTGCACGTCGCCGCGGCGAATCGCCAGCGACAGCCGGCCGATCGGCGAATCGAGACCGAATCGGTAATTGCGTTCGAGCCACACGACACAATCCGCGAGCGGCGCGGGCGCGGGATGCGCTGCCGCGGTTTCATCGGCTCGCGTTGCGACGGCCGACGCCCACGCCGCATCCGCGGCATCGTTCGCATCGAACGGTGCGAGTTCGATCGCGTCGAGCCATGCGAGTTCGTCGGCCTCGATCCAAGCGGGACCTGCTCCGGACGCGCGGGCATCGGTCGCGGTGCTGGCGTCGCTCGACGCGGCGTCTGCAGGCTGCGGTGAAGCGGCCGGCTGTGCCGTGTCGGACAACGGAACCGCCTCGTCCTGCGGTTCGTCGTCGAAGAGCGATGCCTGACGCGTATCCGGTTTCGGTCGCGACGCCGGCTTGCGCGTGGCCGTAAACGACGCCCGTACGGACGCCTGGACCGGCGCCGCGCTTGCGGCCGCAACCGTGCGCGCGGCCGCTCCCGTTTCGGCAGGCCCGTCGTCCGGCACCGGCAACGCCGCGACGAATGCGGCTTCGTCGATGCCGAGCGCCTGCGCGATGCGCGTGCACGCCGCGGCAGTAAACGTCGGCCGCGCGCTCAGTTCGGCGAACACCGCACCGGCCTCGACCGCGGCCAATTGGTCCTTGTCGCCGAGCAACACCAGCCGCGCGCCCGGCGCGAGCGCGTCGAGCAGATGCGCGGCGAGCGCGACGTCGATCATCGACGCCTCGTCGACCACGATCAGGTCGTACGGCAACGGATTGTCGCGATGGTGGCGGAAGCCCGCCGCCCCGCCGCCGCCCAGCAGGCGATGCAGCGTGTACGACGTGTCGGGCAGGCGCGCGGCGAGTTCCGGCGGCAGGTCGCCTGCCCGCGCGTGCAGCGCTTCCTGCATCCGCTGCGCGGCCTTGCCGGTGGGGGCCGCCAGCGCAATGCGCAACCCCGGATGCGCGTCGAGCAGGCACGCCAGCACGCCGACGACGGTCGTCGTCTTGCCGGTGCCGGGGCCGCCGCTGACGATCGTCACGCGCCCCGTCAGCGCGACGATCGCCGCGACACGCTGCCAGTCCACTTCGCCCGTCGCCGGCCCGAAGTAGCGCGCGAGGCTGTCGCGCAGCCGCTCGGGCGACAACGCGTCGTCCAGCGCGGCTTCGCCGGCCTGCGCGACGAGCGCATCGGCGAGCCGCCGCTCGTAGTCGAAATAGCGCGACAGATACAAATGATCGTGCCGGTCGACGATCAGCGGCCGCTCGTCGCCGCGAGCAAGCGTGCCGAATGCCACCACGCCGCTCGCGGCAAGCGCTGCGCGCACGTCGTCGAGCGGTTCCTCGTAGCGCTGCGCGAGCGCGCCGAGCGACACGCACACGTGGCCGCCCGCCGTCGCGCGGCTCGTCGCGAATGCGGCACGCGCGGCCCAGCGCGCGGCCGCGGCCGGCGCGCCCGCGCGGCGCGACAGGTCGCCGATGCGGCGCGCGAATCCTTCCGCGAGTGCGATGCCGAAATCGGCCGGCTCGGGCAGCCGCGCAACGAGGCCGCCGGTGAATTCGAGCGTATCGTCGGAGACGTTCATGCGCGGCCCCCTTCCATCATCCGGTCGAGCGCGTCGACGAGTTCGCGCGCGGGCCGCCGCGCATGCACGCCGGCCGGCTCGCCGCCGCTGCGCCAGCCGGGCCGCACGCCGCGCACGAACAGGTACAGGTAGCCCGCGATATGCGTGTCGTAGTCGTAATCGGGCAGCCGCCCGCGCAGATAGCGATGCAGCGCGACCGTGTAGAGCAGCGCCTGCAGGTGATACGCGTGATCGGCCATCGCGACGTCGAGCGCGCGCGGGCCGTAGGCATCGGGCGTATTGCCGAGATGGTTCGACTTCCAGTCGACGATCCAGAACCGGCCGTCGTGTTCGACGATCATGTCGATGAAACCCTTGATGAAACCGGCGAGCATGCCCGCCTCCAGCGCAACGTCCGGATAGCCGTGCGCAACCAGCAGCCGGCGCAGCGCGCCCAGCTCGAGCGACGGCGCCGGGAACAGGAACCCCATTTCGTCGAGCCGCTTCGCCGGATCGAGATCCGCAAGCCGCATGCCCGGCACGAGCTCCGTGCTGACGACGTCGCCAACGAGCCGCGCCATCATCGCCGGCAGCCGCACCCCGAGTTCGGGTTCGGCCTCGACCGGCCGGTCGTGCAGCGCGCCGAGCGCGGCCCGGTGCCACGAGTCGGGCTCCTTGAAACGGCTCAGTTCGAACAGGCGGTGCAGGCATTCGCCGGCGGCCGCGCCACGCGGAAACACAAGGATGTCATCGTCCGGCGGCTCGGCCGTGACCGGGTCGGCCATGGCGAATTCGCCGTCCGGTACGACCGCGGCAAGCGCATCGTGATCGGGCCGCAGCTCGTCGTCCGGCACGATCGCGACACCGGCCTCCTCGCGCGCCATCGACGCGGTCAGCGAACTGAAGCTCGCCATCCGCCACGCATCGCGCAGCACGCGCGTCGAATGACGGGCCGCGAGCGTCTGCGACGCATCGTGCCCGGCCGCGAGGCGTTCGCGACGCGCGGGCACCGGCAACGGCGCGACGCTCACGGGGCCGCCCGCCAGTGCCCGCCATGCAGCGTCAAGCGCCGCTTCGTCGGGCGGCTCGTCGAGCCACGCGTCGAACGACTGACCGGCGCCCGCGACGAGCCAGTTGAGCACGCTGCGCCGCGCCTCGCGCGTCGACCGCGACGACAGATACGGCCCGGCGACGAGATAGCATCGATAGACCGCGCGCGTGAGCGCCACGTAGACGAGCCGCGCGCGTTCCGCCGCCTGCTCGCGCAACGCCTGGCGCGCCGCATGCGCGGCGGCTTCGTCGTCGCACCCGTAATGCAGCACCGCGTCGCCCGCATCGTCGTGATACTCGCGCGCGTCGGGCAGCCCCGATGCAGGCGGTTCGCGCAGGCCGCCATCGTTCAGGAACGGGCAGAACACGACCGCGTATTCGAGACCCTTCGACTTGTGCACGGTCACGATCTGCACGAGGTTGCGGTCGGATTCAAGACGCAACTGCGCCTCCTCTCCGCCGCCGTCGAGCCGTTGCGCGGCAAGCCAGCGCAACGTCGGCGCGATGCCCGGCTGCGCGGACGCGCGGGCCTGCGTCAGTTCGGCCAGGTGATTGATATCGGTCACGCGGCGCTCGCCGTTCGCACCGGACATCAGCCGCTCGGCGATGCGCAGTTCGCGCGTGAACGTGCGCCACATCACCGCGAAGCCGCGTTCCCGCCACAGCAGCCGATAGCGCGAAAAGCGCTCGACCCAGCTCATCGCATCGGCGCTGTCGGATGCTTCATGTGACGCGTCGCCGTCGCCCTGCTCCATGCGCCACAGCGCACCCGCATCGAGACCGAACCAGTCGGCCGCGAGCGCCGCGCGCAAGCGCCGCAGATCGCCCGGCGCATCGATTGCCGCGAGCACGCGTTCGAGCTGCTCGGCATCGCCGGTCGAAAACACCGACGCCTGTGCGAGCTCGACGCTGCCGATGCCCCACGTGGCAAGCACGCGCTTCACGAGACTGCCTTGGCGGTGCGTCTGCACGAGCACCGCGATGTCGCCCGGCGACAGCGGCGTGTCGCCGAGCCGCGCGTCCCCCTCGCGCGCGCCGCGCATCAGCCGCGCGATCTCGGCTGCGCAGGCCTGAGCGGCCTGCGCCTGCGCGTCGCGCTTGAGCAGCGTGCCGTCGCCGCCCGGCAGCGTCCAGACCCGGAAATCGCCGGCCGGGCCCGGGTCGGTGCCGTCGACGAACGGCGCTCGCACACGCGTGCCGGCCCGCACCGCGTAATAGTCAAGCCCGTCGAGCACGAACGCGCGTGGATTCGACATGAAGAAGCGGTTGCACGCATCGACGATCGCCGGCGTCGAGCGCTGGTTGACCGCGAGCGTATAGCACGCGCTCGCACTGGCGCGCGCGGCCAGATAAGTATGCAGATCCGCTGCGCGGAAGCTGTAGATCGCCTGCTTCGGATCGCCGACGAGAAAGAGCGGCCCGCGCGGCGCGAAAATCCGGTCGAAGATCGCGAACTGCAGCGGGTCGGTGTCCTGGAATTCGTCGATCAGCGCAGCCGGATAGCGTTCGCGCAGCGTCTCGGCGAGCCACGGATGCGTGTTCAGTGCGCGATACAGGTTCGCGAGCAGGTCGTCGAACGACACGACGCGACGCGTACGCTTGCGCTCGGCCAGTTCGGCCGGTGCCATGTCGAGCCAGTCGGCGATCAGCGCGAGCCAGCGCGCATGCTGCGTGGCCTCGGCCGCGGCCACCGCCGCTTCGAGCGCGTCGGCGACGTCGAAGAACGGGTGCTCAGGTGTCGCGCCGCCCTTTTTCGTCGCTTTCACGAGCGCGGTGCGCGTGAGCTTGAGCGCGGCCTTCGGCAGCGCGGCCGTCGCATCGCCCTGCGCGAAATGCGCGGACCACGCGCCGAGCGCATCGACGAATGCGTCGGGCTTGTGCGAGCGCTGGTTGAGCACGGGCTGCGCGGTGCGCAACAATGCGTCGATCGCGTCGCGCTCGTCGGCCCACATCCGTGCGGCCTCCTCGAAGCACGCGGCGGCGGCGGCTTCCGCCGATTCGTCCGGCTCGCCCACACCGTCCCAGCGCAGCGCGGCGAGCGGCTTCTTCAGCCGGCGGGCAAGCTGCGCATCGAGCGCGGCCGGCCCTGCGCCCGAATCGACGAGCCACGTCGCGAAACCGGGCCAGCGTGCGGCCATCGGCTCGACCCGCGTGCGCCAGAAGTCCGCTGCGAGCTCGAAGCGCAGCGCCGCGTCGTCGGCCTGCATGTCGAACGCGAACGGCATCGCGGCCGCGAACGGCGCTTCCTGCAATGCACGCTGGCAGAACGCGTGGATCGTATGGATCGCCGCCTGATCGAACGCGCGCAGCGCGCGCCGGATCCGCTTCGCGGCCGTCTCGGGATCGAGCGCGCCGGCCTCGCCGAGCGTCGTCTCGAGCAGGCGCGCGACGAACGGATCGCCGCCGTCGTCGCCCGTATCGAGCGCATGCGCGAGCTGCGCGAGCCGCCCGCGAATCCGCTCGTGCAGTTCGGCCGTCGCCGCCTTCGTGAAGGTCACGACGAGGATCTGGTCCGCGCCGAGATCCTTTTCGAGCAGCAGGCGCACGTATAGCGCGCAGATGTTCCACGTCTTGCCGGTGCCGGCAGACGCCTCGATCTGGTTGACGCCGTCGAGCGGGCACACGAACACGTCGAGTTCGAGCGCCGCCTGCGGCCGGGCTGCGGCGCTCATGCGACCTCCTTCAGATGTTCGAGCATCGGCTCGAACACGAGCCGCGCGAGTGTGCCGAACGGCTCGTCGAGCGACGGATGCGCGCCACGCCACGCGATCGCGATGGCCGGGTCGTCGGCTTCGCTCGCGACACGCTCGTTGATCCACACGCTCGCGGCCTTGGCCTCGCCGTCGGAGACCCGCGCCCATGCGCTGCGCGGAAAGAACCGCAGCGGCATGCGCCGCCCCGCGCGAAACAGCGCGGCAAGCGGCGCGAGCCGTTCGAGCGGCGCCGCGACCGGCGTGAGTTCGAACGCGCCGCCGCTACCGAACCACAGCGTGCGGCGCGGGCCGTCGGGCACCACCGCGCAGTAGACGAGGTGCGCGAGCCACGCGGACAGATAGTCGCGCGCGCTTGGCCGGGCATAGCGATAGATGATCTGCCCTGCCGGCGTCAGCCGGTTCAGCGTGCCGTGCAGCTCGAGCGGCGCACTCACCGCATCGCCGGCCAGCATCGCGTCATCGGGGCCGAACAGCGCCTGCTCGGTGTCCGGCCATGCGGGCACGACTTCGAGCGAGAACGGCCGCCGTTCCATCCCGTCGGCGAGCGCGTGCCGCACTTTCGACGCGAGCTGCGTCATCGAGCCGAGCGCCTGGTCGCGCCAGACGGCGCCCGTCGCGCCGCCCGGCAGTTCCGGGCTGGCGTCCGCAATACGCAGCGCATGGTCGTGCACGCCACCGTCGCCCGATTCGATCAGGAGCGGCAGCACGCGTTCGGCGAGCGCGTCGCTGCCGGCAAAATCGAGCGCGAACGGCTCCGTGTCGAGTAGTTCCGCCTGTGCATCGGACAGCACGATGCCGAGCCGTGCACGCAGCAACGCACGCGCCGGATGCCGCCAGAAGCGTTCGAATTCGCTGAACGCGACGGGTTCGGCCGGCTCGGCCGGCAGCGGCTGCGCGAAGAACGGCTGCTCGCGCGTCGCATCGCGCGACGCTTCGGCCGCCAGCAGCGACGCAAGCGTCGCGCGCTCGGCGTCGTACGAAGCCAGTTCGCTGTCGGGCTGGAAATACGTGGCCGCGAACGGTTGCAACGGATGCTCGACGACGAACGCGCGCCGCGCGGCGTCGACCGCGTCCGGTGCAGCGTCGGGGCCGGCCGTGACGAGCGCGAGATGGTCGAGCAATTCGTCGACGAGCGCCGCGGGCGGCAACGGCGCGTTGTCGCGAATGCTGCGCCCCGTGTAGGCGATCAGCAGCCGGTCGCGCGCCGCGAGCAGCAGGTCGAGGAACAGGTTGCGCTCGTCGTCGCGGCGCTGCCGGTCGCCGAGCTTCGGCAGCACGGCCATCAGGTCGAATTCGTCCGCACGCGCGAGGCTCGGCAGCACGCCGTCGTCCATCCCGAGCAGGCAGACGGCGCGATACGGCAGCCCGCGCAGGCTCGTCAGCGACGAGAACGTGACGCCGCCCCACGGCACCCCGCCGCGCGCCGGATCGTCGAGCGCGGCAGCCAGCCCCGCGCGCACCACCGCTGCAGGCAATGCCTCGTCGGGAGCGCCTTCGGTCATTGCGGCCAGCATCGCGTCGAGCGCGTCGCGCACGCCCGCGAGCGCGTCGGCATACGCGGCGCCGGAGTCGAAGAAGCGCGCGAGCGTGTCGGCGAACAGTTCGCTCCAGGCGCGCGGCGTATGCGCGTCGGCGAGCCGCCGCGCGAAGCCGTCGAGATCGTCGGTGAAGCGCGCGAGCCGGCCGAGCAGTTCGGCCTCGCTGCCGGTGGCCGCTTCGATCGGCAGCCACGCGCCGACCGGAGCGGCACCTTCGGGCATCGCATAACCAAGGAAGAGCCGCGCGAGCGCATCGGAGAACGTGTGGCGCGGCGCGGGCACCGCCGCGTCGTCGCTCATCGTCGGCGACAGCCCGCGCCGCGCGCCGGCGGCCGCAAGCCAGGTCTGCACCGTCTCGAGCGCGGCCGCGTCGATCCCGTAGCGGGCGGCCACCGCGTCGACGCGCAGCCATTCGACCAGCTCCGGCGCACCGACCTGCCGCTCCGGCAGCGCGAGCCATTCGAGCAGCACGCGCGCGACCGGGTTCGCCTGCGACGGCGGCAGTCCGGTGATCCGGTAGGGCACGCGCGCGCCGCCGGTGCCCGCCGTGCCGAACACGGCATCGATCAGCGGCCCGGCCGCCGCGAGATCGGCGACCGCGACCAGCACATCGGACGGCTGCAGCGTCGCGTCGGCATCGAACCACGCGAGCAGCCGGTCATGCAGCACCTCGAGCTGACGCGCGAGGCTGTGGCACACGTGCACCTCGATGCCGCGTTCGGCCGGCGCGTCGCCGAGCTCGTCCTCCGGCTGCAGGTCGAGGATCGCGTTCTGCACGCGCGCGAGCCAGGTCGGCGCGGGATTCCCGACGAAACGCGATGCATCGCCTGACGCCGCGCTTTCGGTCAGCTCGTGCAGCATGTGCAGTTGCGCCTGCGTCTGCCGGCCCCACTCCGCAAGCAGCGGGTGGCCGACTTCCTGATAGTCGCGCCGCCCGGCCGCATCGAGCGCCTCGGCATGCGCGGCGGTGACGATATCGAACCAGAATTCGCGGCACGGGTTGAGCGCATAGACGCGCACGTCGATCCAGCGCGACAGCTCGCGCAGCAGCGCGACGTGCAGCGGCGGCATGGTCGGCAGCGCGAACACGCTGACCGATTCAGGCCAGTCGGCGCGCGCGACGGTTTCGGGATCGAGGTTGCGCGCCTCGACGAGAAAGCGATGCGCGGGCGGCGTGCCGCTGTCGCTCAGCTCGGCGAGCAGCACGCGCCACAACGCGGCCTGCCACTGCTCGTCGTCGCGCGCGGCGTCGCTGATTCCGCGCGGTGCGCCATCGCCCGCGAGCACCGACTCGCCGGCCTGCCATGCGGCCAGCCATTCGGGCCGATAGGTCAGGTAATGATCGAGCACGGCCGCGACGCGATGCGCGAGTTCGTAGCGCATCGCGTCGTCGGACGCCGACAGATATGCGGCCAGCCGCGGCGACGCAAGCCACGGCGTACCGCCCTCGGCCTGCGCGAACAGCCGGTAGCAGCGCCACACGAGACGGTCCGGCGCGAACGGCGAGCGCGCGGGCACCGTCAGCACGCGGCCGATCTGCGCCCACAGCCATTGCGCGAGATACGTGAACTCGACATTTGCGCATACGCCGTGACGCGCGGCGATGTCGAGCTCGAGACGGCGGCGCAGCGCCGCGCTCGGCACGATGACCTGCTGCGGCGCCCACGGGCCGTTGCGGGCCGGGAACGCGGCCAGATCGTCGAGCAGCGCGTCGGCCAGCGTTTCATGACGGTTCGAATAGAAGAGATGGAGCATGAAGCGGTATCGGTGCGTCGCGCCGACCGGGCCGGGCGAACAGGAGCACCAAGGATAGCAAAAGGGCCGTCGCGGCGAACCTCGCCCGAAAGGCCAGGTTTTGCGGACCGCGAAATACGATAGACTCGTCGCCAGTCAATACGCCGCCCCGGCGTCTTCGTCTGCCATTCAGCCCATCGATGCGCTATTCGGTCGAAATCAGAAAGTTTTTCTATAGCCAGTATTTTTTCGGCGGCCTGCGGATCGCGGTCGGCGTGTCGCTACCGGCGGTACTGTGCCTGATCGTGTTTCACAACCGGGATCTCGGCTTCACGATCTCGACCGGCGCGCTCGGCGCGTGCGTCGTCGACATGCCCGGCCCGCTCAAGTACAAGCAGAACGAAATGCTCGCGTGCAGCGTGATCGGCTTCCTGGCCGCGCTCGCGACCGGCCTCGCGACACCGAACATCTTCGCGCTGTGGCTGACGATCGTGCCGCTCACGTTCGTGCTGTCGCTGATCGTCGTATACGGCAACCGCTGGCCGCAGATCAGCTTCGCGACGCTGTTCATGATGGTGATGACGCTCGAGGAGAAGTTCACGCCGCTGCAGGCGTTCGTCAACGCCGGCTGGATCCTCGCGGGCGGCCTCTGGTACACGTACTGGGCAACTCTCGTGTCCCAATGGCAGGCGCGCCGGATCGAGCAGCAGGCGCTCGCCGAAAGCCTGTTCGCGTGCGCCGACTACCTGCTCGCGCGCGCGCAGTTCTACGATCTCGAGGCCGATCTCGACGAGTGCTACCGCAATCTCGTCGCCAAGCAGATCTCGGCGGTCGAAACGCAGGAAACCGCGCGCGACATCGTGCTGCGCAACCTGCCGAAACTGCGCCGCGGCAAGCTCGACCCCGGCCGCACGACGATGTACAACCTGTTCATCAACAGCGTCGACCTGCACGAGCTGTTCGTCGGCGCGCATACCGACTACCCGCTCGTGCGCAACACGTTCGGCGGCTCGGACCTGATCATTTTCTACCGCGACCTGATCCGCAAGGCGGCCGCCGATCTCGAGGAGATCGGCCTCGCGGTGCTCGAGAACCGCGCGCCGCATTCGCGGATCAGCGTGAAGGCCGAGCTGCGCGCGATCGAGTACGAGATCGAGCTGATGCGCAAGAAGAACTTCGCGGCCAGCAATCCGGAAGCGTATGCGGCAGTGCTCGCGACGTTCCGGCGCATCTGGAGCGCGACGCGCCTGATCGACCGGATGCGGCGCAACCTGTCCGGCCACGCCGACCCGCAGCAGACCGAACTGAAGATCGACAAGGCGCTCACGCGCTTCCTGCAGCGTCGCCGGATGTCGCCGCTGCTGATCTTCTCGAACCTGAACATGCGCTCGCCGAGCTTCCGCCACGCGCTGCGCGTGACGATCGCGGTGGCCGTCGGTTTCTGGCTCGGCAGGCTGCTCCCGCTCACGAACGCGTACTGGATCGTGATGACGAGCATCATCATCCTGAAACCGGGCTACTCGCTGACCAAGCAGCGTAACGCGCAGCGGATCATCGGCACGCTGATCGGCTGCGCGGCGAGCATCGCGCTGATCTATACGGTGAAGGAGCCGCACCTGCTGATCGCGATCATGTTCGGGTCGATGGTGATGAGCTACAGCCTGCTGCTGTTCAACTACACGGCGAGCGTCGTGTTCACGTCGTCGTACGTGCTGCTGATGTTCCATCTGCTCGCGCCGGGCAGCATGCGCATCATCGGCGAGCGCGCGATCGACACCGTGGTCGGCTGCATGATCGCGATAGCCGCAAGCCGGCTGTTCCCGTACTGGGAATATCGGCTGATGGGCAAGCTCGTCACCGACATGCTCACGTCGACCCGCAAGTATTTCGAGGCCGTGTGGCGCGCCGGGCGCGGTGCGTCGCCGCCGCCCGTGCCGGCCGCCGACGGCGCGGCCGTCGTGCCGGGCGTCGCCGCGGCGATCGAAACGCCGGCCGCGAGCCTCGACGCCGACTACCGGTACCGCCTCGCGCGCAAGGACGTGAACATCGCGTTCGCGAACCTCGGCCAGGCGTTCCAGCGGATGATGATCGAGCCGAAGGCGCACCAGCGCTTCGTGCCCGAGCTGAACGACCTGCTCGTGCAGACGCACGTGCTCGGCGCGCAGATCACGGCCGCAGCACCGCTGATCCGCAGCGCGTGCGCGGCCGACAGCAACTTCGTCCACGACGACGCACTGCACCGCGGCCTGTCCGCCGTGCTAGACAACCTCGAAAAGGCGGAAGCCGGCGAGCCGCCGCCGCCCGACCAGTTCGACGCAACGAAGCAGATCACGCGCGAGCTCGACGCGATGGTCGTATCCGCGGAAAAATCCGATGCGGTCGGCGCCGAGCTCACGCACGACCTCAAGGTGCTCGCGCACCAGTGCAAGCAGATGCTTGCGTCGTCGCTACTGATCCGCAAGGACGCGAGCGTCATCCGCTTGCCCGCATGACGTCGTTCCGCCAGCGCTAGCCTCGCGCGCAGCGGGGCGGCCGCCGGCGCGCACGCATGACCCATCCGCTTCGCGCGGCGGCCTGCCGGTCGCGCCCGCGTCAGCCCCGATTCCGCCGGTTGCGCCAGTCAGGGAATACCCGATTCCGGCCATCTGCCCGGCTTGTTATCATTCGTTCACATTTCAAGTTGTATAGACAACTTGAGCCAACCGGACCGGGCCACTCGCCCGGTCCGTAGCACAACGATATCGGAGACTCGATGAAGAACTTGCAGCGCCACCTGAGCGCGCGGCACATCCGCTTTCTCGCGCTGGGCTCGGCGATCGGCACCGGTCTGTTTTACGGTTCGGCGTCGGCGATCCAGCTTGCGGGCCCCGCGGTGATCCTGGCCTACATCCTGGGCGGCGCGGCCGTCTACATGGTGATGCGCGCGCTCGGCGAGATGGCTGTGCGCGAGCCCGTCGCCGGCTCGTTCGGCCACTACGCGACCGAAAACCTGGGCCCGTTCGCCGGTTTCGTCACAGGCTGGACCTACACGCTCGAAATGGTAATCGTCGCGATCGCCGACATCACCGCATTCGGCATCTACATGGGCTTCTGGTTTCCGGACGTCCCGCAATGGATCTGGGTGCTCGGCGTCGTCGCGGTCATCTGCGGGCTGAACCTGTGCCACGTGAAGGTGTTCGGCGAGCTCGAGTTCTGGCTGTCGATCATCAAGGTCGGCGCGATCGTCGCGATGATCGGCGGCGGCGTCGCGATCCTGCTGACCGGCATGCACTTCGGCCATTCGGCCGAAGTGCCGACCTTCGCGAACCTGTGGAATCATGGCGGCTTCTTCCCGAACGGCGTCGGCGGCCTGATCGCGTCGCTGTCGGTCGTGATCTTCGCGTACGGCGGCATCGAGGTGATCGGGATGAGCGCCGGCGAGGCGAAGGATCCGGAGCGCGTGATTCCGCGCGCGATCAACGCGGTACCGGCGCGCATCCTGCTGTTCTATGTGCTGACGATGGTCGTGCTGATGTCGATCAGCCCGTGGACGGGCGTCGGTAACGACGGCAGCCCGTTCGTGCAGATCTTCTCGGCGCTCGGCGTGAAGTCGGCCGCGACGATCCTCAACCTCGTGGTGATCAGTGCGGCGATCTCGGCGATCAACAGCGACATCTTCGGCGCGGGCCGGATGATGTTCGGGATGGCGCGGCAGGGCCAGGCGCCGCGCGTGCTGATGACGACGTCGCGACACGGCGTGCCATGGGTCACGGTGCTCGTGATGGCGGGCGCGCTGTTCGTCGGCGTGGTGCTCAACTACCTGATGCCGAAGGACGTGTTCCTGGTGGTCGCGGCGATCGCGACGTTCGCTACCGTTTGGGTGTGGCTGATGATCCTGCTATCGCAGGTCGCGATGCGCCGACGCCTGTCGAGCGCGGAAGTCGCGGCGCTGAAGTTCAAGGTGCCGCTGTGGCCGGTCGCGCCGGCGCTGACGATCGCGTTCATGGGCTTCGTGATCGTGATGCTCGGCTGGTTCGACGACACGCGCGTCGCGCTCTACGTCGGCGCGGCATGGCTCGCGCTGCTCGCGGTCGTGTTCTACGCACGGATCCGCCCTAAGTTTGCCGCTGCGTCACGTTGACGCACGACTGATCTCCCCCGCGCGGGCGCCGGCTTCGGCGCCCGTTTTTTTCTTCCGGCGCGGCGCAACGCATCGTGCGTCGTCAGCCGCCCGTTCCGCTCGTCGCTGTTGCTGCCCCGGCCGCTGCACCCGACCGCCAGGGTCCGGGGCAGCGCCCGCTCGTTCAGTGCGACGCGGCGCTCGCGCTCGCAGCCTCGGCCGGATGGGCCTCGTCGTATGCGCGTTTCTGCGACACGGCGTTGTACAGGATCGTCCCGATCACGAGCAGCACGGCCACGACGATCAGAATGCTCACGTTGCGGACAGGGTTCTTCTTGCGCTGATCGTTCATGGTCGAGGCGACTCCGTCAATTTTGTCGAAGCGGGCATTCTACGCGCTTGCGCACGTGCTGCGACGCCACGTTTGCGTTCCGTCCCCCGCCTTTCCCCGCTGTCCGCCGAAACCTTTCATTTGATAATCATTCCCATTCCGATCTAGAATCCAGAATCTTTCGTTTTGTAATGTTTCGGGTTGCCCGGATGGCAGGCACACCCCGGAACGCTCCTTCGCCAACCTGCCTCACCGGAGTCTCCATGTCGAATCCGCGCACCCGCCTGCTGCCGCTCGCCGGCGCCCTCGCCTTTGCCGCCGCATTCGCGCCGCTGGCCCACGCAGCCGAGGAAGTCAACCTTTACACCACGCGCGAACCGAAGCTGATCCAGCCGCTGATCGATGCGTTCACGCAGCAGAGCGGCGTCAAGGTCAATACGGTGTTCGTGAAGGACGGCCTGCTCGAACGGGTGAAGGCCGAAGGCGCGCAGTCGCCCGCCGACGTGCTGATGACGGTCGACATCGGCAACCTGCTCGATCTCGTCGACGGCGGGCTTGCGCAGCCGGTGCGCTCGAAGGTGCTCGACGACGCGATTCCGGCGAATCTGCGCGGCGCGCAAGGCGACTGGTATGCGCTGTCGCTGCGCGATCGCGTGCTGTATGTCGAAAAGGACCTGAAGGTCGACGCGTTCCGCTACGAGGATCTCGCCCATCCGAAATGGAAGGGCAAGGTCTGCATCCGCTCGGGACAGCATCCGTACAACACCGCACTCGTCGCCGCGATGATCGCGCACGACGGTGAAGCCGCGACCGAGAAGTGGCTGCGCGGCGTGAAGGCGAACCTCGCACGCAAGGCGACGGGCGGCGATCGCGACGTCGCGCGCGACATCCTCGGCGGCATCTGCGACGTCGGTCTCGCGAATGCTTACTACGTCGGCCACATGAAGCATGCCGAGCCCGGCACCGACGCACGCAAGTGGGGCGACGCGATCAAGGTCGTGCGGCCGACGTTCGCGAACGCGAAGAGCGGCGGCACGCACGTGAACATCAGCGGCGCGACGGTCGCGAAGCACGCGCCGCACAAGGCCAACGCAGTGAAGCTGCTCGAATACCTGGTGTCGCCGCAAGCGCAGGCGCTGTATGCGCAGGCGAACTACGAATACCCGGTGCGCGCGAACGTGAAGCTCGATCCGGTGATCGCGAGCTTCGGCACGCTGAAGGTCGACCCGCTGCCGCTGACGGACATCGCGAAGCATCGCAAGGCGGCCAGCCAGCTCGTCGACAAGGTCGGCTTTGACAATTGATGCATCGATCGTCCGCGCGCGCCGCCAGCCGTTACGCCCGCGCGCGGGCAGCCTTGCGCTGATCGCGGCCGCCGCGATCGCCGCGGCGGTCGCTGCGCCGCTCGCGGTGCTGGTCGCCGCCGCATTCGGCGCCGATCTCGCGCACTGGCGGCATCTCGCCGAATTCGTGCTGCCGCAGGCGCTCGCCAATACGCTGCTGCTGCTCGCGGGCGTCGGCGCGATCGTCACGGTGATCGGCACCGGCTGCGCGTGGCTCGTCACCGCGTACGACTTTCCCGGCCGCCGAACGCTGACGTGGGCGCTGCTGCTGCCGCTCGCGGTGCCGACCTATATCGTCGCGTTCGCGTATCTCGACCTGCTGCATCCGATCGGCCCCGTGCAAAGCGCGCTGCGCGCGCTGCTCGGCTTCGACAGCCCGCGCCAGTTCCGCCTGCCCGACCTGCGCTCTCTGCCCGGCGCGATCTTCGTGCTCGGCTTCGTGCTGTATCCGTATGTGTACCTGAGCACGCGCGCGATGTTCGTCACGCAGTCCGCGAGCCTGCTCGAAGCGGCGCGCACGCTCGGCGCGGGACGCATCGCGACGTTCTGGCACGTCGTCCTGCCGCTCGCGCGCCCCGCGATCGCCGTCGGCGTGAGCCTCGCGCTGCTCGAAACGCTGAACGACATCGGCGCGTCGGAATTCCTCGGCGTGCAGACGCTGACCGTATCGGTCTACACGACGTGGATCACGCGCTCCGATCTCGCCAGCGCTGCACAGATCGCACTCGCGATGCTTGCGATCGTCGTCGGCATGATCGCGCTCGAACGTTACGGACGCCGCCGCCAGCGCTACGCGCACGGCCGGCGCATGCGCCCGATCGCGCAGCGCCGGCTGACGGGCGCGGCCGCATGGAGCGCCGCCGCGCTCTGCTGGCTGCCCGTGCTGCTCGGCTTTGGCGCGCCGGCCGCGTATCTCGCTGCCGAGACCGGCAAGCGGCTGCATCTCGTCGGCGGCGTATCCGCGCAACTGCTGATCGGGCTCGCGAACACGCTGACGATCGCCGCCGCCGCGACCGTCGCGACGCTCGTGTGCGGGCTCGTCGTCGCATGGGCGGCGCGCGCGCAGCGCGACAGCGCGCGTGCGGGTCCGGCCCGCGCATGCGCGCGGATCGCGAGCCTCGGCTATGCGGTGCCGGGCACCGTGCTCGCGATCGGCCTGCTGATCCCGTTCGCGGCGGCCGACCGGCTGCTCGGTGCGACGCTCGGCCGCGACGGGCTGCTGCTGATGGGATCCGCGGCCGCACTGGTGATCGCCTACGCCGTGCGTTTTCTCGCGATCTCGACCGGCAGCATCGAGGCCGGCCTCGCACGGATTCCGCCGTCGCTCGAACAGGCCGCGCGCTCGCTTGGCGAGACGGCCGGCGGCACGCTGCGCCGCGTACACCTGCCGCTGCTGCGGCCCGCGCTCACGACGAGCGCACTGCTCGTCTTCGTCGACGCGATGAAGGAGTTGCCGGCGACGCTGCTGCTGCGCCCGCTGAATTTCGACACGCTCGCGACCTGGCTTTATGCGGAAGCCGCGCGCGGCACCTATGAGGAAGGAGCGGTCGCCGCGCTCGCGATCGTGCTGGCCGGGCTCGTGCCGGTAATCCTGCTCGCGCGCACCCGCCACAAGATCGGAGCCTGAAACCGTGAACCTGCTCGAACTCGACGACCTCTGCGTCGCCTACGACACGCCGCAAGGCCGCCGCACGGTGGTCGACGGGCTGAGCCTCGCGCTGCCGCGCGGCGACATCGGCTGCCTGCTCGGCGCATCGGGTTGCGGAAAGACCACCGTGCTGCGCGCGATCGCCGGCTTCGAGCCGGTGCGCATGGGGCGCATCGTGCTGGACGGCACCCCCGTCGCCGCGCCGGCGCTCGACGTGCCGCCCGAGCGGCGGCGCATCGGGATGATGTTCCAGGACTACGCGCTATTCCCGCACCTGAACGCGGCCGAGAACATCGCGTTCGGCCTGCGCCGGATGCCGAAGGCCGAGCGCCGCGTGCGGGTCGCCGACATGCTCGATCTCGTCGGGCTCGCCGATTCGGGCGGCGCCTATCCGCACGAGCTGTCGGGTGGCCAGCAGCAACGCGTCGCCCTCGCCCGTGCGCTCGCGCCGTCGCCGGAACTGCTGCTGCTCGACGAGCCGTTCTCGAATCTCGACGTCGATACGCGCGAGCGGCTCGCGTTCGAACTGCGCGAAATCCTGAAGCGCACCGGCCACACCGCGATCCTGGTCACGCACAACCAGGCGGAAGCATTTGCGATCGCCGACCGGATCGGCGTGATGAAGGATGGCCAGCTCGCGCAATGGGACACGCCGTATGCACTGCATCGCCATCCGGCCAGCCCGTTCGTCGCGGAGTTCGTGCGCCGCGACGCGCTGGCGGACGAACGCGCGCGCGCACTCGCACGGGGCCGCTGAGCGCGCGGTCACGGCGCGTATCGTTGTCGGGGGCGGCGTACCCGCACGCCGCGCCGCACCTTGCCGCCTTGCCGCGTAAGGCCGGCCTGGTGCCGCCCTTATGCCGGCTCGGAAAGATCGCGCACCGGCAGCGCGGTCGAATACTTGATCTGCTCCATCGCGAACGACGAGCTGACGTCGAACAGCGGCACCGTCCGGATCAGTTGCTTGTACACGCGATCGTAATCGTCGATGCCGGCCACCACCACGCGCAGCAAGTAGTCGGTCTCGCCGCTCATCCGGTACACCTCGACGACCTCCGGCATGTCGCGCACGGCCTGCGTGAAGCGCTGCGCCCACTCTTCGGTGTGCTGGTTGGTGCGGATCGCGACGAACACGGTCGTGCCGACGCCGAGCTTGCGCGGATCGCACAGCGCGACCTGCGCGCGGATCGCGCCGGTTTCCTTGAGCCGCTGCACGCGCTTCCAGCATGGCGTCTGCGACAAGTTCACCCGCTGCGCGAGCTCCGCGATCGGCAGTGTGGCATCTGCCTGCAACAGCTCCAGCAGCTTGCGATCGATGGCATCCATTTACCCGGTCCTTCTTCGATAGAAATTTTTTCTATGCATTCAGCATGACGGGGAACAATATGGAAACCGCTGCGCCGCGTCGACCGGGATAAATACCAATCGAGCGCGAGACGATTCGCCGTATGCACTTCCGTTCGCACCGAAAGGCCCGAAATCAGCATGCCAAACGAAACGGGCGACTCCCCCCGTCAAGGGGGAGCCGCCCGAAATCACGACCCGTTGCGGGGTGGCGCCGCGTGCAATCCATATGCCGCCGCTTACGCACCGCCCGCCGCGATGCCGCTCAATACGCGACCGTCGCGATCTCGCGCACGAAGCTGTGCTGCTCGAGCGCATCGACGAACGCGACCGCGTAGTCTTCCGCCGAAATCTTGCTGTTGCCCTGCGCGTCCGCGATCAGCTTGCCGGCGCCGGTACGGAACGTGCCTGTGCGCTCTCCCGGCGCGATCAGCGCGGCCGGCGCGAAGAACGTCCAGTCGAGGTCGCTGACCGTTTCGAGATAGTCGAGCGCATCGCGATGCGCAAGCGCGACCGCCTTGTATGCGTCCGGGAAGCCTTCGGTGTCGACGAGTTGCTTGCCGGGCGCCACTTCGAGCGAACCGGCGCCGCCCACCACGACGAGCCGCTTCAGGCCCGCTTCGCGCGTGCCGGCAACCAGCGCCTTCGCAGCCGCGACGACCTTCGCGGCATCGTCCTGTTTCGGACCGTACGCGCTCGCGACGACGTCGTGCCCCGGCAACGCAGCCGCAATGCTGGCCGCATCGAACAGATCGGCCACCTTTGCAGTGATGCCGTCGCCGGCCGTGCCCGGATGGCGCGACAGCGCGGTCACGCGATGGCCGCGACGCGCGGCTTCCACGGCGATGCGCGAGCCGATCATGCCGGTGGCGCCAAACAGCGCGATGTTCAAGGTACGTTGCGTCATATCGATTCTCCAGAAATAAAAAGTAACTACAGTAATTACATATAAGACCGAAAAAAAACGGAGCAAACGCCCCGTTGCGCCGACCGCCGCGCATGCGCGCCGCCGGCTTCCTGCCCTGCATCTTCCATTGCCCGCGCCTACCCGCCCGCGCTTCCGGCAGCCCGGCCGCGCTGCTCCGATTCGAGCACGTCTGCCGTGACGTCGGCCAGCGTGCGCGTGGCGAGCGATGCTTCCATCGCACGCTGCGCGTCGCCGATATAGTCGATCAGCGCGCCCTGGATGTGCCGTCCGACGAGGCACGCCGGATTCGGCGCCTCGCGGTGCAGCGCAAAGAGCTGCGCATCGTCGACCGCGCGATACACGTCGAGCAGCGTGATGTCGCCGGGCTCGCGCGCCAGCAGCGCACCGCCTCCGGCGCCAAGCTGCGACGTGGTGAGCCCCGCGGCCGCCAGCATCGACAACAGCCGGCGGATCAGCGCCGGATTCGTGTTCACGCTGCCAGCAATGATCTCGGACGACAGTGGCGCACCTTCCTGCATCGACAGCAAGGCAAGCACGTGAACGGCAAACGCGAACCGGCTGCTGGTATTCATTCCTCACTCACTCGGCTGACGCCGGCCCGGACAGCGGCCGGCGTCAATATGTAACCACTATAATTACATTTCACGGATTATGCAAGCACGCGTTCAGTTGCTGGCCGGCTTCGCGTCTGTCGCATTCTGCTGGCTCCATTGCTGGAGCTTCTTGCCGGCCTCCGCCATCTTCGCGCCTGCTTCGGATGCCGCATGCGCGACGACAGACGAAGCCGCCGCATCGAACTGCGCCTGCGCGGCGGAGGCGAGACCGCTCGCGGACAGCGGCGGCACGGCCGACGCCGCCGACGCGATACCGGCCTTCGCGGCATCGATCTGCTGGTTGACGGTGCTCGCCACCTGATCGAGCGCCTTGGCCGCATTGTTCGCGGCATCGGCGGCCGCGCTCGCGGCCGTATCGGGTTGCGTGGCCGGCGTGCCGGACTTCTCGCAGCCAGCGAGCAACAACGCGGCGCCGATGGTCGCGACCGCCAGTACAGAGCCGGGCGCGCGACGCGCCCGCCAAGTCTTCATCTTCATCAGCAATCTCCGGCCGAGCATCGCACGGCCTGAATGGTTGGACCGACGTCGATGATACCGCCTGCAGAACGGGGCCAATGACGACTCACGATTAAAAATGCCTTTCAATTTCGGATTCGTCTGATTCAATCGCAGGCGCAACGACACTAAAGTGGGCACGCTTCGATCCGCTTCGTCCGTCTCTCGCTCCTTCATGGCTTTCCTCATCGACTGGTTCATCGCACTGGCTGCCGTGCTCGCCACTACCCTGTTCCTGTGCCTGCGCCCCCCGTCCGCACAGCGCCTGCGCGACGCCGGGCACGCGCGCCGCATCGCGTCCGCGCGCCTGCTCGCACAGGCCGTGATCGGCTTCTGGACGGCCGCGCTGATCGTCGCGCAAGGCATCCTCGGCCCCGACGGCAGCGGCCAGTCGCCCGGGGGCATCGCGGCACTCGCATTCGCCGCGCTCGGGCTGGCGGCCGTGGCGACTTACTGGTCGGCGTGCGCGTTGCGGCTGCGCCGCCCGCGCATGCTGTTCGCGCGACGCTGACGCGCCAGCACGGTGCATCGCGGCGCACCACGCCGCACCGCGCCGCGCGTCGCACGCACCAGTTACGCACGACGCGCACCACACACGTGCATTCGATGCGGCCCGTTGCCCCCGCCTCGCCTGCCCCGCGATCGTGCACGCCTCACCCGAATGCCACACCGCCGGGCCTTCAGCACCAATTGCACGCAGCCGTTCACCAAGTTGGCTCGATACTTGCATTCGTTGCCCGTTTTTTGCGCAAGGAAGCCACGGCATGGATGGTCTGAAATCCGGCGTCGACACACTGTTCCTGTTGATCGGCGCCGTTATGGTGCTCGCGATGCACGCGGGCTTCGCATTTCTCGAGCTCGGCACGGTCCGCAAGAAGAATCAGGTCAACGCACTCGTGAAAATCCTGGTCGACTTCTCAGTGTCGACGCTCGCGTACTTCTTCATCGGCTATACGATCGCGTACGGCGTCGAGTTCTTCGACGACATCGGCACGCTGTCGCAGCACAGCGGCTACGCACTCGTGCGTTTCTTCTTCCTGCTGACGTTCGCGGCGGCCATTCCCGCGATCGTGTCCGGCGGCATCGCCGAGCGCGCGAAATTCAATCCGCAGCTCGTCGCGACGCTGATCATCGTCGGCTTCATCTATCCGTTCTTCGAAGGGATCGCATGGAACGGCCGCTTCGGCGTGCAGGACTGGCTCACGCATGCGTTCGGTGCGCCGTTCCACGATTTCGCGGGCTCGGTCGTCGTGCACGCGTTCGGCGGCTGGGTCGCGCTGCCGGCCGTGCTGCTGCTCGGCGCGCGCCACGGCCGCTATGCGAAGGACGGCCGGATCGCCGCGCACCCGCCGTCGAACATCCCGTTCCTCGCGCTCGGCGCGTGGGTGCTCGCGGTGGGCTGGTTCGGCTTCAACGTGATGAGCGCGCAGACGCTCGACAAGATCAGCGGCCTCGTCGCGGTGAACTCGCTGATGGCGATGGTCGGCGGCACGCTCGCCGCGTGGATGGCCGGCCGCAACGACCCGGGCTTCACGTACAACGGCCCGCTCGCGGGCCTCGTCGCGGTATGCGCGGGCTCCGACGTGATGCACCCGATCGGTGCGCTCGTTACGGGCGCCGTGGCCGGCGCGCTGTTCGTCGCGATGTTCACGTGCGTGCAGAACAAGTGGCGCATCGACGACGTGCTCGGCGTGTGGCCGCTGCACGGCATGTGCGGCGCGCTCGGCGGGCTCGCGGCCGGCGTGTTCGGACAGCCCGCACTGGGCGGCCTCGGCGGCGTGTCGTTCGTGTCGCAGCTCATCGGCACGCTCGGCGGCATTGCGATCGCGACTGCGGGCGGCACGCTCGTCTACGGCGCGCTGAAGGCGACCGTCGGGCTGCGTCTGGACCGTGAAGCCGAATTCGACGGCGCCGACCTGTCGATCCACCGCATCTCGGCCACACCCGAGCGCGACTGAGCGCGACCGAGCGCATTCGAGCGCGAGACGGACATCCGGCAGCCTGCCTGACGGATGTCCGTCGCAACATTACGTTTTCAATTCAAAAAACTTTCATCCAGCACCCCTACACTTCCGTCCAGTTTTCAACTCGCCTTCGCAAAGCCTGCAAGTTGCCTGCCTCGCGAAGACGACTCTTCCAACAATCGAAACTGGACTCCACATGCCCGCGTTGCCCAATGCTTCCCGTCGTCAGGCCCTGAAGATCCTCGCCGGCGCGCCCATGCTGCCTCTTTCCGGCCTCGCGCTGCCAGCCCTGCTGACGGGCTGCGGCGGCGACGACAACCCCGCTTCAGTCACGACGCCGGCTGCTGCCGCCTACACATCGGCGGCATTCTCGGCGATGGCCGCCCCGACGCTCGACAATGCGGCCGCGATGGCCACCACGACGGTCGGATCGACGCTGTCGGTGTCGTTCTCCGACGGCTCGTCGCGCAACTTCAAGCTCGCGTACCGGCCGTTCTTCGTGACGGGCGACATGGTGCCGGACGGCAAGGGCGGCACGACGCTCGCAGGCGGCTACTACGACATCAACAACCAGCCGATCATCGATCGCTCGGTCGCCGGCAAGGAGCGCCAGTTCTATTCGGACTGCCCGGACGGCAGCTCGCTGCTGACGGTGAAGAACGCGAACGTGGCCGGCGTGAAAGGCAACACGGTATTCGCGGTCGTGCAGTTCGAATACACGACGCGCGACCAGGCAAGCGCATCGCAGTACGGCCAGCTGCCGTCGCCGATCGCGGTCATCACGCTCGACCAGGATCCGGCGAACGGTGCGCTGAAGGTCGTCAAGTATCACAACGTCGACACGTCGAAGGCGCACGGCCTGTGGATCACCTGCGGCGCGAGCCTGTCGCCGTGGGGCACGCACCTGTCGAGCGAGGAATACGAGCCGGACGCGACGAAGGCCGCGACCGACGCGCAGTTCAAGGCATTCAGCAAGAATACGTTCGGCGACGAGGCCAAGGCGAACCCCTATCACTACGGCCACCTGCCCGAGATCACGGTGAACCCGGACGGCACGGGCACGGTCAAGAAGCACTATTGCCTCGGCCGCATCTCGCACGAACTGATCCAGGTGATGCCGGACCAGCGCACCGTGATGATGGGTGACGATGCAACCAACGGCGGCGTGTTTATGTTCGTCGCCGACAAGGCGGCCGACCTGTCGGCCGGCACGCTGTACATCGCGAAGTGGACGCAGACATCGTCCGCCGGCGCCGGCAGCGCGACGCTGACGTGGATCAAGATCGGCCACGCGACGAGCAGCGAAATCGAGGCGCTCGCGAACAAGCTGAAGGCGTCGGACATCATGGACCTGACGACGACCGACCCGAACGATGCGAGCTACACGAAGATTCACTTCGGCGGCAAGTTCAACTGGATGCGCATCAAGCCCGGGATGGAAAAGGCGGCCGCGTTCCTCGAGACGCACCGTTATGCGGCGCTGATCGGCGGCAGCATGGCGTTCACGAAGCTCGAGGGCACGACGGTCAACGCGAAGGACAAGATCGTCTACACGGCGATGTCGCGGATCGAAACGTCGATGGTCCAGGGCAATGCCGTGTCGCGCGACGTCGCGGTCGACAAGAAGATCGCCGCGGGCGCCGTCTACGCGCTGAACCTGAAGGCCGGCCAGCGCGACACGTCGGGCGCCGCGATCGACAGCGAATGGGTGCCGGTCGACATGAGCGCGCCGGCCGCGCTCGTCGGCGAGGATCTCGCGACGGCGGACGCGCTGGGCAACCTCGCACACCCGGACAAGATCGCGAACCCGGACAACCTGAAGTTCTCCGAAAAGCTGCGCACCCTCTTCATCGGCGAAGACTCGGGCATGCACGTGAACAACTTCCTGTGGGCGTACAACGTCGATACGAAATCGCTCACGCGCGTGCTGTCGTGTCCGGCCGGCGCCGAATCGACGGGCCTGCACGCGGTCGACGAGATCAACGGCTGGACGTACATCATGAGCAACTTCCAGCACGCGGGCGACTGGGAGTCGCCGCTGCACGACAAGGTCAAGCCGACGCTCGATCCGCTCGTGCGCGCGAACTTCAAGGACCGGTTCGGCGCCAGCGTCGGCTACCTGACCGCGGAGCCGACCAGCATCAAGCTCGCGAAGGCCTGAGCATCGCGCGAGGGACAGCTCGCCCGATCGACGGTCCCTCGCCGCCCCGCTTCTTCATCACGTTTCATTCGTCGGCGCTCCACGCCGGTTTATGCGCGATGCCCGTTCGGGCGTCGCGCTTTTTTTCGTGCGCCGCACACACGCGCGCGCGCGGTCGAACGGGCGTTTTCAAACGATCGGGGATAATACGGGCCTGACGCGTCCGGCGGACGGGCAAAAAAAAGCGCCACGGAAACCGTGGCGCTAAAAAAGTTCTAGCCATTCCGAGGGCCGTGCTAGAACCTGAGAGACTGCGCGAAACACCGTTGCCGGTTAAACTCCTGAAACGATGTTTCGAAAACGTGAGACATTCTTTCCGTTTCCGCCCGACAAGTCAAGCGGTATTTGCACCGGTTTCTTCACTTTCCGGTAACGCTGCCTTGAGCGTTTTCCTAATAAACCAAGGGTGAACCCGTAAAATATCATCCAATGAACGCTTCACCCGTGGAACGCGCATGTTTTGACAATTATCGTACGATACCAACAAAATTGAAATCGAGTTTCGGAAATAGAGAGAATCCCTCGTGTCGACATCTGTAACGCCTCCCGTGCCCCGAGAACGCGAATCGTCGCCCGACGAAATCACCGCGCTCGCACGCGGCCTCGCCGTGCTGCGCCGCATCGCAGCGGCCGACGCACCGGTCAGCAATCGCGAGCTGACCGAACTGACCGGCATCCCGAAGCCGACCGTATCGCGCATCACGGCGACGCTCGTCAGCGCCGGCTTCCTGTTCCAGTTGCCCGACAGCGAGCGCTTCGTCCTGACCGCGTCGGTGCTCGAGCTGAGCCACGGTTTCCTGCGCAACTTCGACATCCGCGCGCGCTCGCGGCCGTTCATGATCGAACTCGCCGAGCGCACGTCGCTGTCCGTGCACCTCGCGGTGCGCGACCGGCTCGACATGGTCGCGATCGACGTGATCCGGCCGCGCTCGGCCGTGCTCGTCACGCGCCTCGAGATCGGCTCGCGGATGGACATCGCGCGCACCGCCGTCGGCCGCGCCTATCTCGTGGCGCTGGAGAACGACGAGCGGCGCGCGCTGCTCGACGCGCTGCGCATGACGGCCGGCGACGACTGGCCGCACGTCTCGGCTCGCCTGACCCCTGCGCTCGAAGATGCGATGCGCGAAGGCCATGCGATCGCAATCGGCGAATGGCGCGAAGGGCTGAACGCGGTTGCGGCCGGATTCGTCGGTCCGTCGGGCCAGCGCTACTCGGTCAATTGCGGCGGCGCGGCGAGCCAGTGCTCGCCCGAATGGCTGCAGGAACACGTGGTGCCCGCGCTGCACGAATGTATCGCGAAAATCACTCGCGAGATCGGCGGCGCGCCAGCCCGACGGGGCGACCTGTAATCGATTCGTCATCGTTCTGTCGCGTTCTGTAACGAGCGTAACCCGTTGAAAGATAGACTACTGGACTCTAACGGGGACGGGACGTAGGATCATGCCCATCGTCGCGCCGCATTCGCGGTGCGCACCGCTCTTTTCTCGCGCGGATCGGAAGGGCCCGGACCGAGCCAGCCCTCCGGCACCGCATGCCCACGCGCAGCTCCGCGCCCGTTGCCCCGGCACGCCGCGCCGTCTTCCTGACAGAACACGATGGACAACCAACAAAAGCCCACGCCCCCTTCGAAGGATCCCGCCTCCCCCGCCGCTCGCCGTCCGCGCCGCACACTGGTGCTCGGGACGCTTGCGGTCGTCGTCATCGGCGGCCTGCTGTGGTGGCATCCGTGGAGCCGTACGCCGGCCGGCGCGCCGGCAGCGGGCGGCGCGGCGTCCGGCGCCGCTGCAGGCGGTGGCGGGGGCGGTCATCGCGGCCGCGGCGGTCCCGCGGCGATGGCGAACGTGCCGCAACCGGTGTCGGTCGCGACCGCAACGCAAGGCGAGATGCCGATCGTGCTGTCCGCGCTCGGCACCGTGACGCCGCTCGCGAACGTGACGGTCAAAACGCAACTGTCGGGCTACCTGCAGTCCGTCGCGTTCCAGGAAGGCCAGATCGTAAAGAAAGGCGACCTGCTCGCGCAGATCGATCCGCGCCCGTACCAGGTGGCGCTCGAGAACGCCGAAGGCACGCTCGCGCGCGACCAGGCACTGCTCGCGACGGCCCGCATCGACCTGAAGCGCTACCAGACGCTGCTGTCGCAGGACTCGATCGCGTCGCAGACGGTCGACACGCAGGCCTCGCTCGTCAAGCAATACGAAGGGACGGTGAAGACCGACCAGGCGGCGATCGATTCCGCGAAGCTGAACCTCACGTACGCGCGCGTCACGGCGCCGGTGTCGGGCCGCGTCGGCCTGCGCCAGGTCGACCCGGGCAACTATGTAACACCGGGCGATACGAACGGGATCGTCGTGATCACGCAGCTCCAGCCGATGAGCGTGATCTTCACGACGTCGGAAGACAACCTGCCGCAGATCCTCAAGCAGGTGAACGCAGGCCAGAAGCTGTCGGTCACCGCATACAACCGCGACAACACGGTGCCGCTCGAAACGGGTTCGCTCGCAACGGTCGACAATCAGATCGATACCAGCACCGGCACGGTCAAGCTGCGCGCGATGTTCGATAACAAGGGCGGCCTGCTGTTCCCGAATCAGTTCGTCAACACTCGGCTGCTCGTCGACGTGCTCCGCAATGCGACCATCGTGCCGACGTCCGCGGTGCTGACCGGCTCGATCGGCCAGTTCGTCTACATCGTGAAGCCCGACAACACGGTGACGGTGCGCAAGGTCACGGCCGGCCCGGTCGACGGTGAGCGCACGAGCATCGCGAGCGGCGTCGCGATCGGCGAGCGCGTCGTCACCGACGGCTCCGACCGGCTGCGCGAAGGCGCGAAAGTCACGATCCCGGCCGACAAGCCGAAAGGCGCGCATGGCGCCGGAGCGGCGTCTGGCGCCTCGGGTACGGCCGGCCACCACGGCGGACACAAGCATGGCGCGTCGCAGGCTGCGGCCCCCGCGGCCCAGTAACGCGCGGGCCGCTCGATGAATCCATCCCGCCTCTTCATTCTCCGGCCGGTCGGCACCGCCCTCCTGATGGCGGCGATCATGCTGGCCGGTATCGTCGCGCTGCGCTTCCTGCCGCTCGCCGCCCTGCCGGAAGTCGACTACCCGACGATCCAGGTCCAGACCTTCTATCCGGGCGCGAGCCCGGAGGTGATGACGTCGTCGGTCACCGCGCCGCTGGAGCGGCAGTTCGGCCAGATGCCGTCGCTGAACCAGATGTCGTCGCAAAGCTCGGCCGGCGCATCGGTGATCACGCTGCAGTTCTCGCTCGACCTGCCGCTCGACATCGCCGAACAGGAAGTGCAGGCCGCGATCAACGCGGCCGGCAACCTGCTGCCGTCCGACCTCCCGGCCCCGCCGATCTACGCGAAGGTCAACCCGGCCGACGCGCCGGTGCTGACGCTCGCGATCACGTCGAAGACCCTGCCGCTCACGCAGGTGCAGGACCTGACCGACACGCGTCTCGCGATGAAGATCTCGCAGATCGCGGGCGTCGGCCTCGTGAGCCTGTCGGGCGGTAACCGGCCGGCGGTGCGGATCCAGGCGAACCCGACCGCGCTCGCGCAGTACGGGATGAACCTCGACGACCTGCGCACGACGATCTCGAACCTGAACGTGAACACGCCGAAGGGCAACTTCGACGGCCCGACGCGCGCGTACACGATCAATGCGAACGACCAGCTCACCAGCGCCGACCAGTACAACGACGCGGTGGTCGCGTACAAGAACGGCCGCCCGGTGATGCTGACCGACGTCGCGAAGGTCGTCGCCGGCTCGGAGAACACCAAGCTCGGCGCGTGGGTCGATTCGGAGCCCGCGATCGTGCTGAACGTGCAGCGCCAGCCGGGCGCGAACGTGATCGCGACTGTCGACGCGATCAAGGCGCAGTTGCCGAAGCTGCAGGAAACACTGCCCGCGGCGCTCGACGTGCAGATCGTCACCGACCGCACGACGATGATCCGCGCGGCCGTGCGCGACGTGCAGTTCGAACTGCTGCTCGCCGTCGCGCTGGTCGTGCTGGTGATGTACCTGTTCCTCGCGAACATCTACGCGACCATCATCCCGAGCCTGTCGGTGCCGCTGTCGCTGATCGGCACGCTCGCGGTGATGTACCTGGCCGGCTTCTCGCTGAACAACCTGTCGCTGATGGCGCTCACCATCGCGACCGGCTTCGTCGTCGACGATGCGATCGTGATGATCGAGAACATCGCGCGCTACGTCGAGGAAGGCGACACCGGGCTCGAGGCCGCGCTGAAGGGCTCGAAGCAGATCGGCTTCACGATCATCTCGCTGACGGTGTCGCTGATTGCGGTGCTGATCCCGCTGCTGTTCATGGGCGACGTGGTCGGCCGCCTGTTCCACGAATTCGCGATTACGCTCGCTGTGACGATCGTGATCTCGGCGATCGTGTCGCTCACGCTCGTGCCGATGATGTGCGCGAAGCTGCTGCGCCATTCGCCGCCGCCCGAGAGCCACCGCTTCGAGGCGCGCGTGCACCGCGGGATCGACTGGGTGATCGCGCGCTACGCGGTCGCGCTCGAATGGGTGCTGAACCGCCGGCGCTCGACGCTCGTCGTCGCGCTGATCACGCTCGGGCTGACCGCCCTGCTCTACGTGTACGTGCCGAAGGGCTTCTTCCCCGCGCAGGATACCGGCGTGATCCAGGCGATCACGCAGGCGCCGCAGTCGATTTCGTACAGCGCAATGGCCGAACGCCAGCAGGCGCTCGCGGCCGAGATCCTGAAGGATCCGAACGTGGAGAGCCTCACGTCCTTCATCGGCGTTGACGGCAGCAACATCACGCTGAACAGCGGCCGGATGCTGATCAACCTGAAGGCGCGCGACGATCGCTCCGAAACCGCTGCGCAGATCATCCGCGACCTGCAGCAGCGCGTCGCGAACGTGACGGGCATCTCGTTGTTCATGCAGTCGGTGCAGGATCTGACGATCGACTCGACCGTGAGCCCGACGCAGTACCAGTTCATGCTGACGAGCCCGAACGAGGACGAGTTCGCGACCTGGGTGCCGAAGCTCGTCGCACGGCTGCAGCAGGAGCCGTCGCTCGCCGACGTCGCGACCGACCTGCAGAGCAACGGCCAGTCGGTCTACATCGAGATCGACCGCGCGAGCGCCGCGCGCTTCGGCATCACGCCGGCGACCGTCGACAACGCGCTGTACGACGCGTTCGGCCAGCGTATCGTGTCGACCATCTTCACGCAGTCGAACCAGTACCGCGTGATTCTCGAGTCCGAGCCGAAGGAACAGCACTACGCCCAGTCGCTGAACGACATCTACCTGCCGTCCGCGGGCGGCGGCCAGGTGCCGCTGTCGTCGATCGCGTCGTTCCACGAACGGCCGTCGCCGCTGCTGGTCTCGCACCTGTCGCAGTTCCCGTCGACGACCATCTCGTTCAACCTCGCGCCGGGCGCGTCGCTCGGCGAGGCCGTTAAGGCGATCGACGCCGCGGAGAAGGACATCGCGCTGCCCGGCTCGTTCCAGACGCGCTTCCAGGGGGCCGCGCTCGCGTTCCAGGCGTCGCTGTCGAACCAGCTGTTCCTGATCCTCGCGGCCGTCATCACGATGTACATCGTGCTCGGCGTGCTGTACGAGAGCTACATCCACCCGATCACGATCCTGTCGACGCTGCCGTCGGCCGGCGTCGGCGCGCTGCTCGCGCTGATGATCACCGGCCACGACCTCGACATCATCGGGATCATCGGGATCGTGCTGCTGATCGGGATCGTGAAGAAGAACGCGATCATGATGATCGACTTCGCGCTCGAGGCCGAACGCGTCGAAGGCAAGCCGCCGCGCGAGGCGATCTATCAGGCGTGCCTGCTGCGGTTCCGGCCGATCCTGATGACGACGCTCGCAGCACTGCTCGGCGCGGTGCCGCTGATCGTCGGCTCCGGCGCGGGCTCCGAGCTGCGCCAGCCGCTCGGGATCGCGATCGCGGGCGGCCTGGTCGTGTCGCAGGTGCTGACGCTGTTCACGACGCCGGTGATCTACCTCGGCTTCGACAGCCTCGCGCGTCGCGTGCGCGGCTGGTTCGAACGGCACGGCCCCGCCGCCGGCAAGCACACTGATGCGTAAGCCATGAACCTGTCGCGCCCCTTCATCACCCGCCCCGTCGCGACGACGCTGCTCGCGCTCGGCGTCGCGCTCGCGGGCCTGTTCGCGTTCATCAAGCTGCCGGTGTCGCCGCTGCCGCAGGTCGACTTCCCGACCATCTCGGTGCAGGCGTCGCTGCCCGGCGCGAGCCCGGAGACGGTCGCGACCAGCGTGACCAGCCCGCTCGAGCGGCACCTCGGCTCGATCGCCGACGTCACCGAAATGACGTCGACCAGCACCGTCGGCAACGCGCGGATCATCCTGCAGTTCGGGCTGAACCGCGACATCGACGGCGCCGCGCGCGACGTGCAGGCCGCGATCAATGCCGCGCGCGCCGACCTGCCCGCATCGCTGAAGAGCAACCCGACGTACCGCAAGGTCAACCCGGCCGATTCGCCGATCATGATCGTGTCGCTGACGTCGGAAACGTCGTCGCCCGCGAAGCTGTACGACGCCGCGTCGACCGTGCTGCAGCAGTCGCTGTCGCAGATCGACGGGATCGGCCAGGTGACGGTGAGCGGCTCCGCGAACCCGGCCGTGCGCGTCGAGCTCCAGCCGCAGGCGCTGTTCCACTACGGGATCGGCCTCGAGGACGTGCGCGCGGCGCTCTCGTCCGCCAACGCGAACAGCCCGAAGGGCGCGATCGAGTTCGGCCCGCAGCACTACCAGCTCTATACGAACGACCAGGCGTCGCAGGCATCGCAGTACCGCGATCTCGTCGTCGCGTACCGCAACGGCGCGGCCGTGCGGCTGTCGGATCTGTCCGACGTCGTCGATTCGGTCGAGGATCTGCGCAACCTCGGCCTGTCGAACGGCAAGCGCGCGGTGCTCGTGATCCTCTACCGCTCCCCCGGCGCGAACATCATCGACACGATCGACCGCGTGCGCGCGGCGCTGCCGCAGCTCACCGCGTCGCTGCCGGCCGACATCACGGTCACGCCGGTACTCGACCGGTCGACCACCATTCGCGCGTCGCTGAAGGACACCGAGCACACGCTGCTGATCGCGGTCAGCCTCGTCGTGATGGTCGTGTTCCTGTTCCTGCGCAACTGGCGCGCGACCCTGATCCCGAGCGTGGCGGTGCCGATCTCGATCATCGGCACGTTCGGCGCGATGTACCTGCTCGGCTTCTCGATCGACAACCTGTCGCTGATGGCGCTGATCGTCGCGACCGGGTTCGTCGTCGACGACGCGATCGTCGTGCTGGAGAACATCACCCGCCACATCGAGAACGGCAAGCCGCGGCTGCAGGCCGCGTTCGACGGCGCCCGCGAGGTCGGCTTCACGGTGCTGTCGATGAGCATTTCGCTCGTCGCGGTGTTCCTGCCGATCCTGCTGATGGGCGGCATCGTCGGGCGCCTGTTCCGCGAGTTCGCGCTGACGCTGTCGCTCGCGATCGCCGTGTCGCTCGCGGTCTCGCTCACGGTCACGCCGATGATGTGCGCGCGCCTGCTGCGCGAGCCGCACGAGGTCGAGGACGAAGGCCGCTTCGGCCGCTTCCTCGAGCGCGTCTTCACGCGAATGCAGCGCGGCTACGAGCGTTCGCTGTCGTGGGCGCTGCGCCGCCCGCTGCTGATCGTGCTGATCCTGTTCGCGACGATCGGTCTCAACGTCTACCTGTATATCGTCGTACCGAAGGGCTTCTTCCCGCAGCAGGACACCGGGCTGATGATCGGCGGCATTCGGGCCGACCAGTCCACGTCGTTCCAGGCGATGAAGCAGAAGTTCACCGAGATGATGCGGATCGTGCAGGCCAACCCGAACGTGCAGAGCGTCGCGGGCTTCACCGGCGGCACGCAGACCAACTCGGGCTTCATGTTCGTGATGCTGAAGGATCGCACCCAGCGCAAGCTGTCCGCCGACCAGGTGATCCAACAGTTGCGCAAGCCGCTGTCGGACGTCGCGGGCGCGAGCACGTTCCTGCAAGCCGCACAGGACATTCGCGTGGGCGGCCGGCAGAGCAACGCGCAGTACCAGTTCACGCTGCTCGGCGATTCGACCGCCGATCTGTACAAATGGGGGCCGCTGCTGACCGAGGCGCTGCAAAAACGCCCCGAACTGACCGACGTGAACTCCGACCAGCAGCAAGGCGGCATGGAGGCAATGGTGACGATCGACCGGGCAACCGCCGCGCGATTCGGCATCAAGCCCGCGCAGATCGACAACACGCTGTACGACGCGTTCGGCCAGCGCCAGGTCTCGACGATCTACAACCCGCTGAACCAGTACCACGTCGTGATGGAAGTCGCGCCGCAATACTGGCAGAGCCCGGAGATGCTGAACCAGGTATGGATCAGCACGTCGGGCGGCAGCGCGAACGGCTCGCAGACCACCAACGCCGCCGCCGGCACCTTCGTCGCGACGTCGGCCGGCACGTCGAGCGCCGCCACGGCCGCCACCAGCGCCGCGGCGATCGCCTCCGATTCCGCGCGCAACCAGGCGCTGAACTCGATCGCGTCGAGCGGCAAGTCGAGTGCGTCGTCGGGCGCGTCGGTGTCGACGTCGAAATCGACGATGATCCCGCTGTCGGCGATCGCGACATTCGGCCCGAGCACGACGCCGCTGTCGGTCAACCACCAGGGGCTGTTCGTCGCGACGACGATCTCGTTCAACCTGCCGCCGGGCGTGTCGCTGTCGCAGGCGACCCAGGTGATCTACCAGACGATGGCGCAGATCGGCGTGCCGCCAACGATCGTCGGCAGCTTCCAGGGCACCGCGCAGGCGTTCCAGCAATCGCTGAACAACCAGCCGATCCTGATCCTCGCGGCGCTGCTGGCCGTCTACATCGTGCTCGGGATCCTGTACGAGAGCTACATCCACCCGATCACGATCCTGTCGACGCTGCCGTCGGCCGGCGTCGGCGCGCTGCTCGCGCTG
>NZ_QTPY01000022.1:0-117698 GCF_003857765.1 Burkholderia sp. Bp9016
TGGAACCCGACTCAGGGATGCTGGCGCGCCGTTGGGGAAACCGCGCGCCGGCGCGCCAAGCCCGGTAGCGCCAAGCGCGCCGCCGCCGCCCTCTCCCTGCTCGGCTTCACCGCCCTGCCCGCCTTCGCACTGCCCACCGGCGAGAACATCACCGCCGGCAAGGCCGACATCATCCGCGAGAACGACGGCAAGTCGATGTCGATCAACCAGCACACCGACAAGCTCATCACCAACTGGAACGACTTCAGCATCGCCGGCAACGAGCGCGTAGCGTTCCATCAGCCCGGCAAGCAGTCGATCGCGCTGAACCGCGTCGTCGGCAACAACGGCAGCCAGATCCACGGCCAGCTCGACGCCAACGGCAAGGTCTTCCTCGTCAACCCGAACGGCGTGCTGTTCGGCTCCGGCGCGCAGATCAACGTCGGCGGCCTCGTCGCATCCACCCAGAACATCGCCGACGCCGACTTCCTCGCCGGCAACTATCGCTTCTCCGGCAACTCCACCGCCTCCGTCGTCAACGACGGCCACATCACCGCCGCCGACGGCGGCAGCGTCGCGCTGCTCGGCGCGCGCGTATCCAACAACGGCGTGATCCAGGCGAAGATGGGCCGCATCGCGCTCGGCGCAGGCAACACCTTCAAGGTCAACTTCGACGGCAACGACCTGCTCAGCCTCCAGGTCGAAGGCGGCGCGGTCGACGCGCAAGCCAGCAACGGCGGCCTGCTCAAGGCCGACGGCGGCGAAGTGCTGATGACCGCGCGTGCGGCAGGCAACCTGCTGAACGCCGTCGTCAACAACACCGGCACCATCGAGGCCAAGGGCCTCGCCAGCCGCGCCGGCAAGATCACGCTCGACGGCGGCACCGTCAAGGTCGCCGGCACGCTCGACACGAGCGCGGCCGAAACCGGCGCGCCGGCCGGCTCCATCGTCACACGCGGCGAACGCGTCGACGTCGCCGCCGACACGCGCGTCGACACGCGCGCGGGCGACACCGCCGGCACCTGGACCATCGAAGCCGCCAATGCGGGCGTGAACGGCGATCGCTCGATCGGTGCCGACACGCTGTCGCGCAACCTCGGCACGACCAGCGTCGCATTGACGAACACGCAAGGCGACCTGACGGTCGGCGGCCCGGTGTCATGGAACAGCGATCGCTCGCTCACGCTCACGTCGCAGAAGGGCAACGTCGATCTGCAGCAGACGGTGTCGTCGACCGGTGCGAACGCGAGCCTGACCGTCAACGCCGCCGACAAAATCCGCATCAACGACGCGGTAAAGCTCACCGGCCGCAACGCGCACCTCGAGCTCAACTCGAAGAACGGCCACACGCTTTCCAACCGCAACGCCGTCGTCACGCTGTCCGGCGAGAACGCGTCGTTCCGCTCGAACGGCGAGGACTACAAAGTGCTGCACACGGTTGCCGACCTGCGCAGTGTCGATGCGAACCGGGGTGGCCGCTACGTGATCGGCAACACGATCGACGGCGCGAACACGAACTTCCGCAGCATCGGCGGCGACCAATCGTTCTACGGCAAATTTGACGGCCTCGGCAACACGATCACGCGTCTGCGGATCTCCAATCCGGGCAAGTTGGCCGTCGGCCTGTTCTCGCACAACGCAGGCAGCATCGCCAACCTCAACCTGAACGACATCGTGACGACCGCGTCGGGTCTGCCGTATGGCTGGCCGATTTCGGTCGGCACGCTCGCCGGCAGCAACTCGGGCCTGATCTCGAACGTGACGGCCACGAACGTGTCGGTCTCGGCCACGGGGCCGGCGATCATCGGCGGCCTCGTCGGCTCGAACTACGGCGGCACGATCGAGCGCGCCAGCGTGTCCGGCCGCATCGACGGCGATCGCTACGCGCAGGCGATCGGCGGCCTCGTGGGCGAGAACCTGACGCTGCTGAACAAGCCGCCGGTATCGGCAACGATCCGCGACAGCCATGCCGACGTCCGCATCAGCGCCGCGCACGACGGCGCCACCGGCGGCCTGGTCGGTCACAACACGGGCATGATCGAGCGCTCGTCGAGTGCGGGCTCCATCAACGCGACGGGCGCCAATTCGATGGTCGGCGGACTCGTCGGCTTCAACGACGGCAACGGCATCGTCAAGCAGTCGTCGTCGACCGCGAGCGTGACCGCGCGCAACAACGCCATCGCGGCCGGGCTCGTCGGCCTGAACCTGGGCACCATCGCGCAGTCGCGCTCCAGCGGCAAGGTGAGCGTCGGCGAGCGCAGCGTCGCCGGCGGCCTCGCAGGCGTGAACCTGGGCGAAATCGACGATTCCACATCCGACAGCGACGTGTTCGCAGCCGCGTCGAGCACGGTCGGCGGTCTCGTCGGCACGAACAGCGGCCGTATCCTGAAGTCGCAGGCCAACGGAACCGTGACGGCGGGCAACAAGACGGTGGCCGGCGGCCTGGTCGGCTACAACGACGGCGACATCGACCAGTCGACCTCGACGGGCAACGTCATTGCTGGCACCGAGAGCGTTGCCGGCGGCTTCGTCGGGCGCAACGGCACGGCGGGCCGCATCCATGCATCCAACGCGCAAGGCCATGTCCGCGCCACGGGCAAATCGACGCTCGGCGGCTTCGCGGGCGCGAACGACGGTTTCATCGAGACATCCCTGGCCAGCGGCAACGTGGCCGGCGACGACAACAGCACGGTCGGCGGTTTCGTCGGCGCGAATGCCGGCACCATCGAGGCATCCGACGCATCCGGCGACGTGGCCGCGGGCCACAACAGCACGGCGGGCGGCTTTGCCGGGACCAATGCCGGCACGCTCGACTCCTCCAACGCGTCGGGAAGCGTCACCGTTCTGAACGGCAGCACGGCAGGCGGCCTCGTCGGGCTCAACCAGGGCATCGTCCGCACGTCGAGCGCCAACGGCAAGGTCCGGGCCGGTCAATCCAGCTACGCGGGCGGGCTCGCAGGCCGTAACACGGGGACGATCGCCGATTCCCGCGCCACGGGCGAGGTAAAGGCAGGCGACTTCTCGTCGGCCGGCGGCCTCGTCGGCAGCAACGAGAACGGCACCGTCGCACGGTCGACGGCGTCGGGCAACGTCGAAGCCGGCATGCAGAGCAAGGTCGGCGGCCTCGTCGGCATCCTGACGGGGAAAGTCGATCAGTCGCGCGCGACGGGCTCCGTCAAGGGCGGCGACGCGAGCTACGTCGGCGGCCTCGTTGGCAGCAACGGCGGCACCATCACCGCCTCGTCGTCGAGCGGCACGGTATCCGGCGGCCGGTACGCGCGACTGGGCGGGCTCGTCGGCGGCAATTTCGGCTTCGTCTACGGCTCGTCGAGTACCAGCGTCGTCGATGTGAAGGCGGGCTATGACCAGTCCTACGGCGCGCTGGTCGGCGTGAACTATGGTCAGGTGAAGCCCTGACGTGAACCCGAACGGTTCCGGCTGCGCCGCCTGAACGGCAGACTGGATCCGTCGCCTGATACGAGCGGTCCGACCGCTCGTCGCCGGCGGCCGCGAGGCCGCCGGTTGCCTGCCTCCGGCCGATCTGCCGTCAAGATCGGCCGGACTTCCCGCAAATCAACCAGGAAGACCAAACGATGAACAAGACCTACGCACTGGTGTGGAACCCGACTCAGGGATGCTGGCGCGCCGTTGGGGAAACCGCGCGCCGGCGCGCCAAGCCCGGTAGCGCCAAGCGCGCTGCCGCCGCCCTCTCCCTGCTCGGCTTCACCGCCCTGCCCGCCTTCGCACTGCCCACCGGCGAGAACATCACCGCCGGCAAGGCCGACATCGTCCGCGAGAACGACGGCAAGTCGATGTCGATCAACCAGCACACCGACAAGCTCATCACCAACTGGAACGACTTCAGCATCGCCGGCAACGAGCGCGTAGCGTTCCATCAGCCCGGCAAGCAGTCGATCGCGCTGAACCGCGTCGTCGGCAACAACGGCAGCCAGATCCACGGCCAGCTCGACGCCAACGGCAAGGTCTTCCTCGTCAACCCGAACGGCGTGCTGTTCGGCTCCGGCGCGCAGATCAACGTCGGCGGCCTCGTCGCGTCCACCCAGAACATCGCCGACGCCGACTTCCTCGCCGGCAACTATCGCTTCTCCGGCAACTCCACCGCCTCCGTCGTCAACGACGGCCACATCACCGCCGCCGACGGCGGCAGCGTCGCGCTGCTCGGCGCGCGCGTGTCCAACAACGGCGTGATCCAGGCGAAGATGGGCCGCATCGCGCTCGGCGCAGGCAACACCTTCAAGGTCAACTTCGACGGCAACGACCTGCTCAGCCTCCAGGTCGAAGGCGGCGCGGTCGACGCGCAAGCCAGCAACGGCGGCCTGCTCAAGGCCGACGGCGGCGAAGTGCTGATGACCGCGCGTGCGGCAGGCAACCTGCTGAACGCCGTCGTCAACAACACCGGCACCATCGAGGCCAAGGGCCTCGCCAGCCGCGCCGGCAAGATCACGCTCGACGGCGGCACCGTCAAGGTCGCCGGCACGCTCGACACGAGCGCGGCCGAAGCCGGCGCGCCGGCCGGCTCCATCGTCACACGCGGCGAACAGGTTCGTGTCGCACGCGGCACCACGGTCGACACGCGTGCAGGCGACACCGCGGGCACCTGGACCATCGAAGCCGCCAATGCCGGCGTCGCAAACAACAACGCCGACAGCCTCTATCCGGCCGACGCGTCGATCGATGGCGACACGCTGTCACGCAACCTCGGCACGACCGACGTCGCACTGACCAACACGCGAGGCGACCTGACGGTCGGCGCCCCGGTGTCGTGGAACAGCGATCGCTCGCTCACGCTCACGTCGCAGAACGGCAACGTGGATCTTCGGCAAACGTTGTCGTCGACCGGCGCGAATGCGCGCCTGACCGTCAACGCCGCCGACAAAATCCGCATCAACGACGCATTGAAGCTCACCGGCCGTAACGCACACCTCGAGCTCAATTCGAAGAACGGCCATACGCTGAACAACCAGGCTGTCGTCACGCTGTCCGGCGAGAACGCGTCGTTCCGCTCGAACGGCGAGGACTACAAGGTGCTGCACACGGTTGCCGACCTGCGCAGTATCGATGCGAACCTCGGCGGCCGCTACGTGATCGGCAATACGATCGACGGCGCGAACGCGAGCTTCCGCAGCATCGGCGGCGACCGCGCGTTCTACGGCGTATTCGACGGCCTCGGCAACACGATCAGCCGGCTGTCGATCACCAATACCGGGCCGAACATCGGCCTGTTCGGGCAAAGCAGCGGCACGCTCGCGAACCTGACGCTCGATTCGCTCACCGTCGACGGCACGTCGGCCGCGCGCGCCGCGTACGTCGGCGGTCTGGTCGGCGACAACCTGGGCGGACGCATCACCAACGTCACCGCGAAAAACATGAGCGTCTCGTACCACGGCAGGAGCGCGGTCCTGATGGGCGGCCTCGTCGGCCGGAACCTCGGCGCGATCGACCGCGCGAGCTTCACCGGGCGGGTATCGGGCAGCAACAACACCGTCTCCGTAGGTGGCCTGGTCGGCAGCAACGCCGGCACGATCGCCGACAGCCAGGCTTTCGCCGACGTCACGTTGTCCGGCCGCCCCGGCACGCCGCTCGACGAATCGTTCAACCCCGAGGTCCAGAGCGCGGGCGGACTCGTCGGCATCAACCATGGGCTGATCGTTCGCTCATCGAGCAGCGGGCGCGTGTCCGGCCGCGACAATACGAGCACCGGCGGCTTCGTCGGTGTCAACGCCGGCACGATTCGCGACGCGTCGGCCAACGCCACGGTCACGGCAGGCAAAGGCGGGTACGTGGGTGGCTTCGTCGGCAAGAACCGCGACGGCGGCAGGATCGCGAACGCATCCGCATCCGGTCCGGTCTCGGCCAACGGTGCAATCGCCATCGGCGGCTTCGTCGGCGACAACGCGAGCGGCACGCTGGACGACGTGCAGTCGAACGGCGACGTAACGGATCTTGCCAGCGCCCATGTCGGCGGTCTGGCAGGCAGGAACGGCGCCACGATTCGGAACGCGCAGGCCAGGAGCACGGTAACGGCAGGCCGCCACAGCCACGCCGGCGGGCTCGTCGGCACAAACGACGGGACCGTGTCGAACGCAAGCGCGACCGGCAAGGTCAGCGCGGGCGATGGAAGCGATGCCGGCGGACTCGTCGGCCTGAATGCCGGCGTGCTGGATACCGTACGCGCCGCCGTCGACGTGACGGCCGGCAACGGCAGCCGCGCCGGCGGACTGGTCGGCGCGAACCGCGGCAACCGAGCGATCGTGCGCCATGCGTCCGCGTCCGGCAATGTCACGGCGAACGACTCGAACGTCGGCGGCCTGGTGGGGCTGAACGATCAGGGTGCCGTCATCGACGACGCGTCGTCCACCGGCACGATCGCGGGCCTGCGTTCGAACCTGGGCGGCCTCGTCGGCGAGAACGCCGGCACGATCCGCGCGTCGAAGTCGAGCAGCCGTCTCGACCTGGTATCGCCGATATACGGCCCGTTCTACTGGGGTACCCTGGTCGGGCTGAATACGAACACCGGCAACATCGAAACCAGTTCGGCCGAAGGTGCCGCCCAACCCTACACCACGGTCGGCATGAGTTTCGGCAAGATCGACGGGCAGTGGCGTTTCGGTCCGGTCAACTGGTAATGACGCGTTGAACCCGTCGGGTTCGGCATGACGACTCCCGCTCGCCGAACGAGCGGGAGCCGGAAAGACGATGGCGCTCGGCCAAGGCCGAACGGGGAAGCCCCATCTTGCCGATCGCCGCCCAATTCCGCGCGAACCGTTCAGATCTGGTCGCGCGACGTTCCCGAGCCGCTTCCGGCAAGCCGGTCGAGGGCGTCCTCGATCGCCGCCCGGCATGCGGGCCACGCCGGCATCAGTGCGTGCGCCCCGTCTCGCGACAACGCATGCTCGACTTGCGCACAGGCGTCGCACGCGTCGGTGTCGCCCACCAGCGCGAAACCTCCGCGCATCGAATGCAGTTCGATCCTGACCGGATCGATATCGCCGCGCGGCAGCGCGTCGTCGATCAAGGCGAGTGAGCGCAGCGTCGCGGTTCGCAACTTCTCGTGCATCTCGTCCGTGATCGCCGGGGCCGGCGAAGCCCCGCGGCCGGCCGAAGGCAGCGCAGCAGCCGCCCCGCGCGGCGCGTGCCGCCGCAACACCGCATCGAGCGCATCGATCGACAGCGGCTTGAGCACCACCTCCACCGCCCCCACCTGCGCACAGCGGTGCCGGTCCTGGTCGGTCGCATGCGCGGTCATCGCGATCACCGGCACGTTCGCGCCCTGCTCGCGCAGGAAATTCGCGAGCGCGAAACCGTCGAGTTCCGGCATGCCGAGATCGGTCAGCACGACGTCGAACGGCTGAGTAAAGAATGCGCGCATCGCTTCGATCCCGTTCGCGACGAGCGTCGCGCTGCAATGCAGCACCTCGAGCTGATCGCGCAGCAATGCGCGGCTCGCCGGATGATCCTCGGCAACGAGCACGCGTAGCGGCGTATCGCCGGCATCGCACGCCTGCGGCGCCGGGATCCCGGATTCCGGCTCGTCGAGCGCGGCCCGCCACGCGGACGGCGCCTCGGGCATCGGCAGCGATGCCACCAGCGTCGTGCCCGCGCCCGGCTGGCTCTCGACCGTCAGATCGCCATGCATCAATCGCGCGAGGCGCCGGCACAGCGGCAGCCCGAGCCCCGTGCCGCCGAAGCGCCGATAGATCGACGCATCGGTCTGGACATACACGTCGAACAGCGTCGGCAGGCTCTCCGGCGCGATACCGATACCGGTATCGCGCACCGCGATTTTGACGCCGCGCGCGCGATCCCCGGCAACAGACTGCCGCGCTTCGATCGTCACGCTGCCGCGTTCGGTAAACTTGATCGCGTTGCTGACGAGATTCGACAGGATCTGGCGCAGGCGGGTCGGGTCGCCGACGTAACCGTCGGCGAGTTCGGGTGCGATCCGGCATTCGAGTACGAGTTGCTTCGCGTCGGCGAGCGGGTGGAAGATCGCCGCGACGTCGTGCAGCACCGCACGCAAGTCGAACGGTACGGCCTCCAGCACCATCTGGTTGGATTCCGCCTTCGACAGATCGAGAACGTCGTTGATCACGCGCAGCAGCGCGTCCGACGACGACACGACCGTCTGCAGCCGGCGCTGTTCCACCGCGGGCAACGCCGCCCGCGCCATCAGTTCGAGATTGCCGACGATCGCGTTCAGCGGCGTGCGGATCTCGTGGCTCATCGTCGCAAGGAACGTCGATTTCGCCTTGTTCGCATCGTCTGCCGCCTCCCGGGCCTCGCGCAACTTGTCTTCCATCTGCTTGCGTGCGGTGATGTCGGTGAGCGTACAGAGCAGCACGTCGACGCCGCGATAGCGGGTGCGGACGATATCCGCAGCGAGATAGGTCGTGCCGCCGTCGGTGCGCTCGAGCGACAACTCGTGCGTAACGACACGTGGCACCGTCCCGCTCGCGATACTGCCCTGCCAAGCCTGCCAGATGCGTTTGCCGAACGACGGCGCCGTTCCGGTGTCGCCATAGGCCTGCGCGGCCTCGTTGCGCACCATGATTTCGCCGTTGGCCAGCGACAGCAGCATGATCCCGGCCGGCGCCGTGCGAATCAACGTGCGGTTCAGCGCCTCGCTTTCGATCAGCCGGATTGCGCGGCGGTTGGCGGGCCGCAGCGCGCGCCGGTCGAATACAACGATCGCGCACCACACTGTGCCGATGGCGAGCAACGCGAGACCGGCGGTAATGCTCAACCGCACCGCCATGTCGTCAAACAGGGCGCGCCACGTGATCGTCGCCGTCAGCACCTCGTCGAACCCCGGCATCCGGTCGCCGATCACGATGCTCGTGCCGACCCGATGTGCGACCGCACGCGCACCGCCCGCAGCCCGCGCATAATCGACCCCGCGGGCAATCATCGCGGCATCCGACTGACCACCGCTCAGCACGTTCGCGTGTGCATCGACCAGCGCGTACTCCATGCCGGCCGATGCCGGCGCGAGGATGGCGTCGATCTCCGGCCGGCTGACGACGACGAGCCACGCGACCAGCTTGCCGTGTGCGTCCCGGATCGATTGCACGAATCGCAGCACGGACCGTCCGGCGAGCGGATCGTCGCGTCTCTCGAGCAGAACCGTACGGTTGTCGGCGGTCGCGGATACCGGATACAGATCGGCCGGCGGCTGCAATTTCCGGATCAATGCTTTCACGTCGAAGCCTGCCGGCAGCGCGCGCGACTGCTTGACCAACGGATATCCGGTCACGATGACGAACGTCCCGTGCGGATCGATCAGATATCCGCCCATCCCCGGGTCGCCGGGTTGCCGCGGCGGCATCCTCCCCGTCACCTCGACGTGCTGAAGAAACTCGCCGAGAAACGGCGGATAATCACCCGCCGACCGCACGGACGGGGCGACCGCGAAAGCGGCAATCGCCACGCGCCCCATCCGACCCAGTATGTCCAGCCTGCCATGACCGTCGTCGAAGCGCTTCAGCGCATCCGGAGGCACGGCCGGCTGCTGGTTCGCCATCAGTTCCAGGGTCTCGGTATAACGGTTCTGGAGCGCCTTGATCACCTCCATTTCCGCCAACATATCGGCCTTGCGCACCAGAAATTCCGAGCGGTATTGCGCAACCGATTCGTGTATGTCGAGGCGCGCGACGAGTGCCGCACAGACGAGTACGAATATCGTGATCGCCACGCCGCTCCCGTATAACAGCCATTGCTGCTGCCGTCGAACGCGGCCAGGCTCGAACGGCTTGCGGCCCGCGGCGGTGGCGTGCGCGATCAGCGTTTTCAGTTTGGTCGGCATACGTATCGTCGAAATCGGATCGGCGCCGGCACGACGTCATGCGCCGTGCAACTCACCGAGTTCAGGCCCCGGGGCGTCCGTCTACGCCTCGGCCTCCGGCAATTCGGGCAATTGGCCCTCGCTCGCATAGCGGATCAGGTCTGCATCGCGCACGATGCCGAGCTTCTTCATCGCGCTCGACTTCTGCGAACTGATCGTCTGCTTGCTGCGATGAAGCTGGACGGCGATCTCGCCGACCGTCAGGCCCGCCCCGTAAAGCCGCACGACCTCGATCTCGCGGGCAGTCAGCGTACGGGTACCTGCCGACGGCCGGCAGTCCTCCAGCAGCTTCTTGACGAATGGAGACAGATAATTCGCGCCGACGAACGCCGCATGAACCGCGCCGACCAGGTGCGAAATCGCATCGGACTTGCTCAGGATGCACCCGACACCCTGCTTCTGGATCGCGAACAGCACGCTCGGATTGTCGATCATCGTGATCGTCACGAGACGAAGCGCCGGATAGCGCCGCTGGAGAAACGACAGCAGTGAAAGACCGTCGCCATACTTGCCGCCGGGCATGACATAGTCGACGACGAGCACATCGCTCTGCTGCTCGTCGAGCACCGCGACGAGGTCGGTCGAATTCGAGACGGTGCCGAGCAGCTTGATCGTGCTGCTGCCCGCGAGCGCCTGCGACATCCCGAGTGCGGACGAAGGATGATCGTCCGCCACCATCACCCGCACAAAAAATTCATCCATCTCTATTCTTCTCCCGATACACGCGGCCCGACGTGCCATGTTGTGCGACGCGCCGGGATTCGAATCGATCCCGCAACACGGTCGCGTTGCGGCGTCCAGCGAACCGGGCGGTGCGCAGTGTAATTTTAAGATGATAGACAGGTTCTGCGTCGCGGTGGTGGAGTCCAGGCTGCCTGCGCCCGTCCCGGTCCGGCGCACCTGCCTCGCGCCAGCCGAGGCGCGCGACACGGCGTTGCGGCACGAACCCTCGATGGTGCGCCGCCCACGCACATCCGATCGGCGGCGCTCCCGACGCCGTCGATCCATCCGGTCCCGCTGAGCGGCGGAAGCCGCTGCCTAACGCTTGACCGCGGATTTGTCCGGCTCGCCCGGCCCGTCATCCGCGGCGTGCTGCCACTCGGTGATGGCCCGTCGCTTCTGCGACGGCGACATCATCATGAATTCGTTCAGCTTCGTCAGGAAATCCCGTCTGGATTTCTCCGGCAACGTCGCGAATCCAAGCAGCAGCCCGAACACCTTTCCCATATAGCGCACGGCCTTACCCTTCCTTCTTCAGTCGAAATCACGCGACACCGGAGCGATGCGGCGTGTCTGCCTTCCCCGCTTTGACACCGCCGATCGACGTCGTCGTGGTGTCGCTTTTCTTTTATCGTCCCTGCCCGTGCACCGCCGCGGCCGCCATCGCTCTCGACGTCGACCGCTCGCCCTCCGCACCCGCAGGAAACGCGATTCCGCGCCGCCGCGCGATGCGCGCGACACTCTGGCGCAGGTCCGCCAGCGTCACGGGCTTGGTCAGCACGCATTCCACGTTCGATGCCGCGTAACGCCGGGCGTCGTCGGGCGCGAGATGCGATGCCACGACGATCATGTCGCACGGCACGGCGCGCGCACGAACCGCTTCCGCCAGTTCACGGGCCGACATGTCGGGCAGGTCGGCGCCGAGCAGCAGCGCGTCCCACTCGCCGGTCACGAGCGTGTCGAGCGCCGCGCCGCCGGACGACACGCATCGGACCATGCAGCCGAGCACCTCCAACTGCTCGCGGAAAATCGAGCCGTTGACGGCCGCATCGTCGGCAATCAGCACACGCGGCACACGCGTACCGGAAACCGCTCCGGGTCGACCGTCATCGGCTTCGCCGGTCGCCTGGCGCCGCTGTCCGACGCTCACGACGCGCGCCTGCTCGATCGCCGTGCGCAGCCCGTTCAGCGAATAGCTCGACACGCGGATCGTGCGGCCCGCGACGTCCGGCTGCAGCGGGCCGTCCGGCGTCGCCAGCACAATCGGCGCACCGCCGCCGAGGCTGTCGAGTTCCTCTCGCCGCCATTGATCGGAATCGCCGAAGAGCACGACCGCGTGGGCACGCGCGAGGCACCCGGCTGCAATTCCGATCGGATTCGGATGCATCACGACGTCGAAACCCCATGCGCGCAGGTGCGGAAATGCGAACGCACGCCAGGCGTCCTCCGGCGACACGACGATCAGTGTCCTGCCGGCGCCGGCACGCGCACCGACCGGAAGTTTCGGCGCAATACCCATGCGCAACGGCAAGCGTACGGTGAACAGGCTGCCGACGCGCGGCGCACTTTCGACAGAGATCGTCCCGCCCATCGCCTCGACCAGCCGATCGCACAGCGCGAGCCCGAGCCCCGTGCCGCCATAGCGTCGCGTGATCGAAGCGTCGACCTGCGAGAACGGCTTGAACAGCCTGGCCTGCTGCGCGACGTCGATCCCGATGCCCGTATCCTCGATGCCGATCGCGAGCTCGAGTGCACCGCGCGCATTGCGCCCGACCGCCACGCGCGCGACGATGCGACCTTCGCTCGTGAACTTGATCGCGTTGCTCAACAGGTTGCCGACCACCTGTGCGAGCCGCGTCGGATCGCCGCGCATCTGCTGGCTGCCGCTCGCATCGATATCGGCGAATAGCGGCAGCCCTTTCGCCCTGGCGACGGGCGCGAACGCCGCAAGCTCGCGCTCGATCACCGCGATCACGTCGAACTCGATCGACTCGACCGACATCGCACCAGCTTCGATCTTCGAGAAATCGAGAATATCGCTGACGATCGCGAGCAGACCTTCGGCCGATGCGCGCAGTGTCCGCACGCGGCTCTGCTGCGACGCATCGAGCGCCGTGCGTTCAAGTAGTTCGAGATTGCCGAGGATCACGTTCAGCGGCGTGCGGATCTCGTGGCTCGTCGCGGCGAGAAACGACGACTTGGCCGCATTCGCAGAATCGGCCGCGCGCACCGCCTCCTCGAGCTGATGCACGAGCCGGTGTTGCGCGCTCGTGTCGGCGAACGCCGCGATCAGCACGTCTTCGCCCTGGTAGCGCGCGCTGTGCGCGATGACCTCCAGATGCAGCGGCGCATCGCCGTGTGCATCGAGTGCGAACTCGGTCATCATCGTCCGGCCGGCACCCCCGTTCGCGACAAACGCGTCGTACTTCTCGAGCACCTGTGCGGACAGCGCATGGTGATCGCCGCCGTGCGGTACGAGCATCTGCGTCAGTGCGTCGCTCGCGAGCATCACGCGCCGGTCGGACAACGATACGAGACCGATGCCGACCGGCGCCATCGCGATCACGCTGCGACACAGCTCCTCGCTGTCGAACACGCGGGCCGAGCGCGCATAGACCGGCACGAGCACGCGCCGGTGAAAGCACACGAGCAACAGCCACATCACGACGATCGCGACGAGCGTCGCCCCCGCGAGCGCGCCGGCCTGCGCGCCGATGCCGGCCATGACGTCGGCCCAAGACAGCGCATAGGCGATCGTCCAGCCGGTTGCCGCGAGCTTGCTGCCGAACACGATCGCGCCATCGCGAAAGAACGGCTCGCCGGACGCGTGGCCATCGCGCGCGACGTCGAGACTCAACAAGCGCTCGGTCAGCGCGTTCGTGCGCTCGACGCCGGGATCGATTGCGATCAGACGGTTCTCCGTCGACACGATGAAGAACGTGCCGGCCGGCGCACGTCCCGACAGCCATGACAGCAGGTATTCCGGTGCGTATTCGGTGACCAGCACCGCAAACGGGTGGCCGCCGGCACGCGCCTCGGCGGCCACGCGGATGCGCGCCTGTCCGGTGACGGGATTCACGTAGGGCGGCAACCAGCGGACGTTCGGCCGCCCGTCGTTCGCGGCCGGCGGCGGCCCGTCGAAATCGATGCGGAGCGCGTCGAGCACATGCGCACGCGCGTCGGTCGACGCGAGCGCCGGATTGTCGCGCGCCAGGTGCGGCACGAAGCCGAACATCCCCGTGCGCGTGCTGTAGTGATAGCCCTCGAGCGTACGCCCGCGATTGATCGAACTCGCCGCGCAGATGCGCGACAGCAGGAACGACAGCGCGAGATAGCGCGCGACCTCGTCGCGCTGTGCGGTTTGCCCCGGCACGCCGACCACGAGCGACGGATACGGCTTGATCGCGAGCTGCTGGCCGTGGGCGAAGAATGCATTCGTGACGTCGGCCGGCGCCGGGCCGATCTCGCGCCAGATGAGTTGCGTGTTCGTGACGCCGTTGCGGAACGACGTCTCGGCCATCTGCACCTCGTCGGCGGCTTCCTCGAGGCCGTTCAGGAAATTGCGCCGCTCGCCGTCCAGGTAGCCGTATACGATCGACGTGATCCCGAGCCCGCAGGCGATCAGGATCAGGATCGTGACGACGATGCCGCCCCCGAACATCGAGATGCTCTGATAACGGCGAATCGACTGAAGCGTGCTGTATGGCATGGCTCGGCGTGACGGCGCCCGGCGCACGAACATGCAGCGGATTCCCTGCCGAACCGGCCGTCACGATGGAAACATTCGGGATAGTGATATCCCGATCATGCCAAACGGCACTGCGAAAATCAGGCGTGCATTACCCTTTTAGTACACGTCCGATTTGTTTGAAAGATTGTTTTGAACTTGAACGAAGGTTGTCGGCTAAATCGGGGGGCGGGCGCCTCCCCTGCCGGACAAGTCGCTTCGTCCAATCGCCACGGTCGCGCACGCGCACGCATACGAAACGCCATCCCGCCGGCGAAAGATGCGTCCGCGAACGAGACGGGCGCATCGCACGCACCCGATTCGGCATGCACAGGGCATCCGGACAGGATCGGCCCGCGCACCATCGTCGTGCCGGCAGCGCCAGCTCAGTTCTGCGTGAGCGGATTCAGCGCCGTGCACAGAAAGCCCGTGCAGTTCGTCGGCTTGAAATAGAACGACGCCGTCGCGAGCGGCGGCGTCGTACCGAACTCGATGTCGCTCAGGTAAGCCGAGCCCTGCGCACCGAAATCGTTCGCCTGCTGCACGTAGTTCGCGCCGGTCGACTGGATCGCGGCCGACTGGTACGTGAAGGTCGGCGATTGCGTCTGATCCTTCACGTAGATCCACGACATCGTGCTGCCGAACACCTGCCCGCCCTTCGCTCGATACCCTTTCGCGCCTTCGCTATTGGCCTGCGCGATGAAATCGTTGATGGTCGTCGCCGGGGCCAGCGCATCGTACGTATAGGTCGCGCTCGATGCGTTGTTCTTCATGTACACATTCGCCTGCACCGATCCGACGACCATCGCGCTGAAGAACCAGTAACCCGACTGGCCCTGCGCGTTCGCCTGGGTGAGGAACGCGTTCGGGTCGCCCGGAAGGCCCGTCGTCGTATACGTGTAGGTATCCGAAGAGCCGCCGTCCTTGCGATACAGATAGCCGAAACCGTACGGCCCTTCGTAACGGTAGCCGTTCGCGCCTTCCCCGTTGGCCTGGCTGAGGAAGCCCGACCAGTCTTTCGGCGGCGATTGCAGCTGATACGTATAAGTCTGCGCCGTGCCGTCGTTCACGAAGATCGAGCGCGTCCCGCCGTTGGTCGGGTCGTAGTAGACGTCGCCCAGATAGCGATAGCCCTTCGCACCTTCGCTGTTGAGAAGCGTCAGGAAGCCCGGGCCGTCCGTCGCAGGCGTCTGCGCGTCGTAACGCCACGTCAGCGTGCTGCCGCCCGAACCACCGGATTCGCCCGAGCCACCGGATCCGCCGTTGCCGCTGCCGTTACCGCCATTGCCGCCGTTGTTGCTCGTCCCCGATCCGCCGTCCGCGGCGGGCGAGGAATTGTCGTCGCCGCCGCCGCAAGCGGTCAGTGCGAGACAGGTCAGTGCGATCAATGCGGCAGCTTTCATCGGAATCACCTCGAAGCGAAAAGGACGAACGAAGCCGGTACGCGCGGACGGCGCCGCGCGCACGGACAGTCATGTATCGGAAATCGGCCGGCGGCACGCACCGCCGGCCCGGCAGCGTCAGTTGACCTGCAGCTGACCGCCGCGGCCAAGGCCGCCCTTGACGTCCTGCGCCTTGTAGCTGCGCAGGGCGACGACCATCTTGTTGTACGCGTCGATGAATGCGACGACGGTCGCCTTGCCTTCCGGCGTCGACGAGAAACCGGCGAGCGCACCGCCCACGCCGCCGCCGAAGCCGCCGAGCGCCGCACCGTAGTTGGTCGCCGTCGAACTGCCTTCAGACGCCGCGATCTGCACGGCCGAGCGCACGTCGAACAGCGTCAGCGTCACGACCGATGCCTTCGTCTGCAGGTGGCCGGCCACCGCCGCCACCGCGCTGTTGCCGATCAGCCCGCCGATCATGCTGCCGATACCGCCGATCGGCGAATCGTTGATGACGATCTGCGGTTCCATGTAGTAGTCGGCCGCGACGCGCTGGCCCTTCTGCTGCTTCGAACCCGCGCGGTATTCGCCCGAGTTGCGCTGCAGTTGCGTGATGCGCGACAGGCGTGCGTCGCTCTTCTGGTTGCCGATCGACGTGATCACGAAGCAGTTCGACTGCTGAACGGCCAGCCGCAGCAGCGGGTCGATGGTGGTCATCTTGGTCGCGCTGCCGAACGGGCCCCACCAGTCGGCATTGCGGCCGTCGTCGACGGCGATCGTGCCGAGCGGCGAAGTGCAGCGCTGCAGGCCCGAATCGGCACCGGCGCTGGTGCCGCCCGCGGCGGCGCCCGTCACACCGGCATTCTGGCCGCCGGGCATCACCATGCCGCCGCAGCCGGCGACGGACGCGCAAAGCGCTGCAACCAGCGCACCTTGAGTAAGACGTTGGGAAAGGATGGTCTTCATGTCGTTGTCGATCGATAGAGTCGTTGTTCGGCTTATGTGTCCGTGCGAACTTCGATAAGCCCCCCGGCGTGGCGCGCGATGGTGGTCTCCCCGCTGCAGCCCCCGTTGCTGTCGGTCCGGTCAGTAGTACCAGTACGTCTGATGCCAGACGCCGTAGTACGGATAGCCCGAATACCAGTAGCCGTAATAGACATCACGCCACTGCGTGCGCCATTTCCAGTCTTCTTCGTCTTCCTTCCTGGCCTTGCGGGCAAGCTCGAGCAGCTTCTTCGATTCCTTGTCGCCGCGGGCTGCCGCGATCGACAGCCACTTGTCCGCTTCGCGCGGATCGGAGCCCATCTCCTCGAGGCCGAACAGATAGAAACTGCCGAGCGCCTTCTGCGCCTGCAGGTCGCCCCGCTCGGCTGCGTCACGCATCCACTTGAGTGCCTGGTAGCTGTCCTGACGTACGCCGTCGCCGCGGAAATAACGCAGGCCGAGGTCGTAGGCAGCCTTCGGCTGGGTCTTCGCGGCCTGCTTCAGCGATACGATGCGCGGGTCTTCACGGTCGTCCGAATCGTCCCTTTTTTGATAGGAGACCTGATCTTTTGGACGATCAGAACAACCGGTTTCGTCGCAGATCCGCACCGTGTTGCTCGTGACGGACGGATCCTGCGCGCACGCGGCCAATAGCAACAGCAGCCCCGGTGCAAGTAAACGGCGAACCATCTTCTTTGCCTTCCCAACGTTTTATCTGCGCCGCACTGCCTCGCGCCCCATTCACCCCCGCGAGCGCTCACCCGGTTTGCGCGCGGCGAGGCGAATACAATTCGCCAACGCCGACACGCAGTCCAAGGCTCTCTCAGGTTCTCTTTCGAATCGTTCAGTCACTTCGTCGCAGCCGCTTTTCGCTGTGCCGACCAGTGTCGACATCGGCCTCCAAACCTGACGCAGCAAACAATAGTGACGTGGTGAGCAATAATAATGGAGAAATATGGCATGTCAAGGTGATTTGCGATTTCGAAGTTTGCGTATCGCGTCACTTTTGAATATCCTCTTCGTCGCTGAAACCCGGGAGACCCCTTCAAGATGTCCAATAGCGAGCAGGCCAACGTCGATCTCATCACCGCCACCAAGGTGCGCGATCTGCTGACGCGCAACGGCATTCCGCCGCGAAGTCACAACACGACGATCGCGAACGTGCTCGGCCTGAGTTTCTCGGTCGTCACGCGCAAGATGAAAGGCCTGATCCCGTGGAACCTGTCGCAACTGCAGGACATCGCGACGCACTTCGGCGTGCCGCCCGCGTTCCTGCTCGACGACAAGGGCGCGCAGCCCGCCGCCGCCGAGATGATCGACGCGACGCTCGTGATCGAGTCGCGCCGCTTTCGCTGCCGCGCGGCGATCTCGACGAAGGCCAGCAGCCAGATCGAAACGGACTTCGTCGCGCTGCAGTGGCAGGGCGAATGGATCGTCACCGAACGCGAGCATGCGCGCGAAGGGCGCACGTACCCGGTCGACGTCATCGAGCTGCGCTCGAGCCAGCCGAACGTGTATGCGGCGCGCATCGCGGTGGTCGACGATTCGCGGGACGTCGCCGAAACCCTATGCGAATACTTCATCGAAAAAGGCGTGAACGCGATCCCGTACCATGACGGCGCATCGTTCCGCAAGGCGCTGGAGGTCGAGGATTTCGACGGCTACATCCTAGACTGGATGCTTGGCGACCAGACGGCCGCCGATCTGGTGCGCGGCATCCGCTCGAGCGAGAACGGCGGTGCCCCGATCTTCCTGCTGACCGGCAAGATCTCGACCGGCGAAGCGAGCGAGGACGAGATCGCGCATATCGTGTCGCACTACAACACGCGCTGCGAGGAAAAACCCGTGCGCCTGCCGATCCTGTTCGCCGAAGTGGCGCGCGAACTGAAGATCGCGCTGCCGGCCGTCGCCGCGGCGAACTGACGCCGCAACGAAAACCTACCATTACACCAACGAGGAAAAGACATGCGAGTTTCGACGATGTGGATAAAGAGCGTGGCCGCCGCGGCCCTGCTCGGCATGGCCGCCGCGAGCTGGGCCGCGTCCTTCACGTTCACCGTCGACGGCAACATCGGCCGCAGCAACCAGCCCGACAAAACGTCGTTCGTCTTTTCCGAGCAGGCGCTGATGGCACTGCCGCAGCACACGATCGTCACGTCGACGAGCTGGACCCCGACGGCGACCTTCACCGGCCCGAGCCTGTCCGACGTGCTGAAGACGGTCGACGCGCACGGCACCGAGATCGAATTCCGCTGCATCGACGAATACACGTTCACGATCCCCGTCTCGGACGCCGACAAGTACGGCGTCATCCTCGCGCGCACGATGAACGGCAAGGTGCTCGACAACGACAACTACGGTCCGCTGTGGGTCATGTATCCGCGCGACCAGTATCCCGACGAGCTGAAGACGCCGCTCGGCGAAGCGAAGTTCGCGTGGCAGATCATCGGCCTGACCGTGAAGTAAGCGCACGACATGAGGCTGAGGCGCGGACGATGGAAAAACCAGAAAATCATCGTGGTTCTGGGAACGCTGTGGATCATGGGATTCGCGGCGTGGGCGTTCCTGCTGTCGGACCTGCTCGCGACATCGGTCAACGAAGGAGTGCTCGAAGGGCCGCGTGAAGGCGTGTTCTGGACCGCCGCGCAATACCGGAACGTCTATACGCGCTTCGACCGCCAGCTGATCCTCTACGCGACACGCGTGGACGACAACTTCGATCACGTGCAGATGCAGCTCGACAGCCTGTCGGTGTCGTTCGGGTTCCTGCAGCGGCCTTCCGAGGTGTCCGAATACTGGCTGCGCATCCCGCGCGCGCGCGACGAAATCGCTGTGCTCGGCGAATTCATGACGCGCCTGAAGCATGACGTGGCCTCGCTGCGCGACGCGCCGAACGGCGCGCCGCGCGTGATCGACGAGGTCGACCGGTACTGGCCGAAGGTCAACGGCCTCGCGAACTACTTCCGCGCGATCGAGATGGCGCAGCGCGACTTCACGTTCCATCAGCTGAAGGAAAAGCAGCGGGCGATCCTGTCGCTCGGCATCATCCTCGGCGTGATCCTGTGTGCGCTGTTCCTGCTGCTGTTCTATACGATGCGCACGCGCGACGATCTGCTCGAGCGGCAGGACGCGGCGCTCGACGCGGAACGCAAGGCGTCCGATCGCGCGTTCGAGATGATCGAGGCAAAGAACGCGTTCCTCGGAATGGTCAGCCACGAACTGCGCACGCCGCTGCAGGCAATCTGCGGGTCGATCGAGATCCTGCTCGCGCGGCCGCAGTCCGACGCGAACCTGAAGACGATCCGGCGGCTGCAGAATTCCGCGTCGTCGCTCGAAGCACTGGTCAAGGACCTGACCGACTACATCAAGCTGCGCTCCACCAAGCGCCACGCCAAATCGGAGACGGTCGGCATGGCGTCGCTGCTCGCCGAGGTGCTCGATCCGCTGCGCGAGAAGATCGCGGCCAGGCGGATCGAGGTCGTGCAGCAGGTCGAGCCGCATGATCTCGCGATCCGCTCCGATCGCAAGCTGTTGCGGCAGGTGTTGTCGAACCTGATCGAGAATTCGGTCAAGTACACCATCGACGGATCGGTCCACATATCGATCGCGCTCGCCGATGCGCCAGCCGGCCGGCAACTGAAGCTCGCCGTGCGCGACACCGGCGCCGGCATCGCAAAGCAGCATCTGCCGAAAATCTTCGAGCCGTTCTATCGCGCGAACGATGCGGTGGGCCTGCATGTGGACGGGATCGGCATGGGCCTCGCCGTCGTGCGCGAGATCGTGACGACGCTGCGCGGTCATGTGGACGTGCGCAGTGTCGTCGGCGAAGGCAGCGAGTTCGTCGTGACGCTGCCGGCCGACGCGCCCGATGCCGCCGAAACGGCCGGCGACGCGCCCGCATGGACCGCGGTCGCCACGCATCGCGAACGGCGTGCGCTCGTCGTCGACGACAACGACAACGCGCGCGAGACGCTCGGCGCGATGCTGTCCGCGCTGGGCCTCGACGCCGATCTGTGCGGCACCGGGCACGCGGGCGTCGCGCGCTTCAACGATGCGCATTACGACCTCGTCGTGCTCGATCTCGAACTGCCGGACCTGAGCGGCTTCGAAGTCGCGCGGCGGATCCGCATGGCCGCCCAGCCGAACGACGACGGGAAGTTCCCGGCGCTCCTGGGCGTCAGCGCGTACGAATCGGCCGCGCTGCGCGAGAACCAGCGGGTGTTCGACGCATTCCTGCCGAAGCCGGTTCACTTGAGCGAACTCGGCGCACTCGTCGAGAAGCTGCTCGGCTGATCGAGGCGGGCATGGCTGCGTGCGGCGTTGGCCGCCCCGCTTCAGCCCGGCGCCCGCGCCTACTCGCCGATCAGATGCAGCACGATGTCGCGCCGGTGCGGCGCGCGGCGATGCTCGAACAGGTAGATGCCCTGCCAGGTGCCGAGCACCATGCGTCCGTGCTCGACCGGGATCGACAGCTGCACCTGCGTGAGCGCCGTGCGCAGATGCGCGGGCATGTCGTCGGCACCTTCGGTGTCGTGCTCGTAGCGCGTATCGTCCTCGGGCGCGAGTGCCGCGAAGTAGCGTTCGAGATCGCGCTGCACCGACGGATCGGCGTTCTCCTGGATCAGCAGCGACGCGGACGTATGGCGGCAGAACACGGTCAGCAGGCCGGTGCGGATCGCATGCTGGTCGACGAATGCCCGCACCTGCGGCGTGAACTCGACGAGGCCGCTGCCGCGCGTATCGACACCGACGTGCGTGATGGCCTGTTGCATGATCGCGACCTCAGGCGAGCGCGGCGAAGCCGTCGGCTTCGATCTGCTTCGCGTCGGCCGGGCGCACCACGCGCGCGACTTCGACTCCGTCGCGCAGGAACACCAGCGTCGGCCACAGCTTCACGCCGAACGAGCGACCGAGCGGGCGGCCCGGGCCGTCCTCGATCTTCAGGTGCCGCACGGCCGGATGCGCGGAGAACGATGCGACGATCGCGGGCTGCGTGCCCGCGCAGATGCTGCACCAGTTCGCGCCGAATTCGATGACGGTGGCACCGGTCAGTGCGTCGACTTCCGCGCGTGTCGGTGCGTTGGCGGTGTAGCGTTGCTCAATGTCCATCGGGCCCTCGTGTGCAATGGCGGCGTGGCCGCTGCACGCCCGTGCGGGCTGCGTTCGCGGCCGGCGGTCTCCCACTCTAGCGGAAAAGCGCGCGCGATGCCGAGGGCGCGCGTGCCGTGCCGTCCGGGCGGCACGACCGGAATCCGGAGCGCCGCGCGGACGGGCCAGGATGCGCGCCGACACGAACCAGACCCGCCGGACCGCCGGCGAAACGCCGCGCGGCACGGTCCGCCACGCCATCGGATAAGATACGGCCGGCCATGCTGATTGGCCCATGACCGAACCGACGGAGTGTTTCCAGTGATTCAACCGACCCAAGTATTCAAGGACAATCTCGCGCAACTGCCGGCCATCGACGGCGTCGCGCGCATCGATCTCGTCGGCGCGAACGGCGACGTGGTCGCCAGCATCGAGAACCAGCCGGGCAAGCAAGGCTCGCTCGCGGTGTACAACTATCTGAAGCAGGCGTTCGGCACGCTCGACGCGAAGGCCGCGGAGCACGGCCTCGCCGTGTTCGCGGAACACACCGCCGACGCACGCAACCGCCCCGGCGCGCACCCGAACGTCGATCGACTGCTGGCGATCGTCGACGGCGGCGAAGCGCTGCGGATCGACGTGGTCGCGAAGGACTGAGCCGCGCGCGACGGGCAGGCACCCTGCCACCCTCTTTTCCCGGAGATCACGTGCCCCGCATTCATGCCCAGCCGTTTGCCCGCCGCTTCGCATCGATCGCGGCACTCGCGTGCATTGCGGTCAGCGGCGCGGCGGCGGCCGATACGCTGCGGACGGCGTCCGATATCGCCGGCGCGTCGCTGGTTCCGCTCGGCGCACTGCCGCGCTCGCCGGAGAACGGCTCGCTCGACGAATTTTGCGCGCGATATCGCGTGAAGGCCGCTACCGCGGCCGGCCGCGACGTCGCGAAGCTCGGCTGGCTCGTGACGTCCGAGGCGCCGCTCGGCCGCTACACGGTCGTCACGTTCGCGAGCGGGTTCAAACCGGGAACGAGCGCGATCTGTTATGCGCGCAACGCCAACATCGGCGTGTTCGACGGCACGGCGCTCGTCGCGCTCGGCTACACGGCACGGGCGGCCCACTGGCAACTCGGCTCGGTCGATCAGCTCGAAAGCGGCGCGCTGCTGGTCTGGGGCGGCGACGGCCCGGCGCCGCCCGTCGGCGAGCTGCGCGAAGAGAACGGCGGCTTGCGGCTGACCGCGGTCTCCGCCGAACGCACGTACTGTCACGGGCGTGCGGTCGTGCCCAACGTGTACGGCAAGCCGCTCGATGCGGCACGCAAGATCCTGATCTCGCATGGCTGGCAGCCGCTGCGCCCGCATGAGACGCCGGACTCGATGGACGGCGCGGCAACGCTCGCGAAACACGGGATCATCGAAGCCGAAGCATGCTCGGGCACCGGCATGGGCTATTGCGCGCTGCGGTATCGAAGCACGGCCGGCGTGCTCGGCGTGACCACGGTCGGCGGCGAGCCGGACACGCCGTCCGCGAATACCGTGATCGATTACCAGGTGGCTTGCCGGAAGCGGTAACCGGCGCGGACGATCGAGCCGGCGTCGTGCGGGCACCGTCCCGGCAATCAGCGGAATCCATCGGACACCCGCCGTGCCGGGGTGTCGAACCATCGACCGCTCGGTCGATTGACCCTCGTCACCGACGCTCCTAAACTGACCTCCCTTTCACGCCTCTCCAGCCAAAAGGGACTCCGATGCTCGACCTCTCCACGCTCGCGCTGTTCTCCGGCGCGTGTCTCGCGCTGACCGCCACACCGGGCCCCGACATGCTCCTGATCGCATCGCGCAGCGTCAGCCAGGGCCGCCGAGCGGGATTCGCCACGCTCGCCGGCATCCAGGCCGGCACGTACTGCCATGCCCTCGCGGCCGCGCTCGGGCTGTCGCAGCTCTTCGTCGCGGTGCCGATCGCCTATGACGCCGTGCGCTTCGCGGGCGCGGCCTATCTGCTGTATCTCGCATGGAAGACGTTCCGCTCGGATGCGACCGCGCTGTCCCCCGTTGCGTCGAAACGCCGCCGCTCGACCGTCGCGATTTTCCGTCAGGGGCTGACGACGAACCTGCTGAATCCGAAGATGGCGCTGTTCGTGCTCGCGTTGTTCCCGCAGTTCGTGCGGCCGGAGCACGGGTCGATCGCCGTGCAGATTCTCGTGCTCGCGACGGTGCTCAACCTGATCGGAATCGTCGTCAACGGTGCGGTGATTCTGTCCGCGAGCCGGCTGAGCCAGCGGATCGGCGCGCGCCGCCGGCCGTCGAAGCTGCCGCAGTATCTGCTCGGCACGGTGTTCGTGGGGTTGGCCGCGCGGCTCGCGGTGGCCGGGCGGCACTGACGCTGTCGCCGGCTGCAATCGCCCCGGGGCGGTTCTTTCAACAGGCGTTGTCCGCGCTGACACCGCATCGCGCCTCGCGCGCTTCGGTCCGCACGAATGCAGCCGGGCCTTTCCCCTTTTAGTCGAGCCCCCCGAGCGACCTAATAACGTCTGGAACGCGACCGGCCGCCTGCATTCGCAGTCGCGGCCGGAAATCGCGCTTGCGCCTGCATAACATATTTGTTACTGCGCTGGCTACTGCGTATGAGATTCAGTTCTTCAATGCGCGCGTAGAAACGGGCGTTATCACGTTACCGAAGACACTGCTCGCCCGTTTTTTCGCGCTCGCCGACCGCATGGAGCAGTACGGCCCGAACCTCCGCGAGCCGCACACCCAGTCGATGGGCAACGGGCTGTACGAAATGCGACTCAAGGGCGCCGAAGGCATCGCCAGAGTGTTCTACTGCGCGATCGTCGACCGGCGTATCGTCATGCTTCATTGTTTCGTGAAGAAGACGCAAAAGACGCCACGGAAAAAACTGGAAACCGCGCGCCGCCGACTGAAGGAGGTTCAAGATGGCAACGTATAAGGCACTGCGCGAGCGCGCTTTGTCCGACCCCGAGGTGCACGCCGAATACGAACGACTGAACCGCGAAGACCTCACACTGCTCGACGCGATGCTGGCTGCGCGGCGCGACGCCGGGCTGTCGCAAGCCGATGTGGCCAAGCGCATGGGCACGAAGGCACCGGCGGTGACGCGCCTCGAGCGCGCGCTCGCAACGGGCCAGCATTCACCGTCCATCGATACGTTGCGCAAGTACGCAACCGCTTGCGGCAAGAAACTCGTGATCTCGTTCGCTTGAGTCGCCGCACCCGGCCGGCGGATCATGAACGACGAAGCATCCGGGTCGACAAGCAAGCGCACCTCGCGCGAGTGGTGATGGCCGCGAGCATGTCAGCCGCCGTGTCGCACATCCGCTGCATGCGGGAGAGGATCGATCCGCGTCGCCGGGTAGCGGATTCCGATGCCGGCGCACGACAAGCAACAGGCAACGAGCGAACGGCGTTCAGCGATTTGCGCCGAGCGCGACGCGCAGCCGCTCCATCAACCGCGTGTAATGCTCCAGCACGTCGGCCTTGTCGGTCACGTTCGCGGTCGAGAAACGCTCGGCCCATGCCGGCTTCCATTCATACGTGCCGTGCACGCTGCGGTCGCCGTCCGGCGCCTGGATCAGCGAACGGATCCGCGCATCGCGGCCCGGCCCCGTGTGCATCTCGAACAGCGCGTGAATGAACGTGTGATACGCGTCGTACACGTCGTCGTCGAACAGGTAGCGATAGATGTGAAACGTGCGGTCGAGCTCGCGCTTCGCGCGAATCACGTCGTCCGGCGAGATGTCTTTCCAGTAGCCGATCCACGTGTAGAAGCACAGCAGCGCATTGAGTTGCGGCGCGACCGTGTCGTACAGCGTGAGCCGCTTCTCGATCAGCCGCTGGTTGGTCCACTGCACGAGTTCGAGCCGCTTCAGCCGGCGCGCGACGAGCCAGCCGAGACACGCGACCGACAACGGCGTCAGCACGCCGAGCACGAGCTTGACGATTTCCAGCGAATTCCACGGACTGTTGAATGGCTGCATGCGCGACCCGACGAGAAAACGCACCGACCTGCGAAGAACGTCGCGCATCGCGCCCGTCCGATCGCCACGCGGTTGACCGTTAGTTGCTTGCGCGCGGAACGCCGGAGAGCGATGCATCCGGTGTGCGGCGAAGCGGCTTGTCCCGCCAGTTTATCGGGCGATTGTCACCGGCCGATGACCATGCTTGCCGCCTTCGCCATCCGCCCGCAGCGCGTTACGTCGGCAGCGCCGACGTGAGTTTGATCTTCTGCATCGGGATGTCGGTCTTCACGCTCAGCACGCCCGGAATGCGCGTCAGGTATTCCATCTGGAAGCGCCGATAGTCGTCGATGTCGGCCGCCACCACGCGCAGCAGGAAATCGCAGTCGCCGGCCATCAGATGACACTCGACGACTTCCGGCATCTGCTGGACGGCCTCGGCGAAGCGGTTCACGGTTCCCGCGTCCTGCCCCTTCAGCCAGACGCGCGTGAAAATCGTCAACCCCTTGCCGACCTTCGCCGGGTTCAGCACGGCCACGTATTTCTCGATCACGCCCGCTTCCTCGAGCAGCCGCACGCGGCGCAGGCACGGCGACGGCGACAGCCCGACCTCGTGCGCGAGTTCCACGTTCTGCATGCGGCCGTCGCGCTGCAGCGCGCTCAGGATCCGGCGGTCGATAGCGTCAAGCTTCATTGGCACCAAATTCCAAAAAAATCTCGAATTACACATTCAATGCCAAATTCTCCGGAATATCTGGCCACAACGCAATCCGATTCGAGTCAAAAAAGCAGACAATCCTCCCCCCAAGGAGGAGTAATGAGCAGTAGCGTTTCAACGTCGTCCGGGCTTCGCGACAAGCCCGCCTATGTCGCCGAGATGGGTCGCGGATTGCGCGCCGCGCTGCCCGTCATGCTGGGTTTCGTGCCGTTCGCGCTGGTGCTCGGCGCGCAGGCCGCGCAAAAAGGGCTGAGCCTGTTCGAAGTGCCGATGATGACGGGCCTGAACTTCGGTGGCGGCTCCGAATTCGCGGCGATCCATCTGTGGACCTCGCCGCCGCACATCGCGCTGATCGTCGCGATGTCGTTCCTCGTGAATTCGCGCCACATCCTGATGGGCGCGGCGTTCGCACCTTACATCCGGCGCCTGCCGCGCCGCCGCGCGTTCGCCGCGCTGTTCTTCATGTGCGACGAGAGCTGGGCGATGTCGCTCGCCGACGCGCGCTCGCGCTCCGCCACGCATATCAGCGTCCCGTATTACGCCGGCGTGTGTTCCGGGCTGTACCTGACGTGGATCTCGATGACGACGCTCGGCGCGGCGGTCGGCCCGACGATCGGCAACGTCGAGCAGTACGGCTTCGACATGGCGTTCACGGCCGTGTTTCTGGTGCTGCTGCGCGGGATGTGGAAGGGCCTGCGCGCGAGCCGTCCGTGGTTCGTGAGCCTCGTCGTCGCGGCGGCCACGCATCTGGCCGTGCCCGGTGCGTGGTACGTCGCGGCCGGCGCATGCGCGGGCCTGATCGCCGCGCTGCTGTGGGAGCCGCGCGATGCTGCCTGATTTCGCGACGGTGGCGACCATCGTGCTGATGGCGTCGACGACCTACCTGTCGCGCGTGCTCGGCTACGTGCTGCTGCGCAACCGCACGCTGAGCCCGCGGATGGCGTCGGTGATGGAGAACGTGCCGGGCTGCGTGCTGATCTCGGTGATCGCGCCGGCCTTCGTGTCGACGCGTCCGGCCGACCTGCTCGCGCTCGCCATCACGCTGCTCGCGGCGACGCGCCTGTCGATCCTGCCGACCGTGATCGTCGGCGTCGCATCGGCCGGCCTGCTGCGGCATGTGCTCGGGTAACGCGCGAAACGCGGTTCCGACCCGCCGGACGGGCGGTTTTTCGAATCGGGGAACGGGCGCGCCATGCGCCCGTTTTCGCATGCAGGTGCCGCGTGCGGCCGCGCTCGACACGACACGCGTCGCGACGGGATGCTAGCCTTGCGGATGTACCCGCGATGCCTTTCCCCTCTCACTGCCTATCTCACCGCCTATCCGCGAGGATCGTCCCGATGCAAGAAACCCGCCCGCTGTTCGACCGCGTCCTGCTCACCAACGACGACGGATTCGACGCCCCCGGCCTTGAAGTGCTCGAGCAAGTCGCCACGCAACTGGCACGCGAAGTCTGGATCGTCGCACCGGCCGAGGACCAGAGCGGCACGTCGCATTCGCTGAGCCTGCACGAGCCGCTGCGCGTGCATCGCAAGGGCGAGCGCCGCTTCGCGGTGCGCGGCACGCCGGGCGATTGCGTCGCGATCGCGGTCAGCCACCTGATGAAGGACGCACGGCCCGACTTCGTGCTGTCCGGCGTGAATCGCGGCGCAAACCTCGGCACCGAAACAGTGTTCTCCGGCACGGTCGGCGCCGCGATGACGAGCATGCTGGTCGGCGTGCCGGCGATCGCACTGAGCCAGGCGTTCAGCGACCGCAACGCGGTGCCGTGGAATACGGCGCTCACGCATGCGCCGGACGTGATTCGCCGGCTCGTCGCGGCCGGCTGGGACAGCGACGCGTGCCTGAACGTGAACTTCCCGCCGCGGCCGGCCGACGACGTGCGCGGCCTGAAGGCGACGAATCAGGGCGCCGGCACGCTGCAGGGCGTCGAGATCGTGTCGGGGCGCGATCCGCGCGACATCGAATACCACTGGCTGAAACTGGCCCGCGGGCCGCGCGACGACGATGCGAATTCGGAAACGGTCGCACTCGGCGAAGGCTACATCGCCGTCACGCCGCTGAAGTTCGAACGCACGCACGACCAGGCGCTCGCGCGGCTGCGGTCGAATCTCGGCTGACCCCGGGACCTGCGATCGGTGAAACCGCCCGGCGGCTCCGCCGCCGGCGGTGACGCGGGCACGAGGCGGCCGCGTCGCATCAACCGCCCTGATCGCGCCGACCGCCTCAACCCTCGGTCACGTCAGGTTCATTCCCCCGTCGAGCATCACGATCTCGCCCGTCACGTAATCGGACGCGACGAGCATCGCAACCGTCTGCGCGACGTCGTCCGGCGTCGCCGCGCGGCGCATCGGTGCCCGCTCGCGCCAGAGTTGCTGCGCTTCAGTCCAGTCGGCAGTCAGCGGCGTATCGACGAGCCCCGGCGCGACCGCATTGACGCGAATCGCCGGCGCGAGCGTGCGCGCCAGCAAGCGTGTCGTGTGATTGAGCGCGGCCTTGGCCGCCGCATACGGAATCGACGCGCCCTTCGGCCGCACGCCCGCATGCGAGCTGACGTTCACGACGCAACCGGCACGCCCGCTCGACGCCGCTTCGAGCAGCGCAGGCTGCGCTTCGGCGACGAGCCGGAATGGCGCGATCACGTTGATCTCGTGCATCTCGCGCCATACGTCGGGCGTCGCGGCGGCGAGATCGTCGTGCGGAATCACGCGGCTGACGCCCGCATTGTTGACGAGCACGTCGAGGCGGCCGTGCACGGCGAGCGCGTCGCGGATCAGCCGCACGCGTTCCGCATCGTCCGCGAGATCGGCCTGCACGTAGGCTGCACCGAGTTCGCGCGCCATCGCGCGGCCCGTGTCGGCGGAACCGCGCGAATGCAGGATCACAGCGTAACCGTCCGCCGCCAGGCGGCGCGCGATGGCCGCGCCGATCCCGGACGTCGATCCGGTGACGAGCGCGACGGGCCGCTGCACGCGCGCCGCACGCGGCTCGGCGACGGTTTCGGTGTCAGGTTCCGTTTCGGGAATCGGTGCGTTCATCGGCGGGTGCGGCGCGTCCATGGCATGAAATCCTGTCGGTGGCGTTCCCGCATCATAAGCGCGACGCCGCGAGCGCGAGCGAACGTGCCGGCAACTGCCATCCGGATCGCGCGGAAGGGATCGCGCGGGAAACGGTGCGCGCCCGGCGGGCAAGCGAACGCGCGCTCAGGACTGCGCAGGCAGTTCGACGAAGTCTTCGAGTTCGCCGGCGATATGCAGCCGCTTGCCGATTCGCGGGTATTCGCACACGTCGTGTTCGAGACGCTGCCCCACGATCAGCAGTTCGAGCGGCGCATCGCCCGTGTTCTCGAGCATGTGTGCTTCGCCGCCGCGCGGGAAGCCGAGGAAGTCGCCCGCGCCGATGTCGTGACGGCGCTCGCCGATCGTGACGACGCCCGTGCCGGACAGCACGTAGGCGCATTCCTCTTCGTACAGGTGACGGTGATACTCGGACGACTCGCTGCCCGGCATCAGTGTGAGCAGATGGGTACCGATCTGCGTGAGACCGGTCAGGTCGCTGAGCGGTCTTTTGAGGAGAACGGCATTGGGATTCAGCGAATGCACTGCGCGCGTCGGCTCCATCTTCGCGATGTCAGCAGCTTTCAGCAGTTCCCGGGGAGGTGTCGTGGACATGGGGATCTCGCCAGCGTGAATGCAGCGGTTGAACGCGCCGCCCGGGCGGGCACGGCACACATGCCGCGCCATTGTCCGACATTTTCACGCAGACGAGAAACGCGTCCGCACGCGTTGCCGCGCCCCGCTACCGCGCGCAATCGGCCAGCAGGTTCGCGAGCACCGACGCGCCTTGCGCGAGGTGCCGCGGATCGGCATCCTCGGCCTCGTTGTGGCTCAGGCCCGCCTTGCACGGGACGAACACCATCGCGCTCGGCGCGACGTACGACAGGTTCACCGCATCGTGCCCCGCGCCGCTGCACATCTCCAGATACGGATAACCGGCGGTCACCGTCGCCTGCCGCACGCGCTCGACGCAATCGGCATCGAACACCACCGGCTCGTATTCGGCGATGGTCTGCACCTGAACCTGCGTGCCGCGCAGCGGGATGCGCTCGCGGCAGATCGCCTCGATATCGGCGACGAGCCGCTGCAACGCCGGCTGCGACGGATGGCGTACGTCGACGCTGAAGCGCACCAGCCCGGGAATCGTGCTCGGCGAATTCGGCTGACACGCGACGTGGCCGACGGTCACGCGCGCATCGGCATCGAACGCGTGCCCATGCTCGACGATCGCGGCGATCATCGCGGCCGCCACGCCCATCGCGTCCCGGCGCACGCTCATCGGCGTCGTGCCCGCATGCGACTCGAAGCCGGTCACCGTGACGTCGAGTTCGTAGATGCCCTGCACGCCGGTCACGACGCCGATCGGCACACCGGCATTCTCCAGCACCGGGCCTTGTTCGATGTGCGCTTCGAAATAGGCCTTCGGCATCTGCCGCTCGCGCTCGCAGCCGGCGAAACCGGTGCGCGAGAGTTCGTCCCCCAGCAGCACGCCAGTCTGCATGCACGGCCGGGCCAGCGCGTAGTCGAGATCGAGCGTGCCCGCATAAACGGCCGAGCCCATCATGCCCGGCGTGAAGCGCGAGCCCTCTTCGTTGGTCCACGCGACGACGTCGATCGGATGGCGCGTGACGACACCATGCTCGTTCAGCGTGCGAATCGCTTCGAGCCCGGCCAGCACGCCATAGACGCCGTCGAAGCGGCCGCCGAGAGGCTGCGTGTCCAGATGGCTGCCGCACATCACGGCCGGCGCGTCGGGCTGCGTGCCGGGCCGGCGCGCGAACACGTTGCCGATCGGATCGATGCGGATTTCACACCCGGCTTCCTCGCACCAGCGGATGAAGCGTTGCCGGCCGAGCACCTCGTCGGTACTCAGCGCCAGTCGGCAACTGCCGCCGCGCGCGGTCGCACCGATCGTCGCCATCTCCATCAGCGAATCCCACAGCCGTTGCTGGTTAACGAGAATCATCGTGGCCGCTCCTGAAAAGCTCCGAGCATATACACTCGATTCGATAAGAAAAATCCAAGATTTCGTTGTGTGCGATAACTTCCTCTTGTCACCCCATGAAGCTCAAGCAGCTCAATGCGTTTCTCGCGGTCGCGGAACACCGCACCATCCGCGGCGCGGCCCGCGTGCTCGGCGTTACGCAGCCGGCCGTCAGCAGCATCGTGCGCGAGCTCGAAGCGGAGCTCGGCGTGCCGCTCGTGATGCGCAGCGTCAAGGGCGTCGCGCTGACCGACTACGGCAGCGCGTTTGCGATTCGCGCGCGGCTGATCGTCGAGGAGATCCAGCGCACGCACGACGAAATCGAGCAGTTGCGCCTCGGCACGAGCGGATCGGTGGCGATCGCGGTCAGCCCGACCGTCGCGCTCACCATCCTGCCGCGTGCGTTCGACGCGTTCACGCGCAAGCTGCCCGGCGCGACCGTGAACGTCGACGATGCGCTGACCGCGACCGATCTCGCGCGGCTGCGTGACGGTTCGCTCGATTTCATCGTTACCCATCAATTGTCGAACGCGCTGCCGGATCCCGACGAATTCGCGAGCATCGCGCTGTTTCGCACGGCGTTCGTGGTCGTCGCCCGAGCCCGGCATCGGCTCGCGCGTGCGCGTTCGCTGCGCGAGCTGGGCGACGCGCAATGGTGTGTGCCGCGTTACGGGGAAGGCGGCGACGATCTGGTGCACTCGATCTTCACGCCGCACGGGCTCGAAATACCGAAGCGGGTGCTGCACTGTCCGTCGTTTGCCGCGACGCTCGGGCTCGTGTCGCAGACGGACGCGCTCGGCGTGTTCGCTCGGCCGCTGGCGGACGTCGAGCGCAAGTCGCGCGGCATCGTCGCGCTCGATCTCGCCGAGCCACTGCCGGCGTTGACCGTCGCGATCGTGATGCGGCGGCATGCGTTGCTGACGCCGGCCGCGCTGCATCTGATCGAATGCCTGAAGGCGGCCTCGGCGAGCCTGCCGGGGAAGGATGGCGACGGCGCATAACCGACGAAGCGCGACCGAAGCGCCACGCCCGGGCCGCACGCACCGCCACCGCCCAACTCAACCCGTGTGCACGCCGCGCAGCTTCGTCAGCAGTGCGACGAGACGATCGACGTGCTCGTCCTCGGTGCGCCACGACGACACGCTGATCCGGAACGCCGGCCGCCCCTGCCACACGGTTTGCCCGAACCACACGTCGCCCGAATCCTGCGCGGCCTGAAGGATCGCGAGCGTCTCGTCGTCGGTGCCGGCGCGCACGAGCACCTGATTCAGCACCACGCGATTGAGCACGTCGTAGCCGGCCGCGCGCAGCCCGTCCGCGACGCGCGACGCCTGCGCGCAATGCCGCTCGACCATCGTCGCCACGCCGGCGCGGCCGAGCGAGCGCAACGCGGCCCAAACGGGAATGCCGCGCGCGCGCCGCGAAAATTCGAGGTTCAGGTTCTTCTGCGCATCCTGCGCGCCGCTCAGGTAGACGGCGTCGCTATTCATCGCGGTCGCGAGCGCGGCCGCGTCGCGGCAGATCGCCATCGCGCCGTCGTACGGCGTGTTCAGCCATTTGTGGCCGTCGGTCGTCCAGCTGTCCGCGCCGTCGATGCCGTCGGTCAGCGCACGCTTCGCCGATGCGCGCGCCCACAGGCCGAACGCGCCGTCCACGTGCACCCATGCGCCGGCGGCTTTCGCGCGCGGAATCAGCGTCGCGAACGGATCGAACTCGCCGGTGTTCACTTCGCCGGCCTGCACGCACAGGATCGTCATGTCGTCGAGCGGCGGCAATTGCGCGGGATCGATGCGGCCATGCGTGTCGACCGGTGCGACGATGAGGCGCTTCATCCCGAAACCGAGCACGCGCAGCGCCTTCTTCACCGTGATGTGCGCGAGTTCGGAGAGCACGACCTTCACTTCGGGCGCGCCGATCAGGCCGTCCTCGTCGACATTCCAGCCCTTGCGCGCAAGCAGCGCGCGCCGCGCGGCGACCAGCGCGACGAGCGTACAGGCCGTCGCGCTCGTGCCGAAGCCGACCGCGCTGCCTTCGGGCAGCCCGAGCACGTCGACGACCCAGCGCGCGGCCTGCCGCTCGATCGTCGCGGCCACCGGCGAATTCGCGAACGACGACGCGCACTGGTCCCACGCGAGCATCAGCCGCTCGGCGGCGGCCGCCGCGGGCAGCGTCGCGCCGATCACGAAGCCGAAGTAGTTCGGGCCGTTCGATGCGACGGTCGCGGGCGTGCCCTGCTCGTCGAGCAACCGCAGCACGTCGTCGGCCGGGCGGCCCGTATCGGGCAGCGGCTCGTCGAATGCGGCCAGCCCGGCCAGCGCGGCGGCGTCGGGATACACGCGCCGTTCGTCCGTCGATGCGAGGTAGTCATGCGCGCGCCGGTCGGCGTCGGCCAGCAGGGCGAGTTCATCCATGTCGATTGCCTCTGTGAGGATCAGAGTTGCAGGAGGTCGCGGCCCAGTCGATGCAGCGCATCGTCGATCCGCTTGTAATACGTGAACTTGCCGACGCGCGTCGCCCGGACAAGCCCGGCATCCGCGAGGATGCGCATGTGGCGCGTGGTCGTCGCCGGCGCGATGCCGAGCTTCTCGGTGATGTAGGTGCAGCACACGCCGAGTTCGTCGAAGTCGCCGTGCGGCTGCGGCGGAAAATGCTTGCGCGGCTGCTTGAGCCAGCGCATCACGGCCAGGCGGCTTTCGTTGGCCAGTGCGCTGATGCGGGTGACGTCGTCCATGGGTTCGGCCTCGTTTAACGTTTTTAATATTAGCTAAATGACGAAACGTAAGCAACGGGTTGTGTGGATGGTGTGTACGTTCGTCGCCGGGGTCGGGCCGGGCCGGACGTCGAAGCATCGCATCCGACACGGTGACGTCGAAAACCGGCATTGGAGCGCGCCGGATCCGGCGCGACCGGGTGCTGATCTCGACCAAGACGGGCCTGCCGACCGGCGACGGCCCGAACGACGCCGGCACGTCGCGCGCGCGGCTGATCCGTGCGGTGGACGACGCGCTGCGCCGCCTCGACACCGACTACATCGACCTGCTGCAGCTTCACGCATTCGACCGGGCCACGCCGGTCGAGGAAGCGATGTCGACGCTCGACGACCTGGTGCGCGCGGGCATGCTGCGCTACATCGGTGTGTCGATTTTTGCCGGCTGGCAGATCATGAAGTCGCTCGCGGCGGCCGATCGCCACGGCTGGTCGCGCTGCGTCGCGAGCCAGGTCTACTACTCGCTCGTCGGCCGCGACTACGAATGGGACCTGATGCCGCTCGGCGCGGACCAGGGTCTCCGCGCGCTGGCGTGGAGCCCGCTCGGCTGGGGCCGGCTCACAGGCAAGGTCCGGCGCAACGCGCCGCTGCCCGAAGGCAGCCGTCTGCACGACACGGCCGGCTTCGGCCCGCCGGTCGACGAAGGACGGCTGTACGACGTGGTCGATGCACTCGATGCACACGATGCGATCACCGCGGAAACCGGCAAGACCGTGCCGCAGATCGCACTGAACTGGCTGCTGCAGCGCCCGATCGTGTCGTCGGTGATCATCGGCGCGCGCAACGAGGCACAGCTGCGCCAGAACCTCGGCGCGGTCGGCTGGTCGCTGACCGACGCGCAGATCGCGACGCTCGACGCGGCGAGTGCGGTCGGAGCGCCGTATCGGTACTTCCCGTATCGCCGGCAGGACGCGTTCGCGCGGCTCAATCCGCCGATGCGCGGGTAAGCCGACGAGCGCGCCGCGGCACCCCTACGCGCCAGCCATCACCGTCCGGCCAGCACGCGGTCGATCATCTCGCCGATCCGGCGCGCGAGCGCGTCCATCCGCTCGGCCGGCACGCCGCCGTAACCGAGCACGAGCCCGTTGTAGTCGTGCGCGGTGCCCGGCAGGCAGAACGATGACAGCGGCCGCAGGATCAGCCCGTGCGCCTGCGCGACGCGGCTCAGTTCCGTGTCGGCCACCGGCACGTCGAGCCGCGCGGACAGGTGCATGCCACCCGCGCCGCCCGACACCGTCAGCCGCGTGCTCAGCCGCCGCGCCAGCGCGTCGTGCAGCGCGTCGCGCCGCTCGGCATACACGCGGCGCATACGCCGCAGATGCCGCGTGAAATGCCCGGCGCCGATGAAATCCGCGAGCGCGCGCTGCTCGACCGCGCGGCCGTGCAGCATCGTCGCGCCGGCCGCGTCGCGCAGCGGCTGCGCAAGCGCTGGCGGCACGACCATGAAGCCGAGCCGCAACGCGGGAAACATCACCTTGCTGAAGGTGCCGAGATAGATCACCGGCGCGTCGTCGGCGAGCCCCTGCACGGCCGCGTGCGGCGTGCCGTGGTGGCGGAACTCGCTGTCGTAGTCGTCCTCGACGATCCACGCGCCGGCCGCACGCGCGTGCGCGACGAGCGCGAGCCGCCGCTCCAGGCTCATCACCGCGCCGAGCGGATACTGGTGCGACGGCGTGATGTAGACGAGCTTCGGCGCACGAGCGCGCCAGTCGTCCGGATGCGGCGCGAGCCCCTGCGCATCGACGCCGATCGGCTCGACGCGCAGGTCGGCCGCGAGAAACGCGTTGCGCGCGCCGTGGTAGCCGGGGTTCTCGATCCACGCGACATCGCCCGCGTCGGCCAGCGCGCGGGCGCACAGGTCGAGCGCACCCTGCGTACCGTCGGTGACGATCACCTGCTCCGCGTCGCAGCGCACGCCGCGCGACGCGCGCAGATAACCGGCGATCGCGTCGCGCAGCACCGCATCGCCTTCCGCCGGCTGGTAGCCGAGCTGCGCCGGCCCGGCCGCGCGCCATGCGCGTTCGATGCAGCGCCGCCATTGCGCAAGCGGAAATTCGTCGACGGCCGGCGCGCCCGGCATGAACGGCAGCGACTCGTCGAGACCGCTCGTCGCGCGCTCGGTCCGTGCGACACGTCGCGACAGCACCGTCGTATCGCCGGCCCGCGCCGCGGCAGCGGCCTGCGACCCGCGCAAGCCCATCCGCGCCACCACCGTACCCTGCCGCGTACCGGCCACGAACCCTTCCGACGCGAGCCGCTCGTACGCGTACAGCACCGAATTGCGCGCGATGCCGAGTTCTCCGGCCAGCGTGCGCGACGCGGCGAGCCGCGCGCCTTCGGCGATCCGGCCGCTCAGAATCGCATCGCGCAAACAGGCATACAGCCGCTGCTGCTGCGACATCCGCGTGACCGTGTGCGGCCCCGCTTCACGCTCGAAGGTCGACAGCAGCACCGCGTAATCCATCGTGGCTCCAGAAAGGGGAAGTGTCATGGGTCTACACATGGTGCCACGAACTTTCTATCGTAGATGCCTGCTCCCGTTTCCGGCCACGCCGGGAACGCTTGATTCCATCCTCGAGAGGTTCGCGACCATGAACGCTACAGACACCAGCCTGACCGTACGCCCGGTGCGGGAAGACGATTTCGACAACTGGCTGCCGCTGTGGGACGGCTACAACCGCTTCTACGGCCGCTTCGACGACACCGCGCTGCCGCGCGAGATCACGCAGCTCACGTGGTCGCGCTTCTTCGACGGCTACGAGCCCGTGCATGCGCGTGTCGCGGAACGCGACGGCCGCCTGGTCGGGCTCGTGCATTTCCTGTATCACCGCAGCACGACGCTCGCCGGCCCGACCTGTTACCTGCAGGATCTCTTCACGCTCGACAGCGAGCGCGGCAAGGGCGTGGGCCGCGCATTGATCGAAACCGTGTACGACGCCGCCCGCGCGCATCGCGCCGAGCGCGTGTACTGGCAGACGCACGAAACGAATCACACCGCGATGCGGCTCTACGACACCGTCGCGGAGAAAACGGGATTCGTGATCTATCGAAAGGTGTTGCCGCGTTGATCACGCAGCACGCTGCGCGGCCGCGGGGAATTCAATCCAGCGGCCGTGCCTTGATCCACAGAAACAGCGGCACGCGCGACCACTGCTTCAACGGGTCCGTATCCGCGCGGTCGGGCAACGGCTCGCGCAGCGACACGATCGCAAAACCGGCCGCCTCCAGCGCATCCATGTAAACCTGAAGCGGCAACGACCAGCCCGCGAAGTGCATCGACAGTCCATCGCGGGTTTCCACACCCTCGAAATGCGCGCTGCCGAAATACGTGCCTTCGAGCACGAACGGCGCGTCGGGCTGCGGCCCCGCGAAGCGGCCGCGATCGCGAAACGGATGCACGAGCGACACGAACAGCAGCCCATCCGGCTTCAGCACGCGGCGCGCCTCGCGCAGCGCAGCCGGCATGTCGTCGAGATCCATCAGCACGTTGTACGCCATCACGATGTCGAAGCCGGCCGGATCGAACGGCAGCGACGCGGCGTCGAGCATCGCGGGAACCGCATCGCTCGCCGTCACGTCATAACCGAGCGCCTTCAACTCGCGGCTCACGCGGCCCTCGCCGCAGCCGATCTCCAGCGCGCGGCCGGTTCCGCGACCGATATATGCGGCAAGCCCCGCCCGATATGTCCAGAACGCATCGTGGCCCGGTCTGCCGGCCCAGTCGATCCATTGGTCGGCGACATACGTCCAGTGTTCGGTGATGGTCTTCGTGTCGGTCATCTGCGCTTCGGTTCAGTGTAAGGTGCGTCGGCCCGGAAGGCGATGGTAAGCCGGAGCGGCCGCGCGCGTGCGCGCGGTTCGAGCGCGGCCCGGCTTGCGTCGGCTCGCGCCGGCCGGTTTCCGTTTCCGGGGGCGACGTTCTACAGTTACGAGAAACCCCGTGCTCCATCGCTCATCGTCGCCGCTCGACGATACGCACCCGATTTCGAGGAAAGTCCATGCCGAGTATCGTCTCCGGTCCCGCCAGTCTCCCGCCGAGCCCCGTCGCCGCCGAAACGCGCATGGTGCACGACGTCGCCACGCTGCAGCCGTCCGACTATCGTTCGCCCGACGGTGCGTCGTGGGTCATCGCCACCGTCACGCCCGCCAGGGACAGCGGCGAGATCGTCACCGGCAACACCTACTTCGACACCGCGAAACAGCAGACCGTCGCGGTGCCCGATGCACGCCGCCGCTACGCGAACCGCGGCACGTGGCAGGTCGTCGCCAGTTCGAGCCCGTCGGTGCCGGCCACCGGCCGTTACGACTGGCTGACGCTCGCGTGGCTGGCGATCAACCGGCGGCCGCTGCCGCAAACGCCCGAGCATCTGTATTCGCCGTTCATTCACGGCGGCACGATCGTCTATCGGTGGGACCCGGCCGCACAGGGCGGCGAGCAGTTCGGCAACGTGCGGATGATTTTTCCGGAATGGCAACAGCAGGTGGCGGCGGTGCTGCAAGCCGCTCCCGCCGACGGCGCGCAAGCGGCGCTCGCGTCGCAGGTATCGGCGCTCGACCGCGCGAAGCAGGACAGCAATCCGATGGCCGCCGTGCTCGACTTCGGCAAGGCCGTACAGGAAGAACCGGCCGACCGGATCGCGTCGAAGCTGCCGGCATTGCTGCGCGCGAACGATCTGCACGAGGTATCGGCAATCGTGTACCAGTGCCTCGCCGCGTCACGCGAGGAGGACCGGCCGCGCCTCGTCGAAGCGATCAACGGCTCGATCTTCTCGTTCGACGACAGTGCGCGCCTGCTCGCGATCGCCTACGGTGCGTTCGCAGCCGGCCGGGTGCGGCCGCGGCCGTTCAACGATCCCGCGCAGACGGCGCGCATCAACGACGTATTTACCGCGTTGAAGCAGCGAACGGCAGCGCTGCACGTGCCGGTTGCCGCCGGTTCGCCGTGGGCCGAGTTCTTCACCGCGTACCGGCTCGGCGGCTCGGCGGCTCGCTCCAACGGCCACGGGATGTGACCCGCGCGGGCATGCACGATCTTCGGTTCGACCCGATACTCGGGATGCCTGCTTGAATGCGACGTCGTCCTGAATGCCGGAGCGCGCATACGCGCGTCTCATCCGTCGAACGATGCGCGCCGCGCGCCGGCGCAGGAAAAACCCGGAACCCGCGCGCATGACGCGGGGTCGAAACGTGACATGACCGCCGGTCGATCCCCCATCCCCAGCCTTTCCTTCCCATGTTGAGCATCGGTCCCTTTTCGATCCGCGTCGTCGCGGTAGCCGCCGCCGCGCTGCTGGCGTGGCTCGTCGCGCGCTTCATGCAGCGCCGCCCGCCGGACGGCCAGCACAAGACCGCGTCGAGCCTGATCCTCGACGTGCTGCTGTTCGGGCTGATCGCCGCGCGTGTCGGCTACGTCGCACAGTGGTGGCGCGACTATGCGGCCGCGCCGCGATCGATCGTCGCGCTCGGCGACGGCGGCTTCGACTGGCGCATCGGCATCGCGGCCGCGCTGGTGTTCGCCGCGTGGCGGCTGCATCGGCTGCCGGCGCTGCGCCGCCCGGCGGCAGCCGGCATTGTCGTGGGGCTCGCGGCATGGGGCATCGCACAAGGCACGCTCGCGACGCTGCAGCGCAGCGCGCCGCCGTTCACCGCGATGCGGCTCGACGCGCTCGATGCGACGCCCGTGCTGCCGCAACGCTATGCCGGCAAGCCGGTCGTCGTGAACCTGTGGGCGACGTGGTGTGCGCCGTGTCGGCGCGAGATGCCGATCCTCGAGCAAGCGCAGCGCGATCACCCGGACATCACGGTGCTGATGCTCAACCAGGGAGAAGACGCGCAAGCGGTGCGTGCGTTCCTCGAGCAGCAGGGTTTGCGCTTCGACAACGTGCTGCTCGATCCTTCGCTGCATGCGATGCACGCGTACGGATCGCGCGGATTGCCGACGACGCTGTTCTTCAACGCGAACGGCGAACTCGTCGAGTCGCACATGGGCGAGATCACTGCCGCGCGGCTGAAGGACACCCTCTCGCGGCGATTCGGGCGGTGATGCCCTTCGGCCGCGTAAATACAGCCACGTGCGCCAAACGGCCGTTCACGATCGAATGCGTGAAACCGCCCACGGCAGCGTAGCGGCGCATGGCCCTGCGCGCGCCGCGTGCCTCAGGGCCGCGACAGCACCATCACGCGCCCCGACACGCGCTGAAGCTTCAGCCAGCCCGTGTCGGCGGTAAACCGAAGCTGCTGCAGCGGAAAATCGAACCCGGCCTTCTGCGCGGCGCCAACCACGGCATCGGCGATCCAGCGGATCAGTTCCTTCCCTTCGTCGGTCGTCTGGTGGCCGTTCTGAACGCCATAGAAGTAGCGATTGCCGGCGTTGACCTCGTTCTGCAACTGCATCCAGTGCCCCGGCAGGCCGGGCAGGGTTCTGAACAGGTCGGCCACACGCTGCGTCGTCAGGCCGCGCGCCCACAACGCACCGTTGACGTTCGGCCGTGCCAGGTTGTGGCGGTCGGCCTGCTGCGCCTGCTCCTTGACCTCGCCTTTCAGGGAATCGGGTTTCGTCATGATGCTTGCCTCGCGATGGGCCCGGCAGCGGGCCGATTGAATGGAAGAACCACGGAGCGGGCGGCCGGAAGCACGGAGTTCACAACCCTGACGCGCCGGGCCGCCGCGAATGCCATGCCGGCGACACGCGCGCGGCACGGCTCATGGTATCGGCAGACGATTCGTTCCGCCTGCGCCGGGGGAACGATACGCGCATCGCCGGAATTCTTCCCCTGTCAGGTATGTCAGGCGCGATATCGAGCAGCCGTGCCGATCGCGCGGCACGGCCGCCACCGCCGTGCTTACGCGGCGGCCTCCGCCGCGGGCTGCGCGGCAAAAAACGTCGCCTGCGCCGCTTCGTCCGCACGCACATACGCGCGATTGACGCCGCTGATAACCGCGCGAATCGACGCAGTCGTCAGGTTCGCATCGATGCCGACGCCGAACGCGCTGCCGCGCACGCCCGCACCGGCCAGCTCGGCGATCGCGATCGCCTTCGCATCGGCGCCCTGCGACAGCGCGCGCTCCTCGTAGTGCTGGATCCGCAGCGGCGTGCGCAGCGCGTGCATCAGCGCGTCGAGCGGGCCGTTGCCTTCGCCGCGCAGCACGCGGCGCTCGCCGTGCACATCGGCGGTCAGCGCGATCGTCTCGCGGCCGTCGCGCTCGGTCAGTTCATGGCCGACGTAACGCAGCGGCGCATCGCCTTCCACGTATTCCTGCTGGAACAGCGACCAGATCTGCGCGCTCGTCACCTCGTGGCCGCTGTCGTCGGTCAGGCGCTGCACGGCCGCGCTGAAATCGACCTGCAGACGACGCGGCAGCGCGATGCCATAGCCCTGCTCCAGCAGGTACGCGATGCCGCCCTTGCCGGACTGGCTGTTCACGCGAATGATCGAATCGTAGGTGCGGCCCAGATCGCTCGGGTCGATCGGCAGGTACGGCATTTCCCATACGGCGTCGGGGCGCTGCACCGCGAAGCCCTTCTTGATCGCATCCTGGTGCGAGCCGGAGAACGCGGTGAACACCAGGTCGCCAACGTACGGATGGCGCGGATGGATCGGCAACTGCGTGCATTCCTCGGCCGTGCGCGCGACTTCGTTGATCTGCGAGAAATCGAGGCCCGGATCGACGCCCTGCGTGTACAGGTTCAGCGCGAGCGTCACGAGATCGACGTTGCCCGTGCGCTCGCCGTTGCCGAACAGACAACCCTCGATACGGTCAGCACCGGCCATCACCGCGAGTTCGGCCGCCGCGACCGCGGTGCCGCGGTCGTTGTGCGGATGCACGGACAGGATCAACGCATCGCGGCGCGCGAGATTGCGGTGCATCCATTCGATCTGGTCCGCATAGAAGTTCGGCGTGCCGACTTCGACGGTGGCGGGCAGGTTCACGATCGCCTTGCGCTCGGGTGTCGGTTGCCAGACGTCGAACACGGCGTCGCATACTTCCTTCGCGAAATCGAGCTCGGTCGCCGTGAAGGTTTCGGGGCTGTATTGGAGCGTGAACTGCGTATCGGTTGCCGCATCGGCGAAACGCTTGATCGTGCGCGCCGCGTTCACCGCAAGCTGCTTCACGCCGTCGCGCTCGAGGCCGAACACGATCTTGCGGAATTCCGGCGCGGTCGCGTTGTACAGGTGCACGATCGCGCGCTTCGCGCCGCGCAACGCGTCGAACGTGCGCTCGATCAGGTCGTCGCGCGCCTGCGTGAGCACCTCGATCGTCACGTCGTCGGGAATATGGCCGCCTTCGATCAGTTCGCGCACGAAGTTGAAGTCGGTCTCGGACGCAGACGGGAACGCCACCTCGATCTCCTTGAAGCCGATCGCGACCAGCGTCTTGAACATCCGCATCTTGCGCGCGGCGTCCATCGGCTCGAACAGCGCCTGGTTGCCATCACGCAGGTCGGTGCTCATCCAGATCGGCGCCTGCGTGATCGTGCGCGACGGCCAGGTGCGGTTCGGCAAGTTGACGGGCGTGAACGGTCGGTACTTCGTCGCGGGGTTCTTCAGCATCATGATGTTCGGTCCTCGGTCGGTGGGTCGGGTAACCGCCGCGCGGCAGCCGTCACGGATGGCGGCCGGCTGCGCGCGCGGCGGTAAAAACGGCAAAAGGCGGCACAACTGCAAAGCGGTACGGCGAACGACGGCCTTGGCGGTTGAACGACCGGGACGGAGCGGTACGGAAGAAGGACGAACTCAGACGCCGGTCGATAACCGGGGCCAGGTCGGTGATACGGGGGAAATCTGGCGCTTCAGGAAAGAAGCAGATGGAAAGCGCGCAGCCGCAGACCCAGCCCGGAAGAACGGGCTAGTAGTCGTAGCGAGAAGAGCGGCTGGGCGGCTTGCATGGCCGGAATCAAATCACAACGCGGCGTAGGCTGTCAATGGGCGCTGCGCGAGGTCGCGGGTTTCCAGCGGCCGCAAAATCAGTCTCGTCCGATAGGCGCGGCAAGCGCCGGTCGCTATGCTTTCGCGGGTGCGGTGCCGGTGGCGTGTCCTGTTCGAGTTCGGGAGAACGAGCCGGTCCACGATCTCCGTCGGCGCCGCACCCCTCCTTGTCTCGATCCGGTTTCGGCGTGGGCGTTCGGCGGTGGCCGGTGGGCGCGGCCACGACAGAGAAAGACGACGTTGAAACAACACGCTGCCATATGCGAACACCGAGCGTCTGCCCCGAAGCCGGATTCCCCTGCCCTCCCCTGCGTACCCGCCCATTATTCAAAAAATCGCATCACACCTCGATATAGTTCAATGGATATATCGATTAACAAGCATTTGAATTTGCGCCATTAAATCGGACTGTTTCGCTTTTCGATTTACTGGTCAATTTCCATTCCTTGCCGAATATTTTTCCATTTATTTTTTGCCATGCTTGCCTCGCCGCGTTTGAAACAGCAAACGTTTGCGCATCGCGGCAGCGCGCCTTATTGATCCACCTTCAGGAGACATGCATGGCCGACTCTCAAACGTCCTCGAACCGCGCCGGCGAATTTTCGATTCCGCCGAATACCGACTTCCGCGCGATCTTCTTCGCGAATGCCGCCGAGCAGCAGCACATCAAGCTGTTCATCGGCGACAGCAAGGAACCGGCGGCTTATCACAAGCTCACCACGCGCGACGGCCCGCGCGAAGCCACGCTGAATTCGGGCAACGGCAAGCTGCGCTTCGAAGTGACGGTGAACGGCAAGACGTCGGCCACCGACGCTCGGCTCGCGCCGATCACCGGCAAGAAATCGGATGGCTCGGCATACACGGTCAATTTCGGGATCGTCGTATCGGAAGACGGTCACGACAGCGACTACAACGACGGCATCGTCGTGCTGCAGTGGCCGATCGGCTGAAAAAGCCTGTCGATGCCGCGGGGCACGTCAGCCCCGCAGCCGGCATCGCAATGGCGACGGGGCCAACGTATCGCCGATTGATTGCTGTTCCACGTATTGCCGCATACGCGACCCCTTGAACGCGTTCACCGGCCGCACACAGACGGACACTCCATCAAGACGAGGACGACATGCAACAACCGTTTACCCATGACGACCTGTACGCGCTCCTGCAACTCGCCGGCAACGACGCCACCGCCGTGCAATCGAACGGCGATCAGGCGGTGCTCGACCGCATGCGTCAGTTCATGACCGCGCAACTCGTCGAGAAGCTGCCGCAGTACGACGTGTTCGTCGACATCGCGACGATTCCGTACAGCTTCGACGTCGGCAGCTGGCAGAACAAGGTGAAGACCGATGCGGCGGGACAGGTGGTCGCCTGCACGGTGACGTGGGCCGGCGCGCCCGGCGTGCTGCCCGCCGCAGCGGCGAAGTTCGGTGTCGGCGCAGTGGTCACTTACTTCTTGAAGGCGACGCCGCAACCCGTGCAGCCCGATCCCGCGACCACCGGTGGCGGCGAACGCGACGGCGTCTTCAACCTGCCGCCGAACATCGCGTTCGGCGTGACCGCGCTCGTCAATTCGGCCGCGCAGCAGACGATCGACGTCTATGTCGACGACAACGCGAAACCGGCCGCGACGTTCCAGGGCGCGGGCACGCAGGACGCGAACCTGAACACGCAGGTCCTGAACTCGGGCAAGGGGAAGGTACGCGTGGTCGTGACAGCGAACGGCAAGCCGTCGAAGATCGGTTCGCGCCAGGTCGACATCTTCAAGAAAACCTATTTCGGGCTCGTCGGCTCGGAGGACGGCACCGATGGCGACTACAACGACGGGATCGCGATCCTGAACTGGCCGCTGGGCTAAGCAGCCGCACCCGGCCAACCGACCCTCGCCACGCCGCCCGGCGTGGCGGCCTGTGCGGGTACGCCGTACCGCCCTCGGCGCATGCTCCCCGCCGCCATGGCAAATCGGCACATCCGGCCCACCGCAGCAAGGCTGCGCGACTTGTGCGACCGCACGTCGATCGCCGTCACGGCAACGCAACGTCCCGTTCTCGCCGCGACCTCTCGCCGGGTCATTCCCCGATTTCTCAGCCGCCAGTTCCGAACACGGGACTTGCGCTCGATAACTACGACTCATAGAATCGTAGTTATCGAGCGCATCGATGCATCAGGCAAGGCCGGTGTTCCACCGGCCTCAGGCATCACTCAACCGGAGTTGAGCAGTGGCAAATCGCATTCTTGTTATCGGAGCCGGCTTCGCCGGCATGTGGAGCGCACTGAGCGCGGCGCGCCTGCTTGACGAGCAGCGCAGGACCGACGTGGAAATTACCGTGGTGGCGCCGGATGCCCATCTGCACGTTCGGCCGCGCCTTTATGAGGAAGGCCCGGCGAACTTCCGCGCGCCGCTCGGCGAGATCTTCGATGCGGTCGGCGTGAAGTTCGTCCAGGGCACGGTCGAGCGCATCGACGTGACGCGCCGGACTGTCGACGCACTCGGCACGAACGGTCACGCGTCGACGCTCGACTACGACCGCCTCGTGCTGGCTGCCGGCAGCCGTCTGTTCCGCCCGGCGATTCCGGGTCTCGCGGAGCACGCGTTCAGCGTGGACCAGACCGACGAAGCCGTCGAACTCGAAACGCACATTCGCGCCCTGGCGCGACAGCCGGCATCGACGGCACGCAATACGATCGTGGTCGCGGGCGGCGGCTTCACGGGCATCGAAACGGCGGCGGAAATGCCGGCGCGCCTGCGCGCTGCGCTGGGCGAGGAGGCGGACGTGCGCGTCGTGATCGTCGAGCGCGGCGACGCAATCGGCCCCGACCTGGGCGCGGGCCCGCGCCCCGTCATCGAAGAAGCGCTGCGCACGCTCGGCGTAACGTGGCAGCTCGGCTCGGGTGTCGCCTCGGTCGACGCGGGCGGCGTCACGACGGCAGACGGGGAGCGCATCGAATCAAGCACGGTGATCTGGACGGCCGGCCTGCGTGCGAGCACGTTGACCGAACAGATTCCGGGGCGCCGGGACGCAACAGGGCGCCTGCACGTCGATCGCAACCTCGCGGTCGACGGCGTGCCGGGCGTCTACGCGACGGGCGACGTCGCGTATGCTGCAACCGACGACGACGGCAACCATACGATGATGTCGTGCCAGCACGCGATGAACCTGGGCCGTTCGGCCGGGCACAACGCGGCGGCGGACCTGCTGGGGCTGAAGCAGATTCCGTATAGTCAGCCGAAGTACGTGACGTGCCTCGACCTCGGCCCGTGGGGCGCGGTTTATACGGAAGGCTGGGAGCGCGAAGTAAAGCTGACGGGCACGGAAGCGAAGCAGCTCAAACACCGGATCAATTCCGAGTGGATCTATCCGCCGCATGCGGATCGCGCCGAAGCGCTGGCCGCCGCGGATCCGCTGCGGATCGTCGTGGCCTGAGCGGCGCGCCGGCGCCGACGATGCGCGGGCGGCGACAGGCGCGCCCCGCGGGTTGTCGCGCCATCCCGCGCCACCACGGCGCGACTCAGCGCTCGCCGCCGCGGCTCGCGGCGCGATCGGCAAACCAGTCGATCACTTTCGGGCCGTAGCTGGCCGGCGCTTTCGACCAGGCGCGCGCGGCGAGATCGGCGAGCGATTGCTTCTCGAGCTCCGCGCGCATCGCCTGCTCCGCAACCTGCATCACCGCATGAATCGAACAGGTGCCGCGCGTAGCCCACGCGGGTGCGTCGCCTTCGAACACAGCGCATTGGCCGCGCACCTCGCGGCAGTCGAACAGTCGCTTGTCGCCGTCGATCGCCGCGACGACGTCCTGCACGGAGATGTCCCGTGCTGGCTTCGCCAGCGTGAAGCCGCCGCGAATGCCCTCGCTGGAGACGACGATCCCGGCCTTCGCGAGACGCGTGAACAGCTTCGCCGCGTAATCGACGGACACGCCCTGCATCTCGGCCAGATCGCGCACGCTCGCATCGCGCACGCCGGTGGAAGTGTCGGCGAGATAGAGCAGGCAATGCAGGCCATACTCGACACCGGTGCTGATGAACGACATGATATTGCGACTCGGGGTATCGGAGTTGGGAGCGTAGCGCAGGATGGCGACAAAGTCATCCGTTCTGCTTGCATCGATCGCACGGCGGCAATCCGGGGTCGCGCCCCTGCAAAAACGATCGAATGCCCGCGCCGATCCGCCGATCAACGTATCGCCTTCGCCGCCATCCGATCACCACGCTCACCGCACGCTTCCATTCCCGGTAATCGTGCACTGATGCTCACTGCCGAGTCACGGTGTACCGCGATCAAAATTCAGGTTTCCTGATTATCAACCGAATGCATTATCGACAGCCACCGACAGCGTACCTTTCGTGATCGTCGTACCGCTGGAATACGCGTTGCCGCCCGCGGCGGAAGGGGTGACCGTCAGCGTGCCCGTGAGGGTGTCGGCCGGTCTATACGTCATCGGTGGCACGCGCATTTGATCGTTCTTGCGAGACGCGCCCCCGGAGGCCGACGTGGCCGGTGATTTTTTGAATGGCGGGCAGGCCTCGTAGGTAGGATTGGCGGGGGAATCCGCCTATGCGATGGCACTGGCCAAGGACGCGGCGACACCGCCTGCAGCAGTCCTGAGGATGATGGGGAGCGCCTTCACCGCTCAATCCATTGCTCTCTGATTCTCAATCTCATGAAAAGGCCGCGATCAGTCGTTGCAGCAACGGTATTCTCGCCGTCAACCAGTCCATCCTGGATGGCGGCATGGCAATGAAGCGCAACGGAGAAGACTTCGATTGGTCGTAGTAAAAAATAGTGTCGCCCCGTACTCCAGTTTCCTGGGTGCTGCATCGTTAATTGTGCGCACCGCAAAGTATCGAAGCTGGACACACTCACCAGTTGAAATTGCCACTTCTTGCAAAACTCGACGAGATTGCCTTTGTCGCCAACCGTCTGAAAATCAAAATCCACCGAAGATCTGAATTTTTCTTTTACCGCGTGATGCAGCAGATCTTTCAACCTTGCCCCGGGCATTTTTGTTGTAGATATTTTTCGAGATGAGCTGGTTATATCGTGCCTTGACCTTCCCAAACTTGAGGGCCCACTCAAGGGTGACGGTGGTATTGTCAAACGGCTGGTTCGTCTTGAAGCTGTTATCCCAAACGTGCTTGGGGCCACCAAACCATCGCCTGGCAAGCTTGGCCGCAACAGGCCATTTCATTCGTTGCATTGCCTCAGGGACATCCAGTAAGTCAAAGGGAGGAGGATTTTCGCAGTCTTCTGCGTCGACTGGCTCGGACGGCTTGGGAGGCGTGGCCTGCTTTGCTGGCGGAGCCTTTGCTGGCTCCGGTGTTTTCATCGACTCATGCGTCGATGGCTTGGGATCTAGAAGCTTGAAAAGCTTGGGTTCGCCAGGAGCAAGCCTGTCCATGCAAACACCTTGCGGTGTATTCAAAGGAATGCATCCGTTGGCGCCAGCGTGCTCCTTCCACTTCGGCAGCGAAAATGGAATCGGCGACGTCTTGATTTCGTAATACGGTACTTTTTTGACGTCTGGCATAGTCTTGCTGTGTCGTGAAGGCAATACGTTGCTGACACGTCCGCAGCATGGACACTGGCTAAGCCGAGCAAGCAAATGCTGCGCTCATCGTCTTGCTCCGGTTTCGGCGCAGGCGCTCGGCGCTCGCATATGGCAGCGTGCTGTTTCAACATCGTCTTTCTCTGTCCTGGCCGCGCCCACCGGCCACCACCGAATGCCCACGCCGAAACTGGATCGCAACTGGGATGAGGTGCGGCGCCGGCGAAGATCGTTGACCGACTCACTCCGAACATGAACAGGGCACCCTCACCGGCACCGCACCCGCGCAAGCATAGTGACCGGTTGTCACGGTGCCTATCGGACGAGACTGATTCTTGCAGCCAATATCGCACTGCACTGGCCTGATACACCTGACTGACACTCAATTTGGAGATGAGGAGTACCGTGCAAACGGCATGCGCGCTCGAAGTTCGGCGGCTTTTTCATTTAACCGGCCCGTTGCCGGCCCTTCACGAGCAAAGCAGTCAGCCGGCCGGCGACGCACCCCGCCGCGCGGCCGCCACCGGCTGCGACCACGCAGCCGACGCGAGCCGTGCGTGCGCACCCTTCGCGACACGCTCGAACGCCACGCGCTGCGGCCCTTTCAGCGCGTCCGCCTTCGCGGCCCGCACCAGCGCGACCGGATCGACCGGCCGGTTGTGCCGCCGCACCTCGAAGTGCAGATGCGGGCCCGTCGCCGTCCCGGTGCTGCCGACCGCACCCACGCGCTGCCCGCGCGCGATCCGCATGCCGGTCCGCAGCGTCGGCTCGAACGCCGACAGATGCGCGTAATACGACGCATAGCCGCCATCGTGCCGCACCACCACGTACTTGCCGTAGCCGCCCGGCTCCGTGCCGATGAACGACACGACGCCGCGCTCCGATGCACGGACCGTGCGGCCCGCCGGCGCGGCGAGATCGACCCCGGAGTGCACGTGACGCGCACCCGTCACCGGATGCACGCGCGTGCCGAAACGCGAACTGGTGCGCGTCGCGCTGACCGGCTGCGCGAACCGGGTGCCGGCGAGCGGCACGCCGTCGAGATCGTAGTAAGCGCCCGGCGATCGCGCATCGGCGGCAAACCACACCGCCGCGACGCGCTGGCCGCGAAAGCGGATATCGAGCGCGGTCACGCGCGGGTCGCCGGATAACGATGCGTCGTCAGTCGGTTCGAAGGCCACGCGGAACGTATCGCCCACGGCACCCTGTTGCTTCAGGTCGAGCCGGCCGGCCAGCATGCGCGTGACCTGTGCGGCGACGCCGGCCGGCAGATCCGCACGCGCGAGCGAGGCACGCAGGCTGCCGGCGATCGCGCCGACCCGCGCACCGCCCGCCGGCTCCACGAGCATGAACGGCTCGGCCGATGCCAGGCCGGCCTCGCGCGACGCAAATGCGAACGGCACGCCGATCGCGGGCAACGGCGATGCAATACCGTAGTCGAAGCGGCCCGCGTAATCGCGCTCGATCGCATCGCGCGCGGCGTCGCAGAGCACGACATACGGTGCGCATGCGCCGGCACGAACGACGAATGGGCCAGGTCGGTCGTCCGTCCGCGCACCCGCCGCATCCGACGCGTGCACGACACGCGGCACCGTCGTCGAGGCGAGCAGACCGCCCCAGACGGTGCGGGCGGAATTGAAAAAGGGCACGTCGAAGAGGTCGGCCGCCTGCGCCAGCGCGGGCATGACAGGCGCGGCGCCGGATGATGCCAGCGCCACCGCGCCCTGCGCGCCGGCAAGCCACGCCGCCGCGACGACACCGCGCAGCAGCGCGCGGTGATTCGGCAAGCGGACGGCGCCGCGTGGCGCGCAACGACCTCGTTCGCGTGCGAGACGTAAACACAGGTCGAACCGCATCGCGTCGTCACTCGCTATCAATGAAAAATCGGGTAAGCGCCGGATCTCGCGGAGGAACGATCATCGCGATCCGGCAATGAGGAATCGAGTGTATCGACGCACCCTGCTTCACTGAATAAGACCAATCCTATTTGGTCCGATATCGGCTTCGTACTCGAACGAAATCGCGATTGCATCGCCGGACCGCGCGCAAATCCGGCCTGGTGTGCTCGCTCGACACTCGGCGTGCCGTGTACAGTCGAGGGCTGCCGACACGCTGCGTGCCGCACTCTCTTTCTTCAAACCGGAATCCCGTCATGTTTCTCGACCATCTTCATCCGGAACGCTGGACGTTCCTGTGGAACGCGTTGTCCACCCTCTCGATCAGGCTCTGCGGCGCGCTCGCGCTGCTCGTCGCCGGCTGGTGGCTGTCGAAGCGCATCGGCAACTGGCTGAGCCGTCTGCTCGCGAACAAGGAGCGCGTCGACGACACGCTGCGGCCGATTCTCTGCGACGTCGCGGTGTGGGGCATCCGCATCGTCGCGATCGTCGGCGCGCTGTCGCAACTCGGCATCCAGACCGCGAGCATCGTCGCGGTGCTCGGCGCGGCCGGCCTCGCGATCGGGCTCGCGCTGCAGGGCACGATGCAGAACATCGCGGCCGGCATCATGCTGTTGCTGCTGCGGCCGTTCAAGGTGGGCGACTACATCGACGGCGGCACGGGCGTCGCGGGGACGGTGGACGAGGTCGGGCTCTTCATGACGCGGCTCACGAAACCGGACGGCATCTGCGAGTACGTACCGAACAGCGCGCTGTGGGGCAGCGCGATCCGCAACTACACGCGCAATCCGACGCGTCGCCTCGATCTCGAAGTGGAAGTGTCGGTGCACGACGACATCGATCGCGCACTCGACGCGCTGCGCGCGCTGGCCGCGGCCGACCCCGACGTGCTGCACGATCCCGCGCCGGACGTGATGGTGATGCGCTTCGACGACAGCACGGCGATCGCGAACATGCGCGTCTGGACGCATACCGACAAGTTCTGGGCGATGCGCTGGCGTCTCGCGCGCCAGGTGCGCAAGACCCTCGCCGATGCGGACTGCGCGCTGCCGATCCGCACGCGCGAGCTGCATATCGTGCACGACGTCGAACAGCAGCAGCGGCCGCCGGCCGAACCACGTCGCGCGCAGGCGTCGTGACGCAACGGGGCGCGGCGCGCCCCGTTGCCATTACATCCTGACGATGTCGAGCAGCGCCTTCCTGCCGCTCTTGTAGGTGAACACCGAGATCGCGCCGTGCTTCAGGTCGCCCTGCGGCGTGAAGCTCGTTTCGCCGATCACGCCGTGATAGTCGGTCGCCGGCATCGCGGCCAGCACCTTCGCCGGGTCGGTCGAATTCGCGCGCTTCATCGCGTCGACGATGATGTACACCGCGTCGTACGAGAACGGCGCATACACCTGCATCGGCTGGTGGTAACGCGCTTCGTAGCGCTTCACGAACGCCGCGCCGCCGGGCATCTTCTCGAGCGCGATGCCGGCTTCCGAGCACACGACGTTGTCCGACGCCGGGCCCGCGAGCTTCGGCAGGTCGGTCGAGCAGACGCCGTCGCCGGCGAGCACCTTCGCGCGCAGGCCGAGCTGGCGCGCCTGCTTCGCGAGCGGGCCGCCGGTGGCGTCCATGCCGCCGTACATGATCGCGTCGGGGTTCTCGCCCTTGATCTTCGTGAGGATCGCGCGGAAGTCGATCGCCTTGTCGTTGGTCGCGTCGTGCGAGACGACCTTCATCCCCGACGCCTTCGCCGCCTTCTCGAACTCGGTCGCGAGGCCCTGCCCGTAGGCGGTCGAGTCGTCGATCACGGCGACCGTCCTGACCCCCATGTTCCTCGCCGCGTAACTGGCGAGCGCGGGCCCCTGCTGCGCATCGGTCGCGACAACGCGATAGGTCGTCTTGAAACCCTGTTGCGTGTACATCGGGTTGGTCGCGGCCTGCGAGATCTGCACGACGCCGCCGTCGCGATAGACGCGCGATGCCGGAATCGACGTGCCCGAGTTGTGGTGGCCGACGACGCCGACCACCTTGTCGTCGACGAGCCGCTGCGCGACCTGCGTGGCCTGGCGCGGATCGCCCGCGTCGTCCTGCGCGTCGAGCTGCAGCGTGACCTTCTTGCCGCCGATCACGAGCCCCTTCGCGTTGATTTCCTCGACCGCGAGCCGCGCGCCGTTCTCGCTGTCCTTGCCGAGATGCGCGATCGCGCCGGTCAGCGGCGCGACGTGCCCGATGCGCACGATTTCATCCGCCCGCGCGGAAAACGCGGACAGTGCGCACGCCAGCCCGACCGCGGCCGCACATGCCGTCTTCTTCTGATGCCGATTCATGTTCGTCTCCTTCGTTGTCGCTCTTCGTTGGTGATCAGGACCATCGTTCATGGGAGGCAAAGCGAGATGCGCTCACGCGCGCCCTTCGAATCCGAGCAGCACGTTCACCGCATTGATGCCGATTTCGTCGACCATGTAGCCGCCTTCCATCACGAACAGCGTCGGCAGCTTCAGGCGCGCAAGCGTTTCGCCGATGCGCAGATAGTCCGGCGAGCGCAGGCGGAAATGGCTGATCGGATCGTGCTCGAACGTGTCGACGCCGAGCGACACGACGAGCAGGTCGGGGGCATGCGCGGCGATCGCGGCCGCAGCATGGTCGAGCGCCGTCGCGTAGGTGCTCCACTGGGTGCCCTTCGGCAGCGGCAGATTCAGGTTGAAGCCTTCGCCCGCGCCGGCGCCGCGCTCGTCCGCATAGCCGGAGAAGTACGGGTACGACACCGGCGGCTCGCCGTGGATCGATGCGAACAGCACGTCGGAACGGTCGTAGAAGATGTCCTGCGTGCCGTTGCCGTGGTGGAAATCGACGTCGAGCACCGCGACACGCGCCGCGCCGCTCGCGATGCCGTGCTGCGCGGCGATCGCCGCGTTGTTCAGGTAGCAGTAGCCGCCCATGTATTCGCGGCCCGCGTGGTGACCGGGCGGCCGGCACAGCGCGAACGCCGCGCGCGCGCCGCCATTCGACAGCAGGTCGGCGCCGGTCAGCGCCGAGTTCGCGCTCGCGCTCACCGCGTCCCACGTGCCGGCGTTGATCGGCGCGCCGGCATCCATTGCGAAGAAGCCGAGCTTGCCGTCGATGAACTCGGGCAGCGTCGCCGCCGCCGGCATCGCGCGCACCGGCCACACGAGCGGCAGCGCCTGGCAGGTGCGGCCGGTCGCGGTCCATTCGTCCCATGCGCCGGCGAGAAAGTCGACATAGCGCGCGCTGTGCGCGCCGGCATAGCTCGCTCGACCGAACGCGCGCGGCGCGATCACGTCGCCGAGGCCGGCCGCGCGAACCTGTGCGAGCACCGTCTCGGCGCGAAGGGGATTCTCGAACGAATCGGTGATCGCGCCGTCTTTCAGTTCGACGCCGCGATGCAGATGATGATCGCTGCTGTAGACCGTGAGCATGGTTGACCGTTGCAGTGAGGGCTGTGAGGGGTGGCAACAGTCTATTGCCGCCTACCGGCAATAGCTTTGCTTTTCACCTCTCCGTTTCGTACAATTTTGAGAAAACCGCCTACGGAGACCCTGGAATGAGCAAAAATCGCGCTTCAGTGGAGCTGGACGGCGTCGACCGCGCGATGCTGCGCCTGCTCCAGGAAGACGGCGCGCTGTCGAACGCGACGCTCGGCGAGCGGCTGTCGCTGAGCGTCACGCCGTGCTGGCGGCGGCGCAAGCGGCTCGAGGACGAAGGCGTGATCACCGGCTACCAGGCGAACCTCGACCGCCGCGCGCTCGGAATGAACGTGTTCGCGTTCGTGCAGGTCACGTTCAACATGCATTCGGACCAGGATTCGGATCACTTCGAGGATGTGATGCGGCGTCACGACGAAGTGACGTCGTGCCACAAGATCACCGGCGCGGCCGACTACATCCTGCAGGTCGTCGCGGCCGATCTCGACGCGTATGCGGAATTCGTCGAGCACGTGCTGCGAAAACAGGCCGGCGTGTCGTCGATCCAGTCGAGCCTCGCGTTACGCGAGATCAAGTTCTCGTCGCGCGTGCCGGTACCGGATGCGTGAACGCCTCTTCGCCCGTGCGCGGGCATCCATTGCCGATCGTCATCCCATGGAGCGCTACGTAATGAAACCCTTCATTCCTTCCGTGTCGATTGCTACCGCGATCGCCATCGCATTTGCATTGAGCGCATGCGCGACGCAACAGCCTCCCCCTCTCCCGGCCGATATCGCCGGGCAGGATACGCAGGACACGCAGACCGCGCAGGCCGCCCCGCCGATCGTCGGCGGCGACCGCGATGCGCACGGCTGCATCGGCTCGGCCGGTTACGCATGGTGCGAGCGCACGCAGCAATGCGAGCGCCCGTGGGAACTCGCGAAGGCGCATGGCTTCGCGAATTCCGCGCAGGTGTACGAGCAGTTCTGCCGAAACGGCGGCGGGAAGTGATGCGGTAACCGGTCGCGGTGCAACGCCGTGACCGGATGAAGAACCGGCGGTGCGCGCGGCGCACCGATCGCATGCGGGGCACCCCCTCGTGCCGGCGAATTTTCCCGTGCCGCGCACCGTCATTCCGGAAACCCGGACACGCAAAAATCCCCACGAAAACCAGGGCTATTTGGCACCGGCGACACACTAATCGAGTTCGGTTACATTACGCGCCCCTTTCTGTCCCGCCCCCGCTCGACGCGTCGCGCGCGGCCTCTTTCCACGCAGCCCGCAACGCCGAACGGCAAGGCCTGCGGCAAGGGCCGATGCGCGTCGCGCATGCCTGCGGCGCGCGCAACGGCATGACCGGCGGGCACCAATCCGAAGGTGTCCTGCGCAATGACTTCGCGTGCGCAAATACAACAGCGAGCAGGGCCGATCCGGAATTCCGGATTCGCGATCCGGATCTCCGGATGGGCGAGCCGGTCGCGATCGAGCATCGCCGGGCGGGATGGCAAGCCGATGCATTCAAGTTGAAAAAGAGGATCTGCTGTGATCAAAACGTTACGGGTAATTCTGTCGGCGCTCGCGCTGTGCGTCGCCGCGTCGTCCGCGCATGCCGCCGATACGAAGAAGGTCGACGTCCTGCTGGTGGGCGGCGGCATCATGAGCTCGACGCTCGGCGTATGGCTGCACGAGTTGCAGCCCGACTGGTCGATGACGATGGTCGAGCGCCTCGACGGCGTGGCGCTGGAGAGCTCGAACGGCTGGAACAACGCGGGCACCGGCCACTCGGCGCTGGCAGAGCTGAACTACACGCCGGAGAAGGCGGACGGCAAGATCGACATCTCGAAGGCGATCGAGATCAACGAGTCGTTCCAGATCTCGCGCCAGTTCTGGGCGTGGCAGGTCCGGCAGGGCGTGCTGAAGAACCCGCATTCGTTCATCAACTCGACGCCGCACATGAGCTTCGTGTGGGGCGACGACAACGTCCGTTTCCTGAAGAAGCGCTACGAAGCGCTGCAGGCGAGCCCGCTGTTCCGAGGGATGCAGTACTCGGAAGACTACGACCGGATCAGGCAGTGGGTGCCGCTGATGATGGAGGGCCGCGACCGCAACCAGAAAGTCGCCGCCACCTGGACGCCGATCGGCACCGACGTGAACTTCGGCGAGATCACGCGCCAGTTCGTCGGCTACCTGAAGACGCAGCCGAACTTCACGCTGTCGCTGTCGAGCGAAGTGCGCGAGATCTCGCGCAACGCGGACGGCACGTGGCACGTGTCGTGGGTCAAGCTGCATTCGGATGAACCGCCGCAGGCCGTCGACGCGAAGTTCGTGTTCATCGGCGCGGGCGGCGGTGCGCTGCACCTGCTGCAGGCGTCGGGCATCCCCGAGGCGAAGGATTACGGCGCGTTCCCCGTCGGCGGCTCGTTCCTCGTGACCGACAACCCCGACGTCGTGAAGCAGCACCTCGCGAAGGCGTACGGCAAGGCGTCGGTCGGCTCGCCGCCGATGTCGGTGCCGCACCTCGACACGCGGATCATCGACGGCAAGAAGATCATCCTGTTCGGGCCGTTCGCGACGTTCTCGACCAAGTTCCTGAAGAACGGTTCGTATTTCGACCTCGCGAAGAGCACCAACTTGCACAACGTCGCGCCGATGATGCGCGTGGGCGTCGACGAATTCCCGCTGGTCGAGTATCTGGCCGGCCAGCTGATGCTGTCGGACGACGACCGCTTCAACGCGCTGAAGGCATATTTCCCGAACGCGAAGAAGGAAGACTGGCGCCTGTGGCAAGCCGGCCAGCGCGTGCAGATCATCAAGCGCGATCCGAAGAAGGGCGGCGTGCTGAAGCTCGGCACCGAGATCGTCAGCTCGCAGGACGGCAGCATCGCGGGCCTGCTCGGTGCATCGCCGGGCGCGTCGACTGCCGCGCCGATCATGCTGAACCTGATGCAGAAGGTGTTCAAGGACAAGGTCGCGACGCCCGAGTGGCAGCAGAAGATCCGCCAGATCGTGCCGAGCTACGGCACGAAGCTGAACGACAGCCCGGCGAAGGTCGTCGACGAATGGGCCTACACGAGCGACGTGCTGCAACTCGCGCCGCCGCCGAAGATCGACCTCAGCGCCCCTGCCCCGTCGGGTGCCGCCGCGGCGCCCGCCCGGCCAGCCAGGGCAGCGGCCGACATGGCCCTGTAATCCGCCGGACGGCAACGCGCCGCAGGCCAGGCGCGCCGTTGCCCGTTCGCCCGCGCCCGTCGCACCTGAATGACGGACCGCCGGCCGCTCCGGAGAACGGGGAGACGGCGGGCAATCTGCGGCCATCCGCGAGGATGGCCGTTTTTGCGTCGACGCCCGGCGATCGGGCGCGCGCCGCCGGCCGTACCCCGGCGGCGGCTGGACGAAACCGGTCGATTCCGCCGGTTCTGCGCCATCCGGCCCGGCACCGCGCGCGGTATCCGCTAGAATTGCGGCACGCGCGATCCCGAATCGCCCTCCCGATCCATCATCCGCAGCGTCGCACCCTCACGCCACCGTCCGCTCCGCCCCGCTCCCGCGGGTGCGCGCGACTGCCGTGGCCATGCGGCGCCCGCGCCCGCCTGCCAGGGGCGCACAACCGAATTCAGCTGGAGAAAGACCGTGTTTACCTGCCGAAACCAGAGCTGCGGCACGCAGTGGGAGACGTCCGACGTCGTCATCAAGGACGAAGGCCAGGGGCTGCTGTTCCGCTGCCCGCTGTGCGGCGCCCGCAACTATCTCGAACGCTTCGAGGACGACGAAGGCAAGGTCGTCTACGAGCAGATGGAAGGCCGCCCCTACCTCGGAGACATCTCTTGACCCAACCGACCGCAACGCCGTTCAGCGCGCTGCCGCTGACGCCCGCCGCGCTCGCGAACCTCGCGCAGCTCGGCTATGTCGACATGACGCCGATCCAGGCCGCGAGCCTGCCGATCGCGCTGGCCGGCCATGACCTGATCGCACAGGCGAAGACGGGCAGCGGCAAGACCGCCGCGTTCTCGCTCGCGCTGCTGGCGCGCCTCGACACGCGCCGTTTCGACGTGCAGGCGATGATCCTGTGCCCGACGCGCGAGCTCGCCGACCAGGTCGCGCAGGAAGTGCGCCGCCTCGCGCGCGCCGAGGAAAACGTGAAGGTGCTGACGCTGTGCGGCGGCACGCCGATGCGCCCGCAGGCGCAGAGCCTCGAGCACGGCGCGCATATCGTCGTCGGCACGCCGGGCCGGATCATGGATCACCTCGACCGCGGCAACCTGAAGCTGGGTGCGCTGAACACGCTCGTGCTCGACGAGGCCGACCGGATGCTCGACATGGGCTTCTTCGACGACATCGCGAAGGTCGCGCGGATGTGCCCGACGACGCGCCAGACGCTGCTGTTCTCGGCGACCTATCCGGACGGCATCGCGAAGCTGAGCCAGCAGTTCCTGCGCAACCCGAAGGAAGTGAAGCTCGAGGAGCGTCACGACAACAGCAAGATCCGTCAGCGCTTCTATGAAGTGGCGGAAACCGAGCGGCTGCACGCGGTCGGCCAGTTGCTGAATCACTACCGCCCGGTCAGCACGATCGCGTTCTGCAACACCAAGCAGCAATGCCGCGACCTGCTCGACGTGCTGCACGCGCAGGGCTTCCACGCGCTCGCGCTGCACGGCGAGCTCGACCAGCGCGAGCGCGATCAGGTGCTGATCCAGTTCGCGAACCGCAGTTGCTCGGTGCTGGTCGCGACCGACGTCGCCGCGCGCGGGCTCGACATCGCGCAACTCGAAGCGGTGATCAACGTCGACGTGACGCCCGACCCCGAAGTGCACGTGCACCGCATCGGCCGTACCGGCCGCGCGGACCAGGAAGGCTGGGCGCTGAGCCTCGCCAGCATGGACGAGATGGGCCGCGTCGGCGCGATCGAGCAGGCGCAGAAGCGCGAGGTCGAATGGCATCCGCTCGCGGAACTGAAGCCGGCCGGCGACGGCACGCTGCTGCCGCCGATGGAGACGCTGCAGATCCTCGGCGGGCGCAAGGACAAGATCCGCCCCGGCGACGTGCTCGGCGCGCTGACCGGCGACGCGGGCTTCGACGGCAAGCAGATCGGCAAGATCAACGTGACCGAGTTCTCGACCTACGTCGCGATCGAGCGCGGCGTCGCGCACGACGCGCTGCGCAAGCTCAATGCGGGGAAAATCAAGGGCAAGCGGGTCAAGGTCCGGCTGATGGACGAAGAGTGACGAGGTGATGCCGGACGGGCGGGCCGCAGCGCTTATGCGGCACGCCCGCCGAGCATCGCCAGACACTGCCTTACCGCGCCCCGTTCCCCGCCGCCTCGCCCGCACGCGCCGGCGCGTCAGAACGGAATGACGGCCTTCGCCCACACGGCCTCGCCGGCCGGCCGGTTGCGCACGAAAAACTCCTTCACGACGCGCGCTTCCAGACTGACCTTGCTGAACTGGTAACGGAAACCAGGCCCGATCGCGAACGCCTGTCCGCGAAAACCGTCGCCCCCGACCGCCTGCCCGTTCTGCATGTCGTCGGTCGTCTGCTTGACGAAGTACCCCGACAGCCCGACCCGCGCCTTCGGCGTGACCGCATAGCTCGCCGAGTAGTCGACGTGGAACAGGTTCCCCGAGTGGTAGTGCGTGTCGTTGTTCGGCGAGTTGAAGCTGTACGTGAACTTCGCGGACACCTCGACCTTGTCGTTCGGCAACCACGACACGCCGAACACCGGCCGCGCGGTGTAGTAGTTCTTGCCGGTGTTCAGCGCCGCATGCATGTCGTACTGGCCGGTCGGGAACACGAACTCGATCGCCGCGACGGTGCGCAACGCACCCGAACCCCATGCGATCAGCGCGGGGCTGACGATCAGGTCGCCGAGATTGGTGCGGTCGAACGACGCGCCGCCCGCATCCAGCGCCAGATGCTCCATCGGCAGCACCGCATACGCGCCGTAGCGCCCGCCGAGCACCGACAGGTTCGACATCCAGACGACGCGCGGAATCAGCACGTCGGCATCGAGCTTGAAGCCCGGCACCGAGCTGTTGCCGTGGGAATCGTTGAAGTGCGACGCATGGTAATGGGTGTAGTACAGCAACCCGTAGAGCCCGGCCGGCGGCAACGCACCGGCGAAGAACGCCTCCGCGCCCTCGCCGATCGTATCGCCGCCCCCCTCCGTCGCCCGCGCGCCCGTGCTCAGCGCCATGCCCGCGCACGCGGCGAGCGAGACCAGTCCGAATGCAGCCTTTCGTTTCATCGATGTCTCCAATATTCGTTCTACTGAATTGATTTTTTATGTCCGCCCTGATCGCCCCGCCGTTCGCCTACTCGTTGAAGTGCTCGATCACGAGCCGGTTGAAGCGTGCGGCGTGCTCGATCTGCGTCCAGTGCCCGCAGCGGCCGAACACGTGCAACTGCGCGTTCGGCAACAACTCCAGTAGCTTCATCGAACTGTCGAGCGGAATCACGCGATCCTCGCGACCGTGGACGATCAGCGTGTCGTGCGGCAGCGCGCGCAGCTTCGTCTCTTCGCTCGCGAGCGCATCGACCCAGCGCTGACGCGGCGCGGGGAACATGTTCGCGAACGCCTCCTGGTAGCCGGGCCGCACGCTCGCGTCGTAGCGCAGCTTCGCAAGCTCGTCGTTCACGAGCGTGCGATCGAACGCGAAGATGTCGAGCAGACCGCGCATGTTCGCGATCGACGGGGTATAACCCCAGACGGCGTCGAGCCCTTCGGTCAGCGTGAAGCGCGTGCCCGCCGCGCCCATCAGCACGAGCCGGCCGACCCGCTCGGGCGCGCGGACCGCCAACGCAAGCGCCAGCGCGCCGCCGAACGAATTGCCGATCACGTGCGCGCGCTCGACGCCGAGCGCATCGAGCAGGCCGAGCGCGTGATCGACCCAGTTGTCCATCGAATAGGTGTACCCGCTCGGCCGTTCGGTTTCGCCGAATCCGGCCATGTCGGGCGCGATCACGCGGAACTGCGTGGCCAGCGCGGGCATCGTGAGCCGCCAGTTCGCGTAAGCCGTGACGCCCGGGCCGGAGCCGTGGATCAGCAGCACGGGCGGCCCGTCGCCGACGTCGTGATAGTTGGTGTCGAGGCCGCCCGCGACGATCCGGCGGCCGATTTCAGGGTTGCTTGACATGACGCTCCTCCAGTCGATTTCCGTGGCGCACGCTGCGTCAGCGTCCGCGCTTTTTCGCACTCTGCCCGCCGATCCCGAAGTGCGCTTTCGGCATCTCGGTGATGATCACGCGCACCGATTCGATCGGTGCATCGAGCGAGCGATGGATGGCTTCGGTGACCTCGGCGATCAGGCGTTCCTTCTTGTCGTCGTCGCGGCCTTCGAGGATGTACAGATGCGCTACCGGCACGATGGCCTCCCTTTCGTTCAGGACGTTCAAATGAAGCGCAGGCCGACCGACCCGACGTCCTGCACGCGCAGCGTCACGTTGTCGCCGGCCGCGACGGCCACCGCCTCCGTGATGCCGCCCGACAGGATCAGGCTGCCCGCGGGAATCGATTCGCCACGCGCACCCAGGTGGTTCGCGAGCATCGCGATCGCGGCGGCCGGATGCCCGAGCACCGCCGCGCCGGCGCCGAACGCGACCGGCTGCCCGTTCTTCTCGAGCACGATGCCGAGCGTGCGCAGATCGACGCCGTCCACCGCCAGCGGGCGGCCGCCCGCGACGAAACGCGCGGCCGACGTGTTGTCGGCCACCACGCTCTTCAGGTCGAACTTGAAATCGCGGTAGCGGCTGTCGATCACCTCGATCCCGGCGACGACGAAGTCGGTCGCGGCGAGCACCGCGCCGACATGGCAGCCCGGCCCCTTCAGCTCGGCCTTCGTCACGAACGCGATCTCCGGCTCCACCTTCGGATGAATCAGCGCGGACGTATCGCACTCGCCGCCGTCGGGCAGATCGCAGATATCGGTCAGGAAGCCGAACACGGGTGTGTCGACGCCCATCTGCCGCATCTTCGCGTGCGAGGTCAGGCCGGCCTTGTAGCCGACGATGCGCGCGCCGCGCGCGAGCTGCCGGCGGCGGATCGCATCCTGCACGGCGTAGGCGTCGTCCCAGTCCATCTCCGGATGACGGTCGGTGATCTTCGGCGTGTCGCGCGCGTCGCGCATGCAGTCGTCGAGATGCGCGGCCAGCGACTCGATCGTGTCAATCGACAGGTTCATGCGGCCTCCCGCTTCGCTTGCGCGGCGCGCGCCTTCGCGAGCGTCAGCGCGGTGTCCTCGATCATGTCCTCCTGCCCGCCGACCATCCCGCGCCGGCCGAGCTCGACGAGGATGTCGCGCGCAGGAATCCCGTACTTCTCGCCGGCCCGCTTCGCGAACAGCAGGAACGACCCGTAGACGCCGGCATAGCCCAGCGTCAGCGCGTCGCGGTCGATGCGGATCGGGAAGTCCATCATCGGCACGACGAGATCCTCCGCGACGTCCTGGATCTTCCACACGTCGACGCCGGTCTCGATGCCCATCCGCTCGCACACGGCGACGAACACCTCGAGCGGCGTGTTGCCCGCGCCGGCGCCAAGCCCCGCCGCCGCGCCGTCGATCCGGTTCGCGCCGGCCTCGATCGCCGCAATCGAGTTCGCGACGCCCATCGCGAGGTTGTGGTGGCCGTGAAAACCCAGCTCCGTGTCGGACTGCAGCGCATCGCGCACCGCGCCCAGGCGAGCCTTCACGTCGTCGGGCAGCATGTAGCCCGCCGAATCGGTGATGTAGATGCAGTTCGCGCCGTACGACTCCATCAGCTTCGCCTGCTTCACCAGTCCTTCGGGGCTGTTCATGTGGCTCATCATCAGGAAGCCGACGGTATCCATGTCGAGCTTGCGTGCCATCGCGATGTGCTGCTCCGAGACGTCGGCCTCGGTACAGTGCGTCGCGACGCGGATCGTATGTACGCCGAGCGCATGCGCTTCCTTCAGGTGATCGACGGTGCCGATGCCCGGCAGCAGCAGTGCGGACACCTTCGCGCGCTTGAGCAGCGGGATCACCGCGCCGAGATATTCCGCATCGGTATGCGCGGGAAAGCCGTAGTTGACCGACGAGCCGCCAAGGCCGTCGCCGTGCGTGACCTCGATCAGCGGCACGCCGGCCGCGTCGAGCCCGGTCGCGATCGAGCGCATCTGATCGAGCGTCATCTGGTGACGCTTCGGGTGCATGCCGTCACGCAGCGTCATGTCGTGGACGGTGATGCGTTTGCCTTTGAGATTCATTGCCGTTTCCTCTTTGTCCGGTCGTGGAAGTCGCATCTGCGCGCGTCAGGCCGCCTGCGCGGCCGACGCCAGCGTGAGGCGCCCGGCCAGCAGTTCCTCGGCGAACATTTCGGCGGTGCGCGCGGCAGCGGCCGTCATGATGTCGAGGTTGCCCGCGTATTTCGGCAGGTAGTCGCCGAGGCCTTCGACCTCGAGATAGACGGACACGCGGTTGCCGTCGAACACCGGCCCGTTGACGAGCCGGTAACCCGGCACGTAACGCTGCACGTCGGCGATCATCGCGTGCACCGATTCGACGATGCGCGCTTCGTCGGGCGCGCTTTCCGTCAGGCAGTGCACGGTGTCGCGCATGATCAGCGGCGGATCGGCCGGGTTGATCACGATGATGGCCTTGCCCTGCTTCGCACCGCCGACCTGCGCGACGGCCGCCGCCGTGGTGCGCGTGAATTCGTCGATGTTCTTGCGGGTGCCGGGGCCGACCGAGCGCGACGACACGGTCGCGACGATCTCCCCGTATGCGACCGGCTGCACGCGCGAGATCGCGCGCACCATCGGGATCGTCGCCTGGCCGCCGCAGGTGACCATGTTGACGTTCATCTCACCGGAGCCGATGTGGTCCTTCAGATTGACGGGCGGCACGCAGTACGGGCCGATCGCGGCCGGCGTCAGGTCGATCATCAGCACGCCGAGCGCATTCAGCTTGCGGCTGTTCTCCGCGTGGACGTACGCGCTCGTCGCGTCGAATGCGATCTGCACGCCGTCGGCCTGCACGTGCGGCAGCAGGCCGTCGACACCCTCGGCAGTGGTCTTCAGGCCGAGTTCGCGCGCACGCTTCAGGCCGTCCGAATCGGGATCGATGCCGACCATCCACACAGGTTCGAGCACGGGGCTGCGCATCAGTTTGGCGAGCAGGTCGGTGCCGATGTTGCCGGGGCCGATCAGCGCGCAACGGATCTTTCGGGTCATGGGGAATTCCTCGTTTGACTGAAATGGGGAACGGGCGACGCTCACGCGAACCGTACCGAGCACGCGCCGATCCCGCCGATCGACACGCGGAAGTTGTCGCCGGGTCCGACCGGCGCCATTGCAGCGAGCGCGCCGGACAGGATCACTTCGCCGGCCTTCAGCGGAATGCCGAGGCGGCCGAGCGTATTGGCGAGCCACGCGACGGCATTCACCGGCGAGCCGAGCGCGGCCGCACCGGCGCCGGTGCCGATCACGTCGCCGTTCTTCTCGAGCACCATCCCGCAGGTCGACAGATCGACGCTGCGCGTGCTCACCGCACGGTCGCCGAGCACGAACACGCCGCACGACGCGTTGTCGGCCACCGTGTCGCCGATGCGGATCTTCCAGTCGCGAATGCGCGAATCGACGATCTCGAAGCACGGCATCACGCATTCGGTCGCCGCCAGTACCATCGCGTTCGTCACGCCCGGGCCGAGCAGGTCGCGCTTCAGCACGAAGGCGATCTCGCCTTCGGCCTTCGGCTGGATCAGCGTGTCGAGCGCGATGCACTCGCCTTCGCCGTACACCATGCCCGACAGCAGGTAGCCGAAGTCGGGCTGGTACACGCCGAGCATGTCCATCACCGCCTTCGACGTGACGCCGATCTTCTTGCCGACGACGGTCTCGCCCGCATCGAGGCGGCGCTGCACGAAGCGCTGCTGGATCCGGTACGCGTCGTCGACCGACAGGTCTTCGTGCTGCGACGTCAGCGGCGCGACGGGCGTGCGCGACGTCATCGCGTCGTACAGACGGTCGCCCAGCGTGGTAATCAACGTGGAGTCCATAAAAGTTTTCCGGTCGGTAACGGGTGGGTCAGAGCTTCACGCAGACGTTGCGCAGCTCCGTGTAGAACTCGAGCGAATGCACGCCGCCTTCGCGGCCGATGCCCGATTGCTTCGCGCCGCCGAATGCGGTCCGCAGGTCGCGCAGGAACCACGAGTTGACCCATGCGATGCCGACGTCGATCGACGCGGCGACGCGATGCGCGCGCGACAGGTTGCCGGTCCAGATCGCGGTCGACAGCCCGTACGCATTCGCGTTCGCGCGGCCGATCGCCTCGGCTTCGGAATCGAACGGCATCACCAGCGTGCACGGCCCGAAGATCTCGTCGCGCGCGATCGGCGAATCGTCGCCGAGGCCGGTCCAGATCGTCGGCTGCACCCACGCGCCGTCGCGCAGGTCGTCCGGCATGTCGGGCACGCCGCCGCCCGTCACGACCGTCGCGCCGAGTTCGACCGCCTGGCGGTAATACGACAGCACCTTGTCGCGATGTTCCTGACTGATCAGCGGGCCGAGGCCGGTCGACTCCGCTTCAGGGCGGCCGGGGCGCAGCCGCTCGGCGCCGGCCTTCAGCGCGGCGACGAAGCGCTCGAACAGCGGACGCTCGACATAGACGCGCTCGGTGCCGAGACAGACCTGCCCCGTATTCGCGAAGCACGAGCGCAACGTGCCTTCGACAGCCGCGTCGAAATCGCAGTCGGCAAACACGATCGCCGCGTTCTTGCCGCCCATCTCGAGACTGACGGGCCGCGCGCCGTCGGCCGCGGCCTTCATGATGGCCGCGCCGGTGCGCGTCTCGCCGGTGAACGTGATCGCGTTCACGCCCGGATGGGTGGTCAGGAATTCGCCGGCCGAGCCCGGCCCGAAGCCGTGCACGACGTTGTAGACGCCGCGCGGCACGCCGGCCGCGTTCATCACTTCGCCGAGCAGCGCGGCCGTTTGCGGCGTCTCCTCCGACGGCTTCACGACCACCGTGTTGCCGCACGCGAGCGCCGGCCCGACCTTCCACGTCATCAGCAGCAGCGGCAGGTTCCACGGGCAGATCACGCCGACCACGCCGACCGGGCGGCGGATCGCGTAGTTGAGCGCGCCGGCGCCGTCCGGCGTCGCCATTTCGAACGTTTCACCGGGCACGTTCTTCACGACGTCGGCGAACACCTTGAAGTTCGCGGCGCCGCGCGGGATGTCGATATGACTCGCGAGGCTCACCGGCTTGCCGGTATCGGCCACTTCCGCTTCGAGAAAATCGTCGAAACGGCGCGTGATGCCGTCGGCCACCGCATACAGGATCTCGACGCGCTGCGCGACGCCCAGGCCGCCCCACGGGCCGGCCAGCGCCGCGCGCGCCGCCTGTACCGCGGCGTCGACATCGGCGCGGCTCGCTTCGGCCACGCGTGCGATCACCGCGTTGTCGAGCGGCGAGCGCTTGTCGAACCAGCGTTCGCCCGCGCGATAGTCGCCGTCGATGAAGTTGCGGACGAGCCGCGGTTCCGGCTGCCCGCCGGCGGGGCCGCGTGTCGCGGCGATGGGTTCGGTGTCGTACATGATGTGGGTACCGATAGTCGTGAATCCGTGATCCGTGGGGGCGTGAAGCCTGTTCGCGCGTCGTGTTTCATGGGCCACCGAAGCCGGCTGCGTCGAGCCCCGCGTGCGCGCATTGCTCGTCCTGCGCCTCGCTGCCGCCCGATACGCCGATGCCGCCGATCAACGCGCCGTCGTCGACGATCGGCAGCCCGCCGCCAAACGCGACGAAGCGCGCGCGCAGCACGAGGCCCTGCCGCACTGCGTCCGAGTGCGTCGCCAGCGCGTCGTGCCACGCGCCGGTCGGCAAGCCGAAGCTCGCGGCCGTGTATGCCTTGTCGATCGCGATGTCGATCGAATGCAGCGGCGCACCGGGCATGCGCACGAAGGCCGCAAGCAGGCCGGCCGCATCGACCACCGCGACGTTCACGCGCACGCCGAGCCGCCCGGCGGCCTCGGCCGCCGCCTGCGCCGCGCGCGACGCGGCGAGCCAGTCGATCGTGCGCACGTCGACGCTCCGGTTCGTATCGTTTCGATGCATGGCGCCGTGCTCCTTGCGAGATCAGGTGTAGACGGTCGTGAACGCTTCGTTCAGCTCGCCCGAGTGGAAGAAGATCCCGCGCCCGAGCTCCTCCTCGGTCCACGTCGTGACCGGGCGATCGGGTTGCGCGAGGTAGCCGAGCCCCGCGAACGTCTCGTTGCGGTTGCCGCTCGGGTCGAAGAAATAGATGGTGGTGCCACGCGTGATGCCGTGCCGCGTCGGCGCAACGTCGATCTTCACCTTGTTCTTCGCCATCACGTCGGCCGACTTCAGCACGTCGGCCCAGTCGTCGAGGAAGAACGCGATGTGATGCAGGCCGTTGCGCGGGCCGCCGACGAATGCGATGTCGTGCGGCGTCGTGCTCCGAAACATCCAGGTCGCGGCCTGGATCGTGTTGCCCGGGCCGACCATCACCTGCTCGGCCAGATGAAAGTCGAGACACTCGGCCATGAAGCGCGTGTTCTCCTCGACGCGGTTCACGCCGGCCTCCGGGTTCAGTTCGCACATCAGCAGGCAGTGGTCGAGCCAGTGCACGGCCGAGCCCGGAATGTCGTCGGGCCACGGATCGGGGTTCAGCGAGCCGACCGCGGTGCCCACCAGTTCCTTCTTCGCGAACAGCCGCAGTTCGTGACCGCTCGGAAGCAGGAATCGCAGTTGGCGGCCGACCGCCGGCAGCGCGCCTTCGGGCAGCATCTCGGTCGCGATCCCGTACGCTTCGATGCGCTGCTGCAACGCATCCAGATCGGCGTCGTGCTCGACCTTGTATGCGGCATGCTTGAGCCCCGCCTGATCGGACGGAGACAGGATCAGCGAATACTTGTCCCATTCGTCCCAGCATTTCAGGTAGACGTTGCCCGCCGCGTCGCGCATCGTTTCCTGCATGCCGAGCACGCGCACGTAATGACGCAGCGCCGCTTCCATGTCCATCACCTTCAGACTGACATGACCAATACGCATCACACCCATGGTGAGTCTCCTCCTGGTTACTTGTTGATGACCGTCGTGCCGGCACATGCCGTGCCGCAGAAGAACGGCTTCCTGAGCCGGCCGGCCACTTCGAGCTCGACGTCGCCGTCCGGCGCGACGCGGCACGCAAGCGCATAGCCGTCGTTCTCTTCTTCCGCACTTACATGTGCACGGCTGACCGGCCCGAGCTTGCGCACCGCACCGCGCAGCACGCGCACCTTGCACACGCCGCACCCGCCGTTCAGGCAGCCGACCGGAATGCCGCGCCGGCCGAGCTTCGCCATGCCGGCCAGCAACGATTCGCCGGACACGCACGCATAGCGCTCGTCGGTCTGCGCGATCGTGACCGTCCCGCATACGCGGCCCGCGTCCATGTCACACCCGCCGGAACAGCGGGCTGCGCGTCTGTTGCGCGTCCGCCGCCGAAATGAACTTCTCGTGATAGATGTCGCGCTCGAACAGGCGCCCCTGCATCAGCGTCGTGATGCACGCGTCGATCATCGCGGGCGGGCCGCACAGGTATGCCTGGTGTCCGGAGAAGTCGCCGTCGAAATGCGCCTTCGCGACGTCGTGCACGAACCCTTGCGCGACATTGCCGCCCGCATCCGGCGCGCCTTCCGACAGCGCCGGCACGTACGTGAAGTTCGGATGGCGTTCGGCCAGCGCGCGGAATTCGTCGTGGTAATAGAGCTCCTTTGCGTTGCGCTGACCGTAGACCAGCGTGATCGGCGCGGTGACGCCGTTTTCGAGCAGGTCCGCGATCATCGAGCGCGGGCTCGACAGCCCCGACCCGCCGGCCATGAAGATCATCGGCAGCGCGGCCGAGCGGCGCACGAAGAAGCGGCCGTATGGGCCCGACAGGCGCACGCGGTCGCCCGTCGCCAGTTGCTCGTGCAGATAGCCCGTGCCGAGCCCGCCCGGCACCTGCCGCACGTTCAGCTCGATCTCGCCGGTGGCCGCGACGTCGGCCGGCGCGTTCGCGATCGAGAACGCGCGGCTTTGCCCGAGGCCGGGAATCTCGAGCTGCACGTACTGGCCCGCCTGGAAGTGGATCGGCTGCGACAGCTTCAGCCGAATCGACTTGATGGTCGGCGTGAGCTGTTCGATGCGCGTGACGTCGGCCGCGAAGTCCTTGACCGGGATGATTTCCGCATCCGGCTCTTCATCGACGTCGGCCTCGATCACGGTGTCGGCCTGCAGCGTCGCGCAGCATGCGAGCGCCTTGCCTTCCTCGCGCTCGAAATCCATCAGCGCGAACGGGTTCGCATCGCCGAGATCGGTCTCGCCGTCGAGCACGGCGACCTTGCAGGTGCCGCACAGCCCGTGACAGCACGCATGCGGAATGTAGATGCCCTGGCGCAGCGCGGCATCGAGCATCGTCTGTCCTTCCTCGACCTCGATCGTGACGCCCAGCGGCTCGATGGTAAGTTGGTGGCTCATGATGGTTCGCTCGTCCGCGTGGCGGTCAGAAGCTCGCGCCGCCGAGGCCGTCGAGGCCCGGCGTGCGAAAGCTGATCAGGTCCTTGTGCCCGAGGCCGTTGTCGGCCAGGCTCTTCGCCGGGTCCGGCGCCCACGGTTCGCCCGAACGGAACCACTCGACGCGCGTCCAGTCGATCTTCGCGAAGTCGGGGTGATAGCCGTAGACGGGCGGCAGCACGTTGCCGGCCAAAGCGCCGAACGGCATGTCGGGCGGCAGCGGCAGGCAGAACGGCGCCGGAAACATCAGGTGGTTTTCCCAGCACACGTAGAGCAGCGGCGCCGGAAACTTCCCGACGGCGTCCTTCACCGGGAAGTCGTAGGGTTTGAGCGCGATGACGGCCATGTTTGTCTCCTGTCGGCCCGCGTTCGCGCATCGGCGCTTCGCGGGCCCTCGTCAAGATTGCGTGTCGGTTGCGGGTCAGTTGCTCGTGGCCTGGCCGCGCCAGGCCGCGAAGTTCTTCTGGTCTTCCGAGCCGTCGAAATCGAGGTTGTCGCGGCCCATCGTCACCGCGTAGTAGTCGAGCACCGCGGCGAGCGGATCGAAGCCTTCCGCGCCCGGGTCCGCATCGGGCGGAAAGCAGTTGCCCTGATGGATCTGGTGCACCGGCAGCCACGCCTGCACGTATTTCTGCGGCTCGTGGTCGAAAATTTCCTTGCAGTGGTCGCTGCAGAAATGGAACTTGTTGCCGAGGTAGTTCGATTCGCGCGCGCCGATCTTCGTCGGGTTGCCCGGCTCAGTGAACAGCATCGGGATCTGGCACGTCTGGCACAGCATCGGCAGCGTCTTCATGTAGAAGCGGTTGCCGTCCCTTGCCTGCTCGCCCCAGTACTCGAAGCGCGGACGGTAGTAACGATCGAACGAGTCGGGATACTTCGCCGACAACCAACCCATCTCGTCTTCGGTCGGCACCCAGGTGTGGAACGCCGATGCCGCGTTGAAGCCGTAGAACGTCGACCACGCCTGGTGGCTGATGTGATCCTTGCCTTCGCAGGCGTCCTGCCAGCCCTTCGGCTCGCGAATGCCGTAGCGCGCGAGATCCTTGAACAGCGCGCCGCCGTTCTGCTCCGCGTACATCTCCCACGATTCGCGCCAGCTCATCACGCGCTTGGGCTGCATGTAATCCATCATCATCGCGACCAGCGTCAGCAGCCGGTAGCCGCGCCAGAACCACTTGTCGATCCAGCGCTGCACGATCGGCACGTTGTCCGGATCCTGTTCGAGCAGGAACTTGATGCATTCGATGCCGAGGGTCATGTGGCGCGACTCGTCCGATTGCGCGGAGAAGCCGAACGTGACGGTCGACATGTCGCCGTTGTATGCGGCGCCCGACATGAACGGCACGAACAGCAGGTTCGTCAGCACGTATTCGAACGAGAAGCTGACCGCGGTCAGGAACTCGAACGGCCCCGACGAATACGCATCCTCGAAGAACGACTTCGGCACCGACAGGTACCAGACGCGATCGAACCAGTGGTTCGAGTGATGGAACCCGTTGAAGAACTTGTTGTACGTCGACATCGCATGCGTTTCGGTCTGGTAGTGCCGCAGCTCGTCGATCGACTGCATCTGGCACGCGATGCGCGCGCCCTCGCCGGTGAAGTGCCGGCCGACGTGCGCGAAGCCGCGGTGCGCGAGGTATTCGAGCGGCGTCACGCCCTGGATGAACAGCTTCAGCGCGTTGATGTAGCGGGCGTCGCTCACGCCGAGGAACGCGTTGTTCTGCGTGAACGCGTCGATCACCGCGTACAGCTTCTTTTCCTTCTCGCCCTGGTATTTCCAGTACGCATCCATCGTCAGGCGGAACGGATCGACCCACTTGTCCCAGTCGTGAATCTTGATGCCCTCGTAACGGTCGTACGGGAAAACCTTGTCCATCGGCTGGTAGGTCGTCTCCCAGCCGAGGCCGCGCGTCATGGCCGCGTAGCGGTCCTTCAGGCCGAGTTTTTTCTTGAGCGTTGGCGTGTCCATTCGTGTCTCCGGTATTGTCGGTGCGCGTTGCGCGGCGTTCAGTGCGACCAGCTCAGCGTGAACTCGTCGTCGTCCTCGTCGATGTGGCCGGACAGCGTGATCAGGTTGACCTGAAGCTGCTGCAGGTCGAAGCGCGTGCCGGTCAGCTCCTCGATCGTTTCGCGGCGGATCGTCAGCCGGTCCGGCGCGTCGATCTTGACCATGCCGGGCGACTCGACCACCACCGCGCGCGGGTTGTCGGCGACGATCGCCTCCACTATCGGTCTGGAGTCCTCATTGGCCTGAAAGGCGATGAATACGTTGGACATGCTGGCTTTCCTTGGGTTAGGGGAGGGTTCCCGTCGTCAGAGCGCAATGCCGAGCTTGGCAACGCGCGCCTGGAACTGCTCGCGCACTTCGTCGAGCGCGGCCCGGCCGGCGTCCTGCAGCGCGCGTGCCGCCACCGGTGCAAGCGCGGCATCGGCGCGCGCGGACCAGTCGTGCGTCCAGCGTGCGAGCAGCGCGCGGTTGTCGTCGGATTCGGCGGCCATCGTCTTCACGACCGCGTCGATCCAGCGGTTCGATTCGGTGTGCCACTCGGGCATGAACGCGGTCAGCATCGCGACCGCCGAGCCGCCTTCGAGCGCAATCCGTTCGTCGACGAAGCGGTCGTAGACGAGCGGATACAGCAGGCCGTCGAGCGCGAGGTTCTGCGCGATGAACAGCTCGACCGGATCGGTCACGACCAGCGTGTCCTCGACGTAGCGGCGCAGCGGTTGCCAGGCGGCGTCGTTGGTCCAGGCCGCCTTGGCCGCGTCCAGCACGTCGGGCTCGGCCATCGCGAGCGCGAGACGCGTGAGGTACTGCGCGACGCCGAGGTTGTCCATCGCATGGAACATCGCGGGCGCCGTGAACACCGTGCCGTAGCCGAGCGCGCAGATCTGCGCGTTGTTCATGTTCGCGCCCCACGCGGCGTGGCGCAGCGGCACCAGCACGTCGAGCGCCCGCGCGGCCACGTCGTCGCGCATCAGGCCGATCATCCGGCGCGATTCGACGAACTCGAAGTTCGACTCCATCGCATCCTGCTGGCGCGCCCGCGCCGTCGCCCACGATGCGTAATAGAACTGGCGCGGATCCTTCAGCACGTACCAGTTCGCCATCCGGATCGCCGAGCGCGACGGATCGAAGATCTCGTAGTCCGGATCCCAGGTCGGCCGATAATGGAAGTTCGCCTGGGGCTGCGCGCCCATCATGCCTTCCTGGTAGCGCGTCGCCGTCTTGTCGCCGCCGATGTTCTGCGCGACATGCGCAAAGGTGTGCCGGAGCGGCTTGATGTCGACTGTCTTCAGCTCGATGGTCACTTCTTGCTCCTCAAGGTCATGGGTTCGCTTCGACGTCGAGCCGCGTCACCCGTTGTTCGCGGCAGAACGCATCGAAGGCGGCAGGAGACAACGTCAGCTCGACGAACAGTTCCGGCGCGCCGCCGATCGACAACTCGAATTCGACGAAGCCGCGGACATTCGTGCCGGTCACGCGGACGCACTTGCGGCCGGGATCGAGCGGGGAAGGATCGGTGTGGTGCTGATTCATGATCGGTGTCGCCTCCATGCCGGACTTCAATGCAGCATCCATGCCACGTTCGGCCGGGGCAGCAAAAAATCTCGATAATTCAGGGAAAGCCCTGACGCGCAGTTCAATTTCGCGACCCACAATAGCGGTTAACCAGAACGGAAAACAGGCGTCGGCGATCGCGCCAAACCTCATATCCGGCGGCCTTTTTCATCATTTGAGCAACCCGCTTCGGCGCATTTGATGAAATGATCAAATCGATGTACCCGCCGCGGCGCCGATCGACAAAATTATTGAAATCACGAGAAATCTCGATGGAGGAGACATGACGCGGCCCAGCCTGCCCCCTTTGCCGCCGGACACCGACCTGCGCAAGCTGATCCATTTTTCGGCGAGCGACGGTCGCATCTGGCTGGCCGGACAGCGGATGGTGCTGCTGCATGCCGGCGCGCTGGCGACGCTGCGCCAGGAGCTGATGGAAAGCGTCGGCCCCGCGCAGACCCGGCGTTTCTTCACCCGGGTCGGCTTCGCCGCGGGCGAACGCGACGCGGCGCTCGCCCGCGAGATCCGCAGCGGCGCATCGCTATTCGACATGTTTCATGTCGGCCCCCAGCTGCACATGCTCGAAGGCGCGGTGCAGGTCACGCCGCTGCGCTTCGAGGCCGATCCCGCGACGGGCGCGTTCTACTGCGAATACCGCTGGGAACACTCGTGGGAGGCCGACGTGCACCGCCGCACGTTCGGACCGCAGCCCGAACCCGTGTGCTGGATGCTGATCGGCTATGCGACCGGCTACACGAGCGCCTTCATCGGCCGGACGATCCTGTTCAAGGAAACGTCCTGCGTGGGTATGCACGACCCGCACTGCACGATCGTCGGCAAGCCGGCCGACGAATGGCCCGACGCGGAAGAGATTTCGTCGTGGTTCAAGGCCGACTCGCTGATCAACACGATCCGCGACCTGCAGACCGAGGTCGAATCTCTGCGCCTGGAGATGACACCCGACGACGGCCGGACCCGGCTCGTCGGGCGCTCCGATGCGTTTCGCGCCGCCTATGCGCTGCTGGAGACGGCTGCGCCGACCAAGGTCGCCGTGCTGCTCACCGGAGAAACGGGCGTCGGCAAGGAGCGCTTCGCGCGCGCGCTGCACAGCCTCAGCCCGCGGGCAGCGAAGCCGTTCGTCGCGATCAACTGCGCGGCCATTCCGCATGCGCTGATCGAGTCCGAACTGTTCGGTGCGGAGAAAGGCGCGTTCACCGGCTCGCAAGCCGCGCGCGCCGGGCGTTTCGAGCGTGCGGACGGCGGTACGCTGTTTCTCGACGAAATCGGCGAGTTGCCGCTCGACGTGCAGGCGAAGCTGCTGCGCGTGCTCCAGGAGGGCGAGGTCGAACGGCTCGGCGCGACCAACGGCAGGAAGGTGGACGTGCGCGTCGTCGCGGCAACCAACCGCGATCTCGAACAGGCCGTGCGGGACGGCACGTTCCGCGCCGACCTCTACTACCGGATCAACGTGTACCCGGTGCTGATTCCGCCGCTGCGCGAACGGCAGGACGACATCGCGCCGCTCGCCGACGCGATGCTCGAACGCTTCGCGGCGCTGCACGGCAAGCCCGCGCCGACGCTGACCGACTACGCGTACGATGCGCTGCGCGGCTACCGCTGGCCCGGCAACGTGCGCGAGCTCGAGAACCTGATCGAGCGCGCGGTGATCCTGTCGCGCCCGAACCGTCCGGTCGACGCGAAGGACCTGTTCCCCGGCGTCGGCTCGCCCGGCGGCGCGACGGTCGACCGGGCCGGGCAGATCCGGCCGGCGACCGCGATGTCGATCGACTGCGCAACGATCCTCGATCAGTTGCAGGGCAGCGGCGGGCTCGACGGCCTCGAGCGCGCGCTGCTGCACGAAGCCGTCGACCGCGCGAACGGCAACCTGTCGGCCGCCGCGCGCCTGCTCGGCCTGACGCGCGCGCAGCTCAGCTATCGCCTCAACCGCAAACAGGATCAGGAGGACGCGTGACATGAACACCATCCTGCCCGCCCATCCGTTCGACGACGCCTTGCCGGCGCTCGAACCGGCCGCCGCCGACGACACCGAACCGCACGCCCGCACGCTCAGCGAGCACGCGTATCACCAGCTCCGGCAGCACATCATCGAAGGGCATTACCCGCCCGGCGCGAAGCTGCGCGTCGAACACCTGAAGGACGTGTACGGCGTCGGGGCCGGCACGCTGCGCGAGGCGCTCACGCGGCTCGTCAGCGATGCGCTGGTCGTGGCCGAAGGGCAGCGCGGGTTTCGCGTCACGCCGATGTCGGTCGACGATCTGGAAGCGATCACGCGGCTGCGCATTCATATCGAAGTCGATGCGCTGCGCGACTCGGTGCGGCGCGGCGACGACGCGTGGGCGCACCGCGTGCGCCAGAGCTTCGACATGCTGTCGGCGTGGGAGCAGCCGGTGTCGATCGAGCACCGCGCCGCGTGGGAAGCGTGCAACCGGCGCTTTCACGAAGCGCTGATCTCGGCGGCCGCGACGCCGTGGACCTACCTGATCCTGCGCATGCTCTCGCAGCAGAGCGAACGCTACCGGCGCGTATGCATCGGGCTCGGCGATTCGAAGCGCGACGTGCATGCGGAGCACACGTGCCTGTTCGAAGCCGCGATGCGCCGCGCCGATGCGCGCGCCGCCCTCGCACTCGAAGACCATATCGGCGCGACGCTTGCGGTAGTGCGCAATGCGCCGCCCGGTACGTTGCCGTTTTAGGACGACGCCCCGCTCACGCGAGCTCGGGATACCCGTGCGCGGCGGCGTCCTGCTCGAAGCGGTCGATCGCGTCGTACGCGCCGGGCGACAACCGCTCGAACCCCGTCAGCCGCAGCACGCCCGCGCGTTGCGGATCGGCCGCAACCGCATGATCCAGCGCCGCCTGCAACGCGTGCACGCGCGCTCCGTCGAGCGCCTTCGACGCGATGAACGGCAATCCCGGCGCGGTCGCCGTCGCGCCGACGATCCGGATGTCGTTCAACCGCTCGGGTAGCGCGTCGCGCACATACGCGAACGTCACGCAGTCGATCGCCGCACAGTCGGCGTCGCCGGCGGCCAGTGCCTGCAGCACGCCCAGGTGCGAGCCGAATGTCTGCACGGAACCGAAGAAGCGCCCGTCATGCGCATGCGGCGCGACCGCATGCCGGAATGCATTCATCCCGCTGTGCGAGTCGCGCCCGTTCAATGCGGCGCGCAACCCGCGACAGCCGGCCAGCGTCGTCGCGCCGCCGTCATGCACCCGCGCCGACACGACCAGCATGCTGCTGTAGTGCGCGCCGTCGCAACCCGGCGCATCGAAAGCCGGCGTCGCGATCAACCGCACGGCATCGCGTAATCCGAGCATCCGGTACGGATAGCCGCATGTCTGCGACAGCAGCAGGTCGCCGCGCCGCCACAGCGCGTGCAGATCGTCGAACGGCTCGACGGGCAGCGCAACGCCGGCAGGGCCGCCGGTGCGCGCGAACGCGTGGAGCGCGTCGCGCAGCAACGCGCGCCACAGTGCGGCGTGGCGCGGCGTCACGTTGTACATCGGCAGTGCGGCGATCCATGAGCTCATGCGGGCATTCTATGCATCGTCGGGCACGCGGCGTCAACCGGTTCGCGTACCGTAACGGGCGTCGGAGCCGGCACGGCGCGCGCCAAAGCTTATCGGCTCGGCAGCGATAAGCAAATCCGAATCGATTGGTTTGGCTCACGACGCAGGCCCGATATCGTTCGCATACGAATACGCGCCGGCAGGCGCCGCGAGCCGGCAGGTAGCGCCCGATCCGGCCCCGCTCGATCCTCCGCGTCCCGCACCGCCTCCGATCCGTCCCCGTCAGCACATGGCCGAATACTTCGATGTCGACCACGCGCGCGCGATCGCCGCGCTGGACGCCCGCTTCACTGCCCGCACCGAGTGGCCGACCTGGCTGCTCGTCGTCGCGATCTACGGCGGCTGGCTTGCCGTGCTGCTGCTCTTGCGCGCGGAGCGCCTGTCGCTCGCGGCCGCGACGCCGCCGCTGATCCTGCTCGGCGCGTGGCACATGTCGCTGCAGCACGAACTGCTGCACGGCCATCCGACGCGTTCCCCGTTCGTGAACCGGCTGCTCGGCTATCCGCCGCTGACGGTCTGGTATCCGTACACGCTGTATCGCGACACGCACCTCGACCATCACCGCGACGAAGACCTGACCGTGCCGGGCGTCGATCCGGAAACCAACTACGTGTCGCGCGACCGGTGGGTGCAGCTGCCGCGCTGGCGTCGCGCACTCACCGTTGCGCGTACAACCTTCGTCGGACGACTGGCATTCGGTCCGCCGACGAGCGTCGCGGCGATGTTCGTCGACGCGTTCGCCTCGCTTCGACACGGGGACTTCCGCTATCTGCCGATGTGGCTGACGCACGCGGCGAGCGTGGCCGCACTGCTCGCTTGGCTGCAGTGGTCGATCGGCGTGCCGTGGTGGTACTACCTGCTGGCGATCACATGGCCCGCGCTGTCGCTCGCGATGATCCGCTCGCTGTTCGAGCATCGCGCCGCGCCGCATCCGAAGGCGCGCATCGCGATCAACGAAGCCGGCTTCGCGATGCGGCTGCTGTACCTGAACAACAACTATCACCTCGTTCATCACGACCTGCCGAAGCTGCCGTGGTATGACCTGCCGCGCGCGTACCGGATGCGGCGCGATGCGTATGCGGAGAAATGCGGCGGTTTCGTGATTCGCGGCGGCTATCGCGAACTGCTGGCGCGCCATGCGTGGACGCCGACCGATGCGCCCGTGCATCCGTTCGATCGCGGCACGGCGTCGCTGTCGACCGGAAGCGGCGCGCAGGTGGCCACCGTCGACGGCTATCCCCGGATCAGTACGTGACGGCTCGCCGGGCCTGCGTCGCCGGTGTCACCAGGCGCGCTCGCGCACCAGCTCGCCGATCCAGTCGATGAACACCCGCAGCCGCGGCGACAGATGGCCGCGATGCGGATACAGCACCGACAGCGGCAACGGCGGCGGGCGCAGCCGCGTAAGGATCGCCGTCAGCGTGCCGCCGCGCAGCTTCTCCACCACGTGATAGCGCGGCACCTGAATGATCCCGAGCCCGGCCTCGCAGGCCGTCACGTATGCGTCGCCGTTGTTGACCGACACCGATGCGGGCAGCTCCGTCGTCCGAGCGTTGCCGTCCGTGCCGAACACGAGCGGCACGCGCTTGCCGCTCGACGCCGACACATACGCGACTTCCCGATGCTTCGCGAGATCGGCGAGATTGCGCGGCCGGCCATGCGCGGCCAGATAACCGGGGCTCGCGCACGTGACCTGCTCGAGCAGGCCGACGCGGCGCGCAACCAGCGACGAATCGGTCAGCTCGCCGATCCGCACGACGCAGTCGACGCTTTCCCGCGCGAGATCGACGCGGCGGTCGCCGACGCTGATGTCGAGCGTGACCTGCGGATAGCGCATGAAGAATTCGGGGAGCGCCGGAATCACGACGAGCCGCGCGAACGAACTCGCGAGATCGACCTTCAGCGCGCCCTGCGGATGGCGCGCCGCGTGCGAGAACGACGCTTCCGCCTCGTCGATCCCGTCCAGGATATCCACGCAGCGCCGGTAGTAAGCCGCACCGTCGACCGTCGCGCTCACATGCCGCGTCGTGCGCACCAGCAGCCGCGCGCCAAGATGCGACTCGAGCTGCTTCATGATCTGCGTGGCCGACGCACGCTGCATGCCGAGCTGCTGCGCGGCGCGCGTGAAGCTGCCGGAATCGACGATGCACGTGAAGAGCCGCATCGCCAGCAATCTGTCCATCTCGTTCGCCCTGACTGTTTATCAAAAGTAAACAGTGTTGATATCTGTCGATGAATTGTCAATTCCATCGACAGCGCCGAAAATACCGGCACCTCCGGGCTATCAGACAACCTTCCGCCGTGGATCCGGCCCCCGGCCGCGCGCGTTACCCCTATGACGATGCAACCGAACACCTCGCCCGGCGCGATCCGCTCGATCGGCAACGACTGGTCCATCTCCGCGATTACCGCGGGCTTTCTCGCGGTCCTGATTTCGTACGCGGGCCCGCTCGCGATCTTCTTCCAGGCCGCGCAGGCCGCGCATGCGTCCAATGCGATGGTGTCGTCGTGGGTCTGGGCGATCTCGATCGGCGCCGGCGTGTCGGGCCTGTTCGCGAGCTGGAAGCTGAAGGTGCCGGTGATCACCGCATGGTCGGCGCCCGGCACCGCGCTGCTCGTCGGCCTCTTTCCGCAACTGACGCTGAACCAGGCCGTCGGCGCGTACATCACCGCCGCGCTGATCATCCTCGCGATCGGCATCACCGGCTATTTCGACCGCCTCGTGCGCCACATTCCGCGCGGCATCGCGTGCGGGATGATGGCCGGCATCCTGCTGCCGTTCGGCATGCACGCGTTCTCCGCCGCCACCGCGCAGCCGGTGCTCGGATTCGGGATGATCGCCGCGTACGTGATCTTCAAGCGCGTGCTGCCGCGCTACAGCATCGTGCTCGTGCTGCTGACCGGCGCCGCGCTCGCGACGCTGCTCGGGATGACGCATCTCGGCAACGTGACGCCGAGCATCGCGCGGCCGATCTTCATCGCGCCCGAATGGACGCTCGGCACGACACTCAGCCTCGCGCTGCCGCTCGTCGTCGTGAGTCTCACCGGCCAGTTTCTGCCGGGCATGGCGATCCTGCGCGTGTCGGGCTACCACACGCCCGCGCGGCCGATCATCACCGCGACCAGCGTGATGTCGCTCGTCGTCGCGTGCTTCGGCGGGATCACGATCGTCGTCGCGGCGATCACCGCGGCGCTGTGCACGGGCAAGGATTCGCACGAGGATCCGGACCGGCGCTATATCGCGGGCATCGCGAACGGCGTGATCTACCTGATCGGCGGGCTCTTCGCGGGCACGATCGTCACGCTGTTCTTCGCGCTGCCGAAGGCGTTCGTCGCGATCCTCGCCGGGCTCGCGCTGATCGGCGCAATCGGGTCGAACGTGCACGGGATCTTCGAAGACGAGGCGCACCGCGAAGCGTCGGTGATCACGTTCCTCGCAACCGCGTCGGGGATGACGTGGCTCGGGCTCGGGTCCGCGTTCTGGGGGATCGTGATCGGGTCGGTGGCGTATGTGGTGACCAGCAGGACGCGGCGGCAGGCGTAACGCGCATCGCGCACGCCTTCAGCCGCCGCTTCGCTCAGCGCCCGTCCCGGCGCAGCAGTTGCGCGAGCACATCCTCCGGCGACGTCGCGCCGTATAGCCGCTCCGACACGCCGGCTTCCACGTCGATCTGCCCCGCGTTGTGCACGTCGTAGAGATCGACGATCAACTGCGCATGGCGTTCGCCGAGCCCCGCGCGCAGCAGCGTTGCGGTCCATGCGTCGCGCGGCAGTTCGCGTGCGACGATCTCGCGCCCGGCCGCCGCGCCGAGTGTTGCCGCGATATCCCGCACGCTCACGCGCCGCGGCCCTTCGATGCTGACGATGCGCGGTCCGTTGCCCGGTTGCGCCGGATCGAGCAGCAGCCGTGCCGCCGCGACACCCACGTCGGGCGCCCAGACCGTCGGAAACATCTTGTCGACCGGATGATGAAAGCTCGGCAACACGCCGGTGCCGAGCGCGACCGGCAGCACGCGTGCCCAGTTCTGCAGGTGTTCGGCCGCGCGCAGCAGCGTGAGCCGGGTCGGCACCGTTTTCAGCTTCTCTTCCATACGATGAAAGAGCCGCGTGATGCCCGTGTTGCCGTCGCGCTCGGCACCGTAGTCCGACAGCGCGAGCAGTAGCGGCGGCGGGTCCGCGACGAGTGCGCCGGTCGCGATGTCGATCGTCCGTTCCATCGTTGCGGCCGGGTCGCTGTCGGCGACGGGCACCGGACACAGCATCTGCACCGCTTGCGCGCCCGCAATCGCTGCGGCGACCGCCGGGGCATCCGTCAAATCGGCGAGCGCGACGTCGCAGCCGAGCTGCGCGAAGCGTTCGCGGTGGCGCGCGTCGCGCAGCACCGCGCGCACGGGGTGCCCTGCGCGGCGCAGGGTCGTTACAGTCGACAGGCCGACGTTGCCTGATGCACCGAAAATCACGAACACGATCCGCTCCTGGGGGATGAAGGCAGGGTGATTGTCGGCACGCGCGGCCGTGATGGCGCGCAGGGATGGATAAAGCGGAACAGGAAAGGATGACGGATCAGGCGGCTGTCGGGTTCGTCCGCATGGCAGGCGGAGTCATTGTCGAACAGACTGATTTTTGTCGGCATGCCCATGCCCGACGGCCAGCGGATTCACCGACCGCCGGCCCGCGCGGAGCACCTGCCTGCCGCAGCGGTTGCTCAACGGTCCTCACCGCCATGCGCAAGCCTCAGCCCGCCCCGCGCCCCCGACCGCGCAATCTCCGTCGGCGTCGCCCCCAGCACGCGATTCATCCAGTTCGCCATGTGGCTCTGATGCGCAAAGCCGGCTTCGAGCGCGATCTGGCTGATGCTCAGCCGCCCTTCGAGCAACAGCGTCTTCGCACGCTCGACCCGCCGCCGCACGACGTACTGGTGCACCGGCATCCCGAGCGTCTCGCGAAACAGCACCTTGAAATGCGGCACGCTGATCGATACGAGCGCCGCGAGCTCGGCGAGCGTCATCCGCCGTTCGAGATTCGCCTCGACATAGTCGATCACGCGCGCCGCCGCTTTCGGCGCGAGCGTGCGACGCCGCTCGCGGAACGCCGGCTGGCTGTCGACCAGCCGCGCGACGAGCGCCGTGCACAGGCTCTCCGCATAGAGCGGATCCGATGCATCCTCCGCCTCGAGTTCCGCGGCCATCGCCCATGCGATGTGTTGCAGGCGGGGATCGCGCACCTGCAACCGGCGACGGATCTGCGCCTGCGACGGCTTCAGTTCGAGCTGCTCGAACGTGCGCCGCACGAATGTGTCGCCGAGCGCGATGTGCAGGATCCGGCAGTCCGCGCTGTCCGTCCATTGGCCCGGCAGGCCGGCCGGAATCACGTCGACGTCGCCATGCGCCTGGATGCGCGACACGCGCTCGCCATCGCACACGCAATCGGCACGAACCGGCGAGCCGATATGCACGCCGATGCGGTGATGATCGGCGGCGGGAATCCGGTACGTGCCCGCGCGGATCTCCAGCAATGCCGCGCCGAAGCCGCGCCAGCCCAAGCCGCGGCTGGAGCGCAGGCTGACCGGCACGCCGTTGTCCGTTGGCGCGGCAAGAATCGGATCGCTCATGGTTTCCCTCCACCCGATCGGTGTCGATCGCGCATTGTGACGCTTTTTCGGGGCGCTTGCCGGACCTGGCCAGCCATTCCCGCGCATTGCAGCAAAAGATCATCCGTTTCTGCTCCGGCCCATCCTTGCATGCGCGCCAGCGGGCGCGGCGACGCCTACGATCGCCTCATCCGACACCTACGGAGCCCGTCATGCCCGATTGCTGCCCGCCCCGCGCGGCGTTCGCCGCGCCGTCGTCGTCCGGCACCGCCCGCGTCGCGTCACGCCCCCTTTCCCGATCCCGTTTCGGCAGCATCCGCGCCGCGATTGCCATCCGATGCCTGCGTCTGCTCGGCTGGTACCGGCTCGAACGGCTGCTCGCATCGATTCCCGACAGCAACGACGACTTCGGGATCGGCTGACGCGACACGACCGGCACTCACGCACCGTTCGCCTACTTGCGCCGCCGCTCCTGCGGCGCCACCGTCGCGCCGTCGATCACCGGTGCGCCCTGCTTGATCAGGAAGTCGCGGAACAGCCCTGTCACCTGCGAGATCCGCCGGTCGGCGAGCGTGATCACGTACCACTCGCGCACGATCGGGTTGCCGGGAAACGGCAATTGCCCGAGCAGCCCCGTGCGCAACTCGAGTGCACACGCGTGCAACGACAGGAAGGCGATGCCGAGCCCGGCCTCCGCCATCTGCTTGATCGCCTCGTTGCTCGACAGTTCGGAGCCCACATGGAAGCGGTAGCCGGCCGTCTTGAACAGGCTCTCGACGGTGGAGCGCGTGCCCGCGCCGCGCTCGCGCACGAGCAGGTGCGCGGATTCGAGATCCTTCAGCGCGACGCGCTTGCGCTGCATCAGCGGATGCCCCGGCGCCGCGACGAACACCATCGGATGCTTCGCGAATTCGACCGCGTGCGTGCGCAACTCCTTCGGCGCGCTACCCATCACCGCGAGATCGATTTCATGCGTCGCGAGCATCCGGATGATGTCGTCGCGATTGCCAACCTTGAAATAGGTCTTCACGTGCGGCCGCGTGGCGGTGAATTTCACCAGCAGCGGCGGGATCAGATACTCGGCCGTCGTGATCGCGCCGATGCGCAGCGTGCCGCCGAGATCGCCCGTCAGCGCGGCCACTTCGTCACCGGCCTCGCTCCACAGATGCAGGATCTCGCGCGCATAGCGCGACACGATCTCGCCGGCCGCGGTCAGCTGCACGCCGCGCCCCACCCGCTGCAGCAACGCGGCGCCCACGGCCTCCTCGAGCAGACGAACCTGCAGCGATACCGCCGGCTGCGTGAGGTTCAGCTCCTCGGCCGCGCGCGACACGCTGCCGAGCCGCGCAATCATGTCCAGCGCCTTCAGCTGCCGGAACGTCGCGGTTTTTCCTATAAGTGAATACATATGAGTCGCTTATAAACATTAAATTGTTCGAGTGGGTGCGAAACTATATCGTCGGTTCTTGAGCAATGTCATCCGAATCGTCATCAGCGGGAGCCACAACATGGACAACATCACGCCTACCCTTGCAACGGATCGCGCACCGCGCGTGCCGCGCATCGTGATCGTCGGCGGCGGCGCCGGCGGGCTGCACCTCGCCACGCGCCTCGGCGACACGATCGGGCGCCGCGGGCAAGCCGACGTCGTGCTCGTCGACCGCTACCCGACGCACTTCTGGAAGCCGCTGCTGCACGAAGCCGCGTCGGGCCATCGCGATCCGGCATCGCACACGATCGAATACGCGGCACAGGCAAAGCGCCACGGCTTCCGCTTCGTGCAGGGTGCGCTGCAGCGGGTCGACCGCGCGGCCCGCACGGCGACGATCGCCGCCGTGCACGATGCGGACGGCACGGAAATCCTGCCGCAGCGCGAACTCGGCTACGACGATCTCGTGCTGGCCGTCGGCAGCGTGACGAACTTCTTCAACGTGCCGGGCGCCGCGCGCCACGCGTTGCCGCTCGAAAACCTCGACCAGGCCGAGGATTTCCGCCGCAAGTTCCTCGCCGCTTGCACGAAGGCGAATCACCTGGCCGAGCAGCAGCCCGCGCGGCGCGCGGCGCCGATCTGCATCAACGTGATCGGCGCGGGCGCAACCGGCGTCGAGCTGGCCGCGGCGCTGCGGCACGCGATCCAGCAGCTGACGACGTATCGCTTCAAGGCGCTGGTGTCCGCCCGCGACGTGCACATCCGGCTGATCGAAGGCGGCCCGCGCATCCTGCCCGCGCTCGACGCACGGTTGTCCCGCAAGATGCACGCGCAGTTGCGCACGCTGAACGTCGACGTGCTGACTGATACGCGCGTCGCGGAAGTCGGCGCGGACGCGGTCACGACCGCGACCGGCGAGCGCCTCGCGAGCGACATCACGATCTGGGCGGCTGGCGTCGCGGGCCCCGCGATCCTGCGTGAACTCGGCGACATCGCGCTCAACCGGTCGAACCAGGTGATCGTGACCGACACGTTGCAGACTCCCGGCGATCCGCACGTGTATGCGTTCGGCGACTGCGCCGCGTGTCCGTCGGCTGATGCGGGAGGGTTCCTGCCGCCGCGCGCGCAGGTCGCGCACCAGCAGGCCGTGTATCTCGGCGAAGCGCTCGTGCGGCGCCATGCCGGCAAGCCGGTGACGGGCTTCACGTTCCGCGATGCGGGCACGGTCGTGTCGCTCGGGCAGGCGGGCGCGGTGTACCAGGGCGACCTCGGCGTGCGCTCGCGCTCGCTGATCGTCGACGGGCTCGCTGCGATCGGTCTGTACAAGTTCCTGTATCGCAAGCATCTGTTCAGCGTGTACGGGTTGAAGCGCGCGCTGTTCCAGTCGCTGAGCCACTGGCTGCAAAGCCGCAACCAGCCGTCGATCAAGCTGCACTGATCGCTCGCGCGCACGCGCACGCCGCACGACGGCGTATCGGGCTCATCGCCCGGTACGCCGTTTTTTCACATGCCCACAACCGGTGCATTCGAATCGGGCACGCATTTGGTGCATCACATCGAAGCCGGTCGATACGATGCAATTCACGCGCACGGCCCGCATCGCGTGCATCCCGCGCCGGCGCTGGCCCGCCGCCCGATTCATTAGTCAAATCGTATGAGTTGCATATAAATATTAATTGGTCGCATATTCCGGGTGGACGCTAAGGTGTGTGGCATTCCCGTCCGCGAACGGATCTTCACGTCTCAGGAGAAGAATCACCGTGGTCATCGAAGCTATCGTCACCCGTCTCGACGCCGCATTCGCACAGATCGAAGCGACCCCGGATTCGCGCGAATCGCGCAACCAGCGCGATGCGATCATCCAGTGGCTCGACAGCGCATCGGAGCAAGGCTATCGACTCGGTCTCGTCACGACGCTGCCGGCCGACCGGCTCAGCGACATGTTCGAAGGCCAGTTCGGCCGCGCGAATCTCGACCGCTTCTCGGTCGTCGTGAGCGATGCAAACCAGCAGGATTCCATATCAAATCAACATCCATTCGACGTCGCGCTGCAGGCGCTCGGCGTGCCGCCCGAACGTGCAGTCGCCGTCGCGAGCAGCGAACCGGAACGCCGCGAAGCAGAAGTCTTCGGCCTGTCGCGCTGCGTGCGCATCACCGACACGGTGCGGTCGATCGCGTCGGCAGGCATGCACTGACCTGAGCACCTGCACACGGGCCGGCGACCGCCGGCCGGTCGCACCCGTCGGCCTGCCGACGATTGCCTTAACGAATTCTGACATTTTGCTGTCAAAGTCGCTTGCGACACTTCCGGGCTCGACCGACTCCACCCGGAACCGGGACGACGCGAATCCGCGCCGTCCCGCCCGTTTCAAGCCACGATGACACACCCTTCCTGCACCGCCTCCGCCGTCGCCCTTGCCTGCCTGCTGCTTGCCGCGTGCGGCGGCGAGACGTCGAATCCGCCCGCCACGTCGACCGACAACAGCGGCACGCCGACCGAACCGCAGCCGACGCCCACGCCGGAGCCCGCACCGACACCCGCGACCTACTACCAGACGAAGACGCCGTATCGTCCGCAGCAGGACGCGGCCACCTACGAAGCGCCGCCGGCCGGCTACACGCCGGTCTATGCGGAGCTCGTCGCGCGACACGGCTCGCGCGGGCTGTCGGGCTTCAAGTACGACGGCGCGATCTATTCGATGCTGGTCAAGGCCGAGGCCGACGGCGCGCTGACCGCGCTCGGCGCGCAACTGAAAGCCGACACGTACGCGATGATGAAGGCCAACGCGCTGCTCGGCTATGGCGTACAGGGAATCTCGACGCCCGGCTACGGCAATCTCACGCAAACCGGCATCCGCGAGCACCAGCAACTCGCCGCGCGTCTCGCGCAGCGGCTGCCGGCGCTGTTCTCGTCGGGCGGCCGGCAGATCGTCGTCGTCAACTCGGGGCAGGACCGCGCGGTCGACAGCTCGACCTACTTCTCGTCCGCGCTCGTCGCCGCGCAACCGGCACTGGCCGCCGCGATCACGCTGCCGGCCGCACCCGCCGGCTATCCCGCGAGCGCGCCGGTCGCGCAGGCCGCAGGCACCAACCGCTTCCTGCTGTATTTCCACGCGCTGAAGCCGGCCACCGATCTCGTGACCGATACGTCCGATCCGTACTACGCGACCTATCAGGCAAGCCAGGCGTATCAGGCCTATTCGAGCGATGCGACGGTGGCCGACAAGCTCAAGACGATCCAGGCGGATCCGCTGGTCGCGCAAGTCGCGCAGACGGTGTTGTCCGCGCTCGTGTCGCAGGCGTTCGTCGCGAAGCTCGGCACGGACGGCTACACGTTCGCGAACACGGGCACCTACGCGTTCACGTCGTCGGACGGCAAGTTCACCAATACGCTGAAGGGCGACGGCAAGACGAAGATCGCGTCGGCCGTCGACGCCGTGAACGTGCTGTACAACCTGCTGCAGGTCGCACCGGCGATGACGGCCGAAACGGGCGGCATCACGATGGAGAAATATATCGGCGCGGAGCAGGCGCAGACGCTCGCATACCTGCAGGATGCCGAGGACTATTACCAGAAGGGGCCCGGCATCCAGGAAGCGAACCCGGTCACGTACCGGATGGCGAAGGTGCTGCAGGACGACTTCTTCAGCGAAGTCGACGCGATCGCGCGCGGCGACCTGACGCATGCCGCGAAGCTGCGCTTCACGCATGCGGAGATCGTGATTCCGTTCGCATCGATCATGAACCTGAAGAACGTGTTCGTGCCGACGCCGCAGGCGCAGACCTACACGTATGCGAACAATCCGTGGCGCGGCGACCAGGTGTCGCCGATGGCTGCGAACATGCAGTGGGACGTGTATCGCAACGGCTCGCGGCTCATCGTGAAGATGCTGTACAACGAGCGCGAGACGGATTTCCAGGCGGCGTGCGACGGCGCGAAGATCGCGCCGGCGAGTCACTTCTACGACTACGCGGGGCTGAAGCGCTGTTACGGATATCAGTGACGCGCAGCAGTGCGTCGTCAGTCAACCGCGTAATCGAGATCGTGCCAGCGCTTCGCGGATTTCCCGCCGGAGCCGAGATGACCGGCGGGGAAGCGCATCACGGCGATCGCATGGAGCGCCTTCTCGTCGAGCGCCGCGTCGCCGCAACTGTGCCTGACCTTGAGATCGCGGACACGCCCGTGCTCGTCGAGCCAGACACGCACGATCACGCGCCGTCGCGACGACGCACTCTGCACACCGCGTGACAACAGGCGATCCATCAGCGACATGATGTGCTCCTCATCCGTTCAATGCTGCGCCGCGCGTGTGCATCAATGCGCGACGGCTGCGCCCTTGCGTGCCGCCCGCGCACCCTTCGGCTTCACGGCGACTTGCTGTTTCGGATCGGCCTTGCCCGCATGCGGAACCTTTCGGGCCTTCGCGGCAGCCGCCGGCGCCTTTGACGCAGGCTTCGCGTCGGCATGCGCGGCAGCCGGCACGATCGATTGCGAACCAACAGGCCGCTGCGCCGGCTTCGCCGCGGCCGAGCGGCGCGTCGCAACGGGCGCCTGCTTGACCTGCCGCGAGTACGCCTTCACGTCCTGGTCGCTCATCCACGACTCCGTATAGGCCGCCGACGCAGGGTGCGAGAGGTTGAGATAGGCGACCGACGCCACGAGAAATGCACGGACATGCGTGCGACGATTCGATGCGGTAATGACGAATGCTCCTTGCGATCTGGCTTGACGCCCGGTGTCGGCGTCGTCGTGGCGGCACAGTAAAGGAGCGCATTGCGCATCGCAAGCATCGGACCGGCGACTCAAACGATTCTTAACGTTTCGCGCGATCCGCCGCGCATCGCGGTCATGCGCGGTGTTCGGCGACGTCGGCCACATCGGCCGCATCTTCTTCCCCGCCGCCCCGTCGCTCGACGCTCCATGTATGAATCGGCCGATGTCCGGGACGCTCCCACTCGGGCGGCATCCACAAATGGCGGATCCGTTGCGCAAGCGGCCCCGGCGCGAACACGTCGCGCCACATGTCGACGAACTCGTGAAGGTTCAGCACGAGGAAGTTGTACGAACGGATCTGCTGCGTGATGCCGTAGTCGACCGGCTCCGTTTCCTCGACATACGTGCCGAACATCCGGTCGAAGATGATCAGCACGCCGCCGTAGTTCCTGTCGATGTAGCGCGGATTGCGACCGTGGTGCGCGCGATGATTCGACGGCGTGTCGAACACGTATTCGAACCAGCGCGGCAGCCGACCGATCGCTTCGGTATGCACGAAGTACTGGTACGCGAGATCGACGGCAAGCAGGAACAGCACGACCGCGGGCGGAATGCCGAGCCACACCGGCGGCAGATAGAACACGAACACACCGACGAACGCGTTCAGCAGCGACTGCCGCATCGCGGTCGTGAAGTTCATCACTTCGCCGCTGTGATGCGGCACGTGCGCGGCCCAGAACCAGCGCACGCGATGCGACGTGCGGTGGAACCAGTAGTAGCAGAACTCGACGACGACGAAGATCGGCACGATCGTGAAGCCGTTCACCGGCACGTCGAACAGGCGATGCCGATACACCCATGCGAAGATCGCGCCGGTGAACAGGATCCCCATGACGGTCTCCGCGACCTGATAGCCGGCGCCGAGCGACAGGTTCGCGACGATCTCCTTCCAGCGAAACTGCTCGCGCCGGCCGCGCCGCGTCGCAATCGCGAACTCGATCGTGAACGCGACCAGGAACACCGGCGTCATGCCGATCAGCAGCACCTGTTTCCAATCCACGTCGTGGCCCATGAACGCATGCAGCCACGTCATCCACTCTGCCGGCATATCGATCGCCTCTGTCGGGAATTGACCGGCAGTATGGTCTTGCACGGGTCGGCCCGCGTTGACACTTGAGGACGATTCTTTGACACTTTCCGCCATGCCCGCCGCCTCCCCGCTACCGACGCAGCGCGTCTACTACTCGAGCACCTACGTCCGGCTGCTGTTCGACTATCTGTCCGGGCAAGGGCGCGACGCGGCGCGCGTGCTCGGCGAAGCGCGGCCGCCGGAGGACGATCGCGGCCTCACGCTGTACGCGAGCGCGCACTGGCGGCGCCTGCTCGAACACGCCGCCGATGCGCTCGGCGATCCGTTGCTCGGGCTGCACGTCGGCCAGCGGATCTCGCCCGCGCATCTGGGCGCGCTCGGCTATGCGCTGCATGCGTGCCGCGACGCCGGCGCGGCGCTCGCGCGCTGGCAGCAATACGAACATCTGATCGCGAACGTCGCGCGCATGGAAGTGCGTGTCGAAGCGGCATCGGTCGCGATCGAATGGCACGATGCGCCCGAACCGCTCGGCGCGCTCGTCGACGAAGTGGCGCTCACCGCGATCGTCCAGTTCGCGCGGAACATCACCGGCACGCACGACGGCCCGGCCGAAGTGTGCTTCGTGCATCCGCCGCCCGTCGACACGCAGCCTTACGCCGACTACTTCGGCTGCCCGGTGCGGTTCGGGCAGCCGGTCAACCGGCTTGCGTTTCCGTTGCACCTGCTTGCGCAACCGCTACGCCAGCCCGACGATGCACTGCTGCAGATGATGGAACGGCAGGCGAGCGCGCTGCTCGCCGAGTTGCGGCAGACCGACGATCTCGAACAGTCGGTGCGCGAGGCCGTCGCACGGCTGCTCACGCGCGGCGAAATAAGCATCGAACAGGTCGCATCCGACATGCACGTGTCGTCGCGCACGCTGCATCGGCGGCTCGCCGAACTCGGGCTCAATTTCCGGACGCTGCGCGAAGACACGCGGCGGCGGCTCGCGATCGATTACCTGAACGATCCGCGCCTGACGCTCGCGGAAGTCGCGTGGTTGCTCGGCTATTCGGAACACAGCGCGTTGACACGCGCGTTTCGTCGCTGGACGGGCGAATCGCCGCAACAGTGGCGCAGCCGCCAACCGGCACGCGCCACGAACGTCGCGCGTGGATGAAGCCGCGTCGATGACGACGCGGAAGACAGGGACGAATGGCGCGGCGATCCCCGAACTCGGCCTGCCCGGCGATGTCGAACGAACATCGCCGGAGATTCAAATGAAACGCACCGCCCCGCTCATCGCCCTGATCCTGCTCGCCGCGGCCAGCTTGCCGGCCGCCGCCGATACCGGCGCGGGCAATGCCGCCGCACCGGTTGCCCGGGAAGCGCGGAATTGCGTGCCGTCCTCGAGCGCCAGCCCGACGTCGAAAACCCCGCCGATTCGCGTGTGCGTCAGCGATTCCGATACGCAACTGAACCTGCCCTGGTTTCTGACCGACGTCCTTACCGCAGTGAACACGCGCCAGTCGCCGCGCGACCTGCTCCACAAGATGCGCGACGATTTCTGACGCGCGGGCGGCCCGGCGGGCGAATCGACACGTCCGCCGCCCTCGGGTATCTCCTGACCCTGAAAAAAAGAACCCAGCACAACGCAGGTTGGACGACGTTCGCTGCAGATTGACGGCAAATCCCGATGCCGCCGCGCTACGCGAATATCTCCTGTTGAGAGTCAATCGCAAAATTACACCGTTTGTTGAGTAACAGCATTTCGTAATTGCGCGTCGCGTCTTATACTTGCCGCGCACCATCCTCGTGCCAAGAGAAGGTGTCTTCTGTCCCGGCCGTACCACGATACGGCCGGGTTTTTTTTCGATGCGCGACTTCAATATGCATGCGGAATCAATGTATGTTCTGGAGAAACGCCGCGATGCCACGGCACGCGCGTCACCCGCATAGAATCGATTTGCGTCCCGATATCGACGCGTGCCGCCGTGGCCCGGCCAGGCACGACGAATGCTCCGCGCCAGTTCATCGACCGGTTCGACAGGCATCCCCATGCATGCAACAACAAACGCGCCCCGAGGAACGTCAACACCGAGCCCGAAGCCCGCGTTCCAGCGCAGCGGCGCATGGCCCCACATTCTCTTTTCCATTGTCCTGATCGTCTGCGTGGTCGTGCTCGCGGCAAGCGTCATCGTGGCCGATCGGCTCGCGCGCGAAGCGATTGCCCGACACGAGCGCGTCGTCGCGAACGACATCGTGTTCTCGGTCGACCGTATCCTGGACGGGATCCGCACGCGCAACCCGGACGAACTGCTGGCGCTCGTCGGGCAGCCATGCGCGGCGGTTTTCAGAACGCTGGCCGAAGTGAGCACCCGCCTGCGCTACCTTCGCGCGGTCGCACTGGTCAACGACGGTCGCGTGTCGTGCTCGTCCGCACTGGGTGCGATCGACCTGCCGCTCGACGCGTACCTGCCCGCGCCGAAGCCGGACACCACGGTCGTCACGCTGCTGCCGCAGACGCCGTTTCAGCATGGCGTTCCCGTACTCGCGGCGCTGCGCTCGACCGGGCCGGGATCGGGCGTGCTGTATCTGGTCGAAGGCGACTATCTGTCCGACATGCTGGCGCACGGCACCCGCTTCGGCGCGGAAACGGCCACGCTGTCGGTCAATGGCGCGGGCGGCCTCGATCAGCAGGGCGCGTTCGTGCCGCAATCCGCCGTCACGCCGCCGAACGGCAGCGTGATCGCATCGAGCCGCTGGCCGTTCACGGTCCGGGTCACCTCGTCGGAACAATACGTATCGCAGGTGCAGCGGAACTACCGGCTGATCTTCGTGACGATCGCGCTGCTGATCGACGGCCTGGTCGCAGCGGCATACCTGCTCGCGATGGCGCCGCGGCGGCTGTTGCTGAAGGCGGTGCGCAACGCGCTCAAGCGCAACGAATTCCATGTGGTGTACCAGCCGATCGTCGACGTCCAGACGCGCAGGACCGTAGGCGTCGAGGCGCTGCTGCGCTGGCAGCACCCGAAATGGGGGACGATCGGCCCGGCCGTGTTCATCCCGCAGGTCGAGTCGAGCTCGATCCTGCCGAAGGTGACCGAATTCGTGGTGCGGACGGCAGCATCGGAACTGACCGGCCTGACGCCGTCGATGCCGCTGCGCATCGCGGTCAACATCGCGCCGAAGGATCTTGAGCGCCCGCGCTTCGTGTCCATCGTCGAAGAGACGATCCGCCAGTTGCCGCCGGGCTTCACGCTGGTGCTGGAAGTGACGGAGCGCATCCTGCTCGAGAAGAACGCGCGCACCACCGCGATGTTTCTTGCGCTGCGCGCGAAAGGCGCGAAGTTCGCCATCGACGACTTCGGCACGCATCACAGCAATCTCGACATGCTGTCCCGCTTTCCGTTCGACTACGTGAAAATCGACCGCCAGTTCATCTCGCAGTTGAAGACCGGCAACGCAAGGCTGATCGAAGGGATCGCGGCGCTCGCGCACCACTACGACCTGAAGATCATTGCCGAGGGCGTGGAAACAGAAGAACAACATCGGGCGCTGCACGCGGTCGGGATCCAGTATGCGCAGGGCTATCTGTATCAGCGCCCGCAGCGGCCGGAAAACCTGAAGCGCGATTTCACGGCGATGACGGCCTGAGCGGCGGCCGGCGCCGCGGACGGCCGTGACGATGCGCGCGCCAGGGGCGATCCTGTTGCGCGCCGGGCATTCGCACCTGTATCCCCGGCTGCATCGTCGCGGCGGCAGACATGCCTGCGCACCTCGCGACACCGCATCCCGCGGTGATCGAATTCGCGGATGGCCCGGGTGCGACGGCAACGCTATCGCAGCGGGAACACGACGCGCCCGAACTCGACGTGGACGAATACATGAGGAGCAAGCGCCATACGGTCGTCGCGCGACGGCTTCCTGCCACCTGATGCCATCGGCATGGACATGGGCGGGAACCGCGCGACAGCGCTAAAATCCGCCGCCTGGGCATCCACGACGAGCAAGCGTTTTGACGGAGTTCGAGCAGGGTTTCATCCTCACCCGCCACTGGCGGGACACCGCATCCGGCATCGAGATCGAGTTCTGGCTGGCAACCGAACACGGCCCGCGCCGCGTGCGGCTGCGCCCGCAGGAAGCCGTCGCGTTCGTGCCGGCCGAGCAGCAGGCGCTCGCCGAACGTGCACTGGCCGGCGAACGCGATGCCGAACTGCGCCCCCTTGCGCTGCGCGATTTCCGCCAGCGCCCGGTCGTCGGCCTCTACTGCCGGCGCTATCGCCACCTGTCCGGACTCCAGAAGCGCCTCGCCGCGGCCGGCGTCGACGTCTACGAAGCCGACGTGCAGCCGCCCGACCGCTACACGATGGAGCGCTTCATCACGGCGCCCGTGCGGTTTCGCGGCGTGCCCGGCCGCGACGGCACGCTGGCCGACGGCGAACTGAAAAGCGCGACCGGCTATCGCCCGGCGCTGCGCTGCGTGTCGCTCGACATCGAGACGAGCGTCCACGGCGAGCTGTATTCGATCGCGCTCGAAGGCTGCGGGCAGCGACAGGTCTACATGCTCGGCCCGCCGAACGGCGACGCGCCCGCGCTCGACTTCCGGCTCGATTACTGCGACAGCCGGCCCGAGATGCTCGCGCGGCTCAATGCGTGGTTCGACGAGCACGATCCCGACGCCGTGATCGGCTGGAATCTCGTGCAGTTCGACCTGCGCATCCTGCACGCTCATGCGGAGCAGTACGGCGTGCCGCTGAAGCTCGGGCGCGACGGCAGCGCGCTCGACTGGCGCGCGCACGGCCAGCAGCCCGACCACTTCTTCGCGGGCGCAGCCGGCCGGCTGATCCTCGACGGCATCGACATGCTGAAATCGGCGACGTGGACGTTCCCGTCGTTCAGCCTCGAATACGTGTCGCAGTCGCTGCTCGGCGAAGGCAAGTCGATCGACAATCCGTACCAGCGGATGGACGAGATCCAGCGCCGCTTCGATCACGACAAGCCCGCGCTCGCGCGCTACAACCTGAAGGACTGCGAGCTCGTCACGCGCATTTTCGACAAGGCCGACCTGCTGTCCTTCGCGCTCGAACGCGCGACCGTCACGGGCCTCGCGGCCGATCGTACCGGCGGCTCGGTCGCGGCGTTCACGCATCTGTACCTGCCGCGCATGCACCGGCTCGGCTACGTCGCGCCGAACCTCGGCGACGTGACGGGGCAGAACAGTCCCGGCGGCTTCGTGATGGATTCGCGGCCCGGCCTGTACGACTCGGTGCTCGTGTTCGACTACAAGAGCCTCTATCCGTCGATCATCCGCACGTTCCTGATCGACCCGGCCGGGCTGATCGAAGGGCTCGCCCATCCGGGCGACGATACCTCCGTGCCCGGCTTTCTCGGCGCGCGCTTTTCGCGCACCGCGCATTGCCTTCCCGACATCGTGCGGCGCGTGTCGGAAGGCCGCGACGAAGCGAAGCGGCAGCGCAACGCACCGCTGTCGCAGGCGCTGAAGATCATCATGAACTCGTTCTACGGCGTGCTCGGCTCGACGGGGTGCCGGTTCTTCGATCCGCGCCTCGCGTCGTCGATCACGATGCGCGGCCACGAGATCATGCATCGCACGCGCGAGCTGATCGAAGCTCAGGGATACGAAGTGATCTACGGCGACACAGATTCGACATTCGTGTGGCTCGGGCGCGCGCACGACGACGACGAAGCCGCCGGCAAGGGCCGCGCGCTGGTCGAGCACGTGAACCGCTGGTGGCGCGCGCACCTGCACGATCGCTTCGGGCTGGAGAGCGCGCTCGAACTGCAGTACGAGCGGCATTACCGCCGCTTCCTGATGCCGACCGTGCGCGGCGCGGAGGAAGGCAGCAAGAAGCGCTACGCGGGCCTCGCGCTCGCGGCGAACGGCGGCGAAGACCTCGTGTTCAAGGGGCTCGAGACGGTGCGCACCGACTGGACGCCGCTCGCGCAAGCATTCCAGCGCGAGCTCTACCGGCGCGTGTTCAAGCGCGAGCCTTACCAGGACTTCGTGCGCGACTACGTGCGCCGCACGCTCGCCGGGGAATTCGACGCGCAACTGATCTATCGCAAGCGCGTGCGCCGGCCGTTGAGCGAATATCAACGCAACGTGCCGCCGCACGTGCGCGCCGCGCGGATCGCCGACGAATTCAACCAGGCGCGCGGCCGGCCGCTCCAGTATCAACGCGGCGGCTGGATCAGCTACGTGATGACGACGGCCGGCCCCGAACCGCTCGAAACGATGCGCTCGCCGATCGACTATGCGTTCTACGTGAGCCGCCAGCTGCAGCCGGTCGCCGATGCGATCCTGCCGTTCCTGCGGGACGACTTCGAACGCGTGATTTCGGGGCAGGGGCGGTTGTTCGGCGACTGACGCGATCGCAACGCGACGCCCCCATCGCGCCGCACGGTTGCGCTCGCAACCGCCTCGCGCCCTTCCTGCCCTTCATGGCGGCGCACCCGCACTGATCGGCATTCATGCCAGCTCTTGCGCCCGGCGATAAGTCACACCGCTTGGCCCGAAATGAGCAAAGAGGTCGTTGAAGCCGGAATCGATGGCGGTGCTGTAACGCAGCGGCATCGGTGCATCGCGGGCCGGAACGCACGCGCCCGTCCGGCTAGAATACCGGCCTGCCGCGCCATCCGCCGCGGCCGGAGGATATTCATCATGACCGCACGCCGCGGTGCCGAGGTCGCCATTGCGCCCGGTCACGAGACAGCCAGCCTGTCGAAAGCCCAGAAAACGTTCAATACGCTCGTCAAGCAGATCGAAAAGCGACGCGAGCGGCTCGGCGCATGGGAAGCCGTCATGCCGGCGTTCCAGAAGAAATTCGTCGACGCTCTGTTGCCGCTCGAACAGCAATCGACTGCGCTGCGGATCCGGCTGATCCATCTGCTCGACGACGCGTTCCTGCGCAAGGGCTTGAGCAAGGCCGAGCAGCGCACGCTGTCCGACCTGATCGCGAACAGGGCCGGCGATTTGCTGAACGTCAGCGACGACGCCGGGCTGAAGGCCATTTACGACCGGCATCGCGCCTTCGCGAACGTCGGCAACGCAGCGGCCGATCCTGAGCCGATGAAACCGGAACCCGAACCGGCCCCGACAGAGGATCTCGACACGCTGTCGCCCGACGAACTCGCCGAGCGAATGCAGGCCGAACTCGACGCCCAGTTCGAGCGCGACATGGCCGCTCACGCGGCCCGCGAGGCCCGGCGCGCGAAGCGCAAGAAAGCACCGAAGCAATCGGCCGCGCAGGCCCGGATCGAAGCCGAGCAGGCCGAGTCGAGCAAGTCGATCCGCGAGATCTATCGCAAGCTGGCCAGCGCGCTGCATCCCGATCGCGAAACCGATCCGCAGGAACAGCAGCGCAAGACCGTGCTGATGCAGCGGGTCAACCACGCTTATGCGAAGGGCAATCTGCTGCAACTGCTCGAACTGCAGCTGGAGATCGAACAGATCGACCGCCGTGCGATCGAGGGACTCAGCGAAGCGCGGCTCACGCGTTACAACGGCATCCTGGAGGAACAACTGCGCGAGCTCGATCAGGAGATCGAGCACGTCGAGCGCGATTTCCGGCGGACGTACGGCATCGCGTCGTCGATCAAGATCGCGCCCGATACCGTCCTGCGCATGCTCACGCGCGACATTGCCGGCATGCAGCGCAGCAACCAGGACCTGACCGTTGCGCTGCGCGAGTTCGAGGATCCGGATCAGGTCAGGGACTGGCTGAAGGATCTGAAGCGGCGGCCCGCATCGTCGCGCTTCGGCGACGATTCGTACTGAGCGCTCCCGTTCACGTCACTGCGTCTCGCCCATTCCCCCCATCAGCGTCATCAACTGCTCCCGCAGCCACTGACTGCCCTGATCCTGATCGGCGCTGCGGTGCCAGTAGCAGAAGTATTCGAGCCCCGGCATCTCGAACGGCAATTCGAGAATCCGCGCCGGATAGCGCTGCAGCAGCCGCAGCGGCGCCGTCAGCGCCAGATCGCCGCGCATCGCGATCAGCGGTGCGACCATGTAGTGCTGCACGCGCATCTGGATATTGCGACGCAGCCCGAGCCGCGTCAGTTCCGCGTCGACGTACCCGCTGCCCTTGCGGCGGCTCGACACGTGGATATGCCCCATCGACAGGTAGTCGTCCATGGTCAGCGTGTCGCCCTTGAACGGGTGTTCATCGCGAATCATGCACGCGTAGCGGTCGCGCACGAGCAGCGCCTGGTGCAGGTGCGGATCGGCGATCAGCGGCGCGTCGATCGCGATGTCGACGGAGCCGTTGGCAAGCGCGGTCGCGACTTCGCGGCGGTCCATCGTATAGCTGCGCACGTGCATGCCGGGCGCATGCGTCTGCAGGAGTTCGCCGAGCGCCGGCAACAGCAGCGCCTCGGTCAGGTCGCTCATGCTGAGCCGGAACACGCGTTCGGACGAAGCCGGATCGAACACGTCGCCTTCGTGCGCGCTCGAATCGAGCAGCTGCAGCGCCTCGCGCACGCGGCCGACGATGTTTTCGGCCATGGGCGTCGGCATCATCCCGGCCGGCGTGCTGACGAACAGCGGATCGTTCAGCGTCTTGCGCAGCCGCGCCAGCGCGTTGCTGACGGCCGGCTGCGTGAGGTTCAGCACCTCCGCCGCGCGCGTCAGGTTGCGCTTGTTGTAGATCGCCTCGAATACGACGAACAGGTTCAGATCAATCTTCGAAAGGCGCATCGCCGGATCTCCTTGCCGGCATCTTAATACGGCGTGCGCCTCCCGTTCGCCCACGTCGCCCTTCCCCGCGGCGCGCCGCTCAACCGCGCGGCGGACGCGTCAGGTACGGCTCGGTCGACCCGCGCACGGCATCCTTGATCTCCATGCGCGCGATCGCCTGCAGGTGCACCTCGTCCGGGCCATCGGCGAAGCGCAGCGCACGGCCCCACGTCCACAGATCGGCGAGCGGCGTGTCGGGGCTCAGGCCCATCGCGCCGAACACCTGCATCGCGCGGTCGCACACGTCCGTATAGACGGTCGGCACGAGCGCCTTGATCATCGAGATCTCCTTGCGCGCCGCCTTCGCGCCGACCTTGTCGATCATCCACGCGGCCTTCAGCACCAGCAGGCGCGCCTGGTCGATCTCGATGCGCGAGCGCGCGATCCATTCGCCGATCGTGCCGTGCCGGTTCAGCGGCTTGCCGAACGCCTCGCGCGACTGCGCGCGGTCGATCATCAGCTCCAGCGCGAGCTCGGCCGCGCCGATCGAGCGCATGCAGTGGTGAATGCGGCCCGGGCCGAGACGCGCCTGCGCGAGCGCGAAGCCGCTGCCTTCCTCGCCGAGCAGGTTGCGCGCCGGCACGCGCACGTTGTCGAACGTGATCTCGCAGTGCCCTTCCGGCGCGTAGTGATTGACCACCGTGATGTTGCGCACGATCGTCAGGCCCGGCGTATCGCGCGGCACGAGGATCATGCTCTGCTGCTGGTGCGTTTCCGCATCGGGGTCGGTCTTGCCCATCACGATGAAGATCCTGCAGTTCGGATGCGCGGCGTTCGTGATGAACCACTTGCGGCCGTTGATCACGTAGTCGTCGCCGTCGCGCTCGATGCGCGTCGTGATGTTGGTCGCGTCCGACGACGCGACGTCGGGTTCCGTCATCGCGAACGCCGAGCGGATCTCGCCGCGCAGCAGCGGCAGCAGCCACTGTTCGCGCTGCTCCGGCGTCGCGAACATGTGCAGCAGCTCCATGTTGCCGGTGTCCGGCGCATTGCAATTGAACACTTCCGACGCCCAGCCCACGCGCCCCATGATCTCGGCGAGCGGCGCATATTCGAGGTTCGTCAGGCCCATGCCCGGCTCGTCGTCCTTCAGGTGCGGCAGGAACAGGTTCCACAGCCCTTCGGCCTTCGCGCGCTCCTTCAATTCTTCCATGAACGACACGGGGTATTGCCCCGCATGCACTTCCTCGTTCCACTGACGGATACGCGGCACGATGTGCGCATCCATGAACGCGCTCACGCGTTCGCGCAGTTCTTCCACTTTCGGGGTGTAGCCAAAGTCCATGATCGACTCCTCGAGATTCCGTGTTCCGTTCGTTCGGTTCAGAAGGCCGAGACGCCGCCGTCGACGGCGACGGCCTGCCCGGTCAGATAGGTGTTTTCCTTCGCGCACAGCGTGAGCATCGTCGCGACGATTTCTTCCGGGCGGCCGAGCCGCTTCATCGGCGAGCCCTGCGCGAGGAAGTCCTGGCGCTCGCCGATGTCGCTGTCGGTGACCATCGGCGTCGTGCTGTAGAACGGGCACACCGCGTTCACGCGAATGCCGTGGCGCGCGTATTCGAGCGCGGCTGTCTTCGTGAGCCCGACCACCGCGTGCTTCGACGCTGCGTAGGCGGCCAGCTTCGGCGCGCCGCCAAGCCCCGCCATCGACGCGACGTTCAGGATCACGCCTTCGCGCTGCGCGAGCATCTGGCGGATCTGGTGCTTCATCCCGAAGAACACGCCTTTCGCGTTCACCGCGAAGCTCAGGTCGAGATCGGCTTCGTCGGTATCGATCAGCGCCTTCAGCGGCGGCGCGATGCCAGCGTTGTTGATGCCGACGTCGAGCCGCCCGAAGCGCGCGACCGCCGCCTGCACCAGCGCCGCGACCTCCACTTCGATCCGCACGTCGCAGCGTTGCGCGATCACGTCGGCGCCGGCCGCGCACAGCGGTGCGGCCACGCGTTCGAGCGCCGCATCGTTCAGGTCGCCGAGCGCGAGCCGCGCGCCCATCGCGGCCAGCTCGCTCGCGAGCAGCGCGCCGAAGCCGCTCGCGGCGCCGGTGATCATCACGGCCTGCCCGGCGTAGCTGTCGTGTTTCATCGCGCGCTCAGATCGTCAGGCCGCCGTCGACGACGATGCATTCGCCGTTCGTGTAGCTCGACGCGTCCGACACGAGATACAGCACCGTGCCGGCCATCTCGTTCGGCTCCGCATGGCGGCGCAGCGGGATCTTCGCGGTCCAGGTCTCGTAGATCTCCTTGTCCGCGAACAGTGCGCCCGCGAACTTCGTCTTCGTGAGGCCCGGCAGCAGCGCGTTCACGCGAATGCCGAACGGCCCGCACTCCTTCGCGAACGCCTTCGTCATGTTGACCACCGCGGCCTTCGTGATCGAATAGATGCCTTGCCGGTCGCCCGGCTGCAGCGCATTCACCGACGCGGTGTTGACGATCGCACCGCCGCCGTTCGCCTTCATCAGCTTGCCGGCCTCGACCGACATGAAGAAGTAGCCGCGGATGTTCACGTCGACCGTCTTCTCGTATGCGGCGAGATCGGTATCGAGGATGTGCCCGAAATACGGGTTCGCCGCAGCGTTGTTCACGAGGATGTCGAGCCGGCCGTGCTTGCCGCGAATCGTCTCGAACGCCGCCGCGATATCCTCCATCCGCCCGACGTGGCAAGCCAGCGCTTCGGCACGGCCGCCCGCCGCGACGATTGCGTCCGCAACTGCCTGGCAATCGTCGAGCTTGCGGCTCGATACGATCACGTGCGCGCCCTGCTGCGCCAGCAGCTTCGCGATTTCCTCGCCGATGCCGCGGCTTGCGCCCGTCACCAATGCGATCTTTCCCGTCAGGTCGAACAGGTTCGTTGCCATGTCGTCGTGCTCCTCCATTGATGTGTTTGGCCGTGCCGCCGCGCGGCGGCTGCGGCGATTCCGGTGTTCAGCGCTGCGCGCCGATCACGCCGACGGCCATTTCGGCCAGCCGGCCGGCCATCGCGCCGACGCGCAACGCCTGCTCGCTCGACGCATTGCCCTTTAGCGCGCGTGCCTTCACGCCCTGCGCGATCGCCGCGAGCCGGAAGAAGCTGAAGGCCAGATAGAAATGCCAGTCGCGGATCGGCTCGATCCCGCGCAGTTCGCAATAGCGCGCGACGATCGCCGCTTCGTCGGGAATCCCGAGTGCCGCGCGATCCTGGCCCGCGAGCCCGCGCACCTGGCCGCCCGACGGCAGCCGCAGGCACATGCAGAAATACGCGAGATCGGCGAGTGGATTGCCGAGCGTCGACAGTTCCCAGTCGAGCACGGCCTGCACGCGATAGCCTTCGCGCGCGAACATCAGGTTGTCGATCCGGAAATCGCCGTGCACCAGCGCGGGCCGGCCCGTGTCCTCGGGGCACGCTTTCGGCAGCCAGTCGATCAGCGTCTCCATGGCGTCGAGGCGCTCCGTTTCCGCCGCGCGATACTGCTTCGTCCACACGCCGATCTGACGCTCGAAGTAGTTGCCGGGGCGGCCGTAGTCGGCCAGGCCCACCGCGTCGACGTCCACGTCGTGCAGCGCGGCCATCGTGCGCAGCAGCGCGTCGTAGCAGGTCGCGCGCTCGTCCTTCGGCAGTTCCGGCAACGCCGGATCCCAGAAGATCCGGCCGTCCTCGAAGCTCATCACGTAAAACAGGCTGCCGATCACGTCGCGGTCTTCGCAGAGGTGATACGGATGCGCGACCGGCACCGCGGTGCCCGACAGCGCGCTCAGCACGCGGAATTCGCGATCGACCGCATGCGCGGATTTCAGCAGCTCGCCGGGCGGCTGGCGGCGCAGCACGTAGCGGCCGCTCTTCGCGCGCAGCAGGAAGGTCGGGTTCGACTGGCCGCCGGCAAACTTCTCCATGTCGAGCGGGCCTTCGAAACCCGCTACGTGCGCTTCCAGATAGCGCGTGAGGCGGGCTACGTCGAGGGGCTGGGAAAGGGTCGTCATCGTCGCGATCGTTCGTGGGTCAGCCGTAGGTTCGCAGCGCATGTCGTTCGGGATCCTCCAGATGCGGGATGCCATTGAACGACGCGAGGTGGAACGCATCGGCGTTGAAGAAAAACTGCGAAAGACTGCTGTTGCGGATCTGCAGGTTCAGCGCGATCGCGCTCGACGGCGGTGCGTCGAGCACCTGCTGCACGGTCACCGCGATCGGGCCGCCGGAACTCACCGCGAGCACGCGCTGGCCGCCGCCGTGGCGGATCGCGGCGCGCGCGTCGGCAACGCGCTGCCGGAAATGCGCCCAGGTTTCGGGGGCCGAGTCGCCGAGCTTGTCGTCGGCCCACAGGTACAGCACCTGACGGAGCGCGCGAAAATGCTCCTTCATCGAGCCGGCCGCGAGCCGCGCGATCTCCGGATAGTCGCGCTCGGCTGCCGCGAACAGCCCGTGGAAGTCGTATTCGTTCAGGCCGGGATGGCGGTCGACCGGCGCGCCTTCATGGCCCATCCCGCGCAGGATCGCATCGACCGTCTGCGCGTGCCGGTTCATCGTGCCGCAGATCACGCGGTCGAATGCGAGGCCCTGCCGCGCGAAGTATTCACCGAGCCAGACGCCTTGCCGCTCGCCCGCGGCAGACAGCCGGTCGTAGTCGTCCGTGCCGAACGACGCCTGCCCATGCCGTACCAGAAAGAGTTCAGCCATTGCCTGCCCTGCCCGCCTGAGGGAAACCGAAGGCCCAGCATAGCGACCGGATCTACATTTTTGAAATTTATTTTCTGAATCATTCAGTATTCATCGCATGAATTCCATCCGGACAGACAGTGCGCTTGCGCCGGCCTTCGACCGCACCCCGCGTCGAGGCACGCGAATTGCGACAGCCGCCACCGTCATGTCGAACACGTCCAGGGGGGGTGCGATGCTCGGTACGATCCTTATCATCATCCTGATTCTGATGCTTATCGGAGCATTTCCTTCATGGCCGCACAGCAGAAGCTGGGGTTACTGGCCATCGGGTAGCGTCGGGCTCATCGTCATCATCGTCGTGATACTGGTGTTGCTGGGGCGCATCTAGGCAGGAGGGCGCGTGCCGTCGAACGGTCGCGCCTTCCTTTTTCGTCGTCGTGGCTTCTTTACAAAAGCAAGCGATGAACGGCAAACCCGGCAGTGCTCACCGGGCTGCGCATCGGCGCCGGCGACCACGTGGTCAAGCCGTTCAATCCCGCCGAAGTCGTCGTCGCGCCCGTCTCGCGCCCGTCTCGCGCCCGTCTCGCGCCCCACGCGCACGAGCGGCGGCTCGAAACCCGGCAGCGTGTATTCCGCGACCGGCATGGTCGATTTCGCCTCCGGCCCCTGTACGACGACGGCCCGCACCGCGCCGGCCCGGTCGAACTTCAACCGCGTGCCCAGGGTCGCCCGACGCGGCGCTTCCAGCGTCACGCAAACGAATTCGAGCACGAACACGGTAACGAGCGGCACCAGCGGCAGCCGGAACGAATAACCGTTGCGGCCATGCCCCGGATCCACCGTATCACCGGCGACAGTTGCCAGAAACGGCTGTCCCTGCGGCGTGAAAGTTGTTGTTCCATGTCCATCCATTCCCGACTGTCCGATACGGCTTCGTCACTTCATCATCGCAGCGCGGCGGCACCGGCAGCATCAGCATCCGCGTCGATGCGCGCGCCCGCCGCACGACCATTCCGCATCATGTCGTGAGCGCCCGTGGAAAACCCGCGGCACGTCCGCTCCTGCGCCCGGGCGCGGCGAAACCGAATGCCGCAGGTTATCAATTGATCCAAAAGATTCATTAGACGGTGCATCGTCCGGCGCGCGATGCTGGCCCCGCCAGTGAACGCGGCGTCATTGCAACGCCGCGCACGACCTTGGAGCGAGACACATGACTACCGATCATCGTCAACGGCGCCACACGCTGTGGCTGCTGTGCGCGCTTTCGTTCATCCTCTACGTCGACCGCGTGAACCTCGCGACCGCGGCCGGTGCGATCAAGTCCGAACTCGGGCTATCGAACACCGAACTCGGCGTCGCCTTCTCCGCCTTCGCGTACTCGTACGCCGTCTGCCAGGTCTTCGGCGGCTGGATCGCCGACCGCTTCGGCGCACGCATCACGCTGATCGGCTGCGGGCTGATCTGGGTCGCATCGACTTTCATGACGGGCCTCGTGCACAGCCTCGCCCTGCTGTTCGCCGCCCGACTGCTGCTCGGCATCGGCGAAGGCGCGACGCTGCCCGCGCAGGCGCGTGCGATCACGCACTGGTTCTCGCGCGAACGGCGCGGCGTCGTGCAGGGTTTCACGCATTCGTTCTCGCGGCTCGGCAACGCGGTCACGCCGCCGATCGTCGCCGCACTGATGACGTGGCTGTCGTGGCGCGCGGCGTTCTTCGTGATCGGCGCGGTGACGCTGGTGTGGCTCGCGTGGTGGATCGCAGGCTTCCGCGAATACCCGCTCGGCGACGATGACGGCCGCGCGCGCGCCATCGCGCGGCCCGCGCCGCCGTCCGGTCCGACGCCGTGGGGGCCGCTCTTCCGCCGGATGGCGCCGACGATCTTCGTGTACTTCTGCTACGGCTGGACTGCATGGCTGTTCTTCACGTGGCTGCCGACGTTCTTCCTGAACGGCAAGGGCCTCGACCTGAAGTCGACCGCGCTGTTCGCATCGGGCGTGTTCTTCGCGGGCGTGGTCGGCGACACGGTCGGCGGCTGGCTGTGCGACCGCATCTACCGCAAGACCGGCAACCTCGCGCTGTCGCGCCAGAGCGTGATCGTCGCGAGTTTCGCCGGCGCGCTCGTGTGCCTGCTGCCGCTCGCATTCGTGCATTCAACGGCCGGCGTCGCGCTGTGCCTGTCCGGGTCGTTCCTGTGTCTCGAACTGACGATCGGGCCGATCTGGGCTGTGCCGAGCGACATCGCGCCGAAGCACGCCGGCATCGCGAGCGGGATGATGAACGCCGGCTCGGCGGTCTCGGGGATCCTGTCGCCGATCCTGTTCGGCTATCTCGTCGACCGCACCGGCAGCTGGACGGTGCCGTTCATCGGGTCGGTCGCGATGCTGCTGATCGGCATCGTCGCCGCGCTGCGGATCAGGCCCGATCGCGCGCTGTCGGAAGCCGCGCCGTCGCTCGCCGAAGCGCCGGCCGCGCCGTCGGTGCGCTGAAGCGGCGCGCGCCGGGTTCGCCTGCCTCAGCCGCCTCGCCGGTGTCGCCATCACGCTTAACCGCGTTCCCTGATGGCAGTGGCTTGGCGTGCTTGGCTGGTTCGGCTGGTTCGGCTGGTTCGGCTTGATCGGCTTGATCGGCTTGATCGGCTTGATCGGCTTGATCGGCTTGATCGGCTTGATCGGCTTGATCGGCCAGCGCGGTTGGCGCGGCTGGCTCGGGCGCCTCGGCTGACAGGCCGCGCCATTACGCATCGCCGTCATCCCCCGCCCCGTCCCGATGGAACAGCGCGAGAAACTGCTGCGCGGGAATGCTGAGCGGCCGGTCGCGCCGCACGAGGCTGCCGTACGACGGCAGCTTCTGCTTGAGCTCGTAATCGAGGATCGCCACGAGCCCGTGCTCCGCGTTGCGCCGGGCAACCGTCAGCGGAATCACGCCGAGCATCTGCGAACGGTCGACGAGGTTCATCGTCGTCAGGATCGAGCCCGTTTCGACGAGCCCGCGCGGCATCGGCTGGTGACGCGCACGGAATTCGCGCTCGACCACCTCGCGCGCCGGGCTGCCGGCCGGCTGCAGGATCCACGCGTAATCGAGCAGCGCGTCGAATTCGACCGGCCCCGCGCCCGCGAGCGGATGGTCGCGGCCCGCGATGATCGCGAGCGCTTCATCGTCCACCACGCGGAAATCGCAATCGCTACCGACGTGACGGCCGATCACCACTTCGAGCACGCCTTCGCGCAACTGCGGCATCAGCCGGTCGCTGGTGTCGACCGCGATGTCGATCGCGAGCAGCGGATAGCGCGCCTTCAACTGCACCAGCGCCTCGGTGAGCCGCCCCGGCGACGCCGCCATGATGCTGCCGATCGCGAGCCGCCCCGCGCTGCCGAGCTGCAGCTCGCCCAGCTCGCGGTTGAGCGCCTCCACGCTGCCGCGGATCCCGCGGAAATAGCCGAGCACGCGCTCGCCGGCCGGGTTCAGCACGAGCCCGCGCCCGACGCGGTCGAACAGCCGCTGGCCGAGCGCGCTTTCCAGTTCGGCCAGCATTTTCGTCGCGGCGGGCTGCGTGAGGCCGAGCTGGCCGGCCGCCGCGCGCAGCGTCGAGCATTCGTCCACCGCCAGCAACAGCGCGATCTGCCGCATCCGCAGCCGGTTCAGCAATTGGGGAGTCGAGTCTCGTCGATCGATCGAGCCCATTTCGATTACTCCAGGTTATCGATTCATCAAGAGTTTTCAATTTACCGACTCATTCCGTCTACCTAGCATGAACCCCATACACGAACGGCCACGCGCCGCCACCGGAGACACTGCAATGAACACCCCCTCGCCCGCCGCTCCCCTGCCTGTCGTCGCGCTGACGCTCGGCGACCCCGCCGGCATCGGCGCCGAACTGATCGCGAAACTACTTGCGCGGCCCGACGCGACCGCCCGCGCGAACCTCGTGCTGATCGGCGACCGCTGGCTGTGGGAAGCCGGCCAGCGCGTGGCCGGCGTGACGGTCGACGTCGAACCCGTCGCGTCGCTCGCCGCCGCGCGCGGCCGGCCGTCCACCGCGCGCGCCGCGTTCGTCGCGGTCGACACGATCGATCCCGCCCAGGTCACCGTCGGCCAGGCCGGCGCCGCCGGCGGCCGCTCGACGCTGACCGTGCTCGACCAATGCCTCGACGCCGCGCTCGCCGGCGACATCGACGCAATCTGCTTTGCGCCGCTGAACAAGTACGCGATGAAGCTCGGCGGGCTGAAGCACGACGACGAGCTGCATCACTTCGCCGCCGCGCTCGGCGTGACCGGCTACTTCTGCGAATTCAACACGCTCGGCGAACTGTGGACCGCGCGGATCTCGTCGCATATCCCGCTCAAGGATGCGGCAGCGCAACTGAGCGTCGAGCGCATCGAGCAGGCATCCGAACTGATCTACCGGTCGCTGCTCGCGAACGGCGTCGCCGCACCGAAGGTCGCGATCGCCGCGTTCAACCCGCACGGCGGCGACGGCGGCAGTTGCGGCCGCGAGGAAGTCGACATCATCGAGCCGGCGGTGCGCAAGCTGCAGGCGCGCGCGTGGCCGACCGACGCGCCGTTCCACGGCCCGTTCCCGGCCGACACGATCTTCCTGAAGGCGCAGGCCGGCGACTACCAGGCGGTCGTCACGATGTACCACGACCAGGGGCAGATCGCGATCAAGCTGCTCGGCTTCTCGCGCGGCGTGACCGTTCAGGGCGGGCTGCCGGTACCGATCACGACGCCCGCGCACGGCACCGCGTACGACATCGCGGGCCGCGGCAGCGCCGACGTCGGCGCGACCTGGCAGGCGCTGCAGATCGCGTGCCGGATGGGCGCCGCGCGCCGCACGACCACCGTTTCCGCGTGACCCTCGCACGCCTTCTACACACGACAACATCGATTCCGGAGACACCATCATGAAGATCCGTTCCGTACGCGCCCGCGTATTCCAGTGGAAAGGCAAGACCGTCCCGCCGCAAGGCAACTTCTGCTCGAATGCGATGGACCTGCTGTACGCGCCGCAGGAGACGATGAGCACGTTCCGCTTCCATGCGTGGACGGTCGTCGAAGTCGAGACCGACGACGGCATCGTCGGCCTCGGCAACGTCGCGCTCGCGCCGCACGTCGCGAAGGTGATCATCGACCAGTACCTCGCGCCGCTCGTGATCGGCCAGGATCCGTGGGACTACGAATACCTGAACCAGCGGATGTACCGCGCGACCCACGCATGGGGCCGCAAGGGCATCGGCATGGCGGCGATCTCGGCCGTCGACATCGCGATCTGGGACATCCTCGGCAAGAGCGTCGGCAAGCCCGTGTTCAAGCTGCTCGGCGGACGCACCAAGGAAAAGATCCCCTGCTACTACTCGAAGCTGTACCGCACCGACCTGAAGGCGATGCAGGAGGAAGCGCAAAAGTATCTGAAGGAAGGCTTCCGCGCGTTCAAGATGCGCTTCGGCTACGGGCCCGCGCACGGGCAGCAGGGCGTGGTCGAGAACCTCAAGTCGGTCGCGGCGATCCGCGAGGTGATCGGCTACGACAACGACCTGATGCTCGAGTGCTACATGGGCTGGAACCTCGAGTATGCGAAGCGCATCCTGCCGAAGCTCGAGAAGTACCAGCCGCGCTGGCTCGAGGAACCGGTGATCGCCGACGACATCGACGGCTACGCGGAACTGAACCAGCTCACGCGCATTCCGATCTCCGGCGGTGAACACGAGTTCTCGCTCTACGGCTTCAAGCAGTTGCTCGATCGCAAGGCCGTGTCGGTCGTCCAGTACGACACGAACCGCGTCGGCGGCATCACGATGGCGCACAAGATCAACGCGCTGTGCGAGGCATACAGCGTGCCGGTGATTCCGCACGCGGGCCAGATGCACAACTATCACCTGACGATGAGCACGCTCGCATCGCCGATGAGCGAGTACTTCCCGATGTTCGACGTGGAAGTCGGCAACGAGCTGTTCTATTACATCTTCGACGGCGAGCCGGTGGCCGAGAACGGCTTCCTGCAACTGCGCGACGACGTGCCGGGTCTCGGCCTCTCGCTGAAGACCGAATTCCTCGACCAGTTCGACATCGTCGAGTGAGGGTCGCCATGAACGCACGCTACCAGGGCGTCTTTCCGGTCGCGCCGACGATCTTCGACGCGCACGGCGCACTCGACCTCGACGGCCAGCGCCGCTGTCTCGACTTCATGATCGACGCCGGCTCGCAAGGCATCTGCATCCACGCGAACTACTCGGAGCAGTTCGCGCTCGGCGACGACGAACGCGACCTCATCACGCGCACCACGCTCGAGCACGTCGCCGGCCGCGTGCCGGTGATCGTCACGACGTCGCACTTCAGCGCGCGGATCTGCGCGCAACGCAACCGGCGCGCGCAGGCGCTCGGCGCCGCGATGGTGATGGTGATGCCGCCGTATCACGGCGCGACGTTCCGCGTGCCGGAAGCGCAGGTGCGCGCTTTCTTCCGCGACGTCGCCGACGGCCTCGACATTCCGCTGATGATCCAGGACGCACCGGCGAGCGGCGTCGCGCTGCCTGCGTCGTTGCTTGCGACGCTCGCACGCGAAATCGACGCGGTGTCGTACTTCAAGATCGAGACGCCCGGCGCGGCGTCGAAGCTGCGCGAGCTGATCGCGCTCGGCGGCGACGCGATCGAAGGGCCTTGGGACGGCGAGGAAGGCATCACGCTGCTCGCCGATCTCGATGCCGGCGCAACCGGCGCGATGACGGGCGGCGGGTATCCGGACGGGATTCGCCGCATCACCGACGCGTATTTCGCCGGGCGCCGCGACGAAGCGTGCGAGCAGTACGGGCGCTGGCTGCCGCTGATCAACTACGAGAACCGCCAGTCGGGCTTCCTGACCGCGAAGGCGCTGATGAAGGAAGGCGGCGTGATCGCGTGCGACCGGCCGCGCGCGCCGTGGCCCGACATGCACCCGCAGGTGCGCGCCGGCCTGCTCGACGCGGCGCGGCGGCTCGATCCGCTCGTGCTGCGCTGGGGACGCTGACCCAACATCTGCCTGTACCCGCAACGCGCGTGCGTTGCGCATCGGCGTGACGGCGGTCCGACAGAAGGCCGCCGCCGCCCGTCACATGGATCCGGAGACACCATGAACCTGCTGAACCCCGCCAACCCGGCCTATGAAGCCGGCGAAGCCGTTCCGCGCCGCCGCTGGCTGCGCGTGATTCCGCCGCTGCTGCTCGCCTGCATCATTTCGTACATGGATCGCGTGAACATCGCGTTCGCGATGCCCGGCGGGATGAACGCCGATCTCGGCATGGACGCGACCATGGCCGGCCTCGCCGGCGGCATCTTCTTCTTCGGCTACCTGTTCCTGCAGATTCCGGCCGGCCGGCGCGCCGCGCTCGGCAGCGGCAAGAAATTCATCGCGTGGTCGCTCGTGAGCTGGGCGCTGCTGTCGGTGCTGACCGGGCTCGTCACCCATACGTGGCAACTTTTGACGCTGCGGTTCATGCTCGGGGTGGCCGAAGGCGGGATGCTGCCGGTCGTGCTGACCATGGTCAGCCACTGGTTTCCCGACCGCGAACGCGGACGCGCCAACGCGATGGTCATCATGTTCGTGCCGCTCGCCGGGATGATCACCGCGCCGCTATCCGGCTTCATCCTCGCCGCGTACGACTGGCGTCACCTGTTCTTCTGCGCCGGCGCGCTGTCGCTGCTGTGCCTGGTCGCGTGGATGATGTTCGCCGACGACGGCCCTGAGACCGCACGCTGGGTGTCGCCGCGCGAAAAGGCGTACATCCTCGACGCGCTGCGCGAGGAACAGGAACGCAAGCAGGCCGCCGGCGCGCCTGCGGCGGCATCGTTCGGCGCGATGCTGCGCAACCCGACGATCTGGCTGCTGATCGCGATCAACTTCTGCTATCAGGTCGGCATCTACGGCTATACGATGTGGTTGCCGACGCTGCTCAAAAACCTCACGCACGGCGGGATGGGGAAAGTCGGCCTGCTCGCGATGCTGCCGTATGTCGCGATGATGATCGGGATGTTCGGCACGTCGTATTTGTCCGACCGAACCGGCAAGCGCCGCCTGTTCGTGCTGCTGCCGCTGGTCGGCTTCGCCGCGTGCCTCGCGCTGTCTGTACTCACCCATGCGTCGATGATCGTGTCGTTCGCGTTCCTGATCGGTTGCGGCTTCTTCCTGCAGGCGGCAGCCGGCGTGTTCTGGGCGATTCCGCCGAAGCTGTGCAGCGTCGAGACGGCGGGCAGCGCGCGCGGCCTGATCAACGCGCTCGGCAACCTCGGCGGCTTCTGCGGCCCGTATGCGGTCGGCGTGCTGACCCAGCACGTGAGCGCCGCGGCCGGCGTGTACAGCCTCGCGGTCACGCTCGCGGTGGCCGGCCTGCTCGCGCTGACGCTGCCCAGGCGCTGCGAAGACTGATACGCGCGCGCCGGGAAGCCGGCACGCGCACGAAACAACGGAGACTCACCATGAACGACATCCTGCTGCTGGTGCAGAAATGCGCCCATACCTTCAGCTTCTACGACCTCGAAACGAAAGCCGCGCTCAAGCATGTCGTGCTGCCGAACTTCCCGCACGAATTCACCGTCGACGTGAACAACCGCTACGCATACGTCGGCATCTTCGGGATCGAAACCGCGTGGTCGCGCGGCCATGAAGGCGATCACCGGATTGCCGAGATCGATCTCGTCGAGCGCACGCACACGCGCATGCTCGACCTGTGGCCGTACTACCGGCCGCACGGGATGGCCGCCGATCGCGACGGCCGGCTGTACGCGATGAGCGAGGCGCACGACATGCTGCTCGTGTTCGACGAACCGACCCGGCAGGCCGTGCCGAACATGGCCGTGCCGTCCGGCGGCGTGAAGACCCACCTCGTGACGCTCACCCGCGATGCGAGCCGTGCCTACGGCGTGCATCTGCTGTCGAACACCGTCACGCAGTTTCATCCGCGCGACGCGACCGTCGCGCCGCGCGCGGTGATGCCCGGCCCGCGCCCCGAAGGCAATGCGCTGTCGAGCGACGAGCGCACGCTGTTCGTCGCGAATCGCGGCGACGACACGCTCGTCGAGATCGACACCGACACGATGACCTGCGGCCGCCGCGTGAAGACGCGCAGCGATCCGAACCGCATCTACCGCACCACCGCGCCGGACGGCCGCGATTTGCTGCTGCTGACCAATTCCGGCGAACGGTCGATTTCGGTGTTCGACGCGCGGCAGCTCGAAGAGATCGAACGCGTCGCGCTGCCCGCGAATCCGACCGCGCTGTCGTTCCATCCGTCGCGACGCGTCGCGTACGTGTCGTTCCAGGACGACTACGTGCGCGAGCTCGATCTCGATGCGTGGCGCTTCGTCGGTGCGCTGCCGACGCTGCGCGAACCGGATGCGTCGTATGTGCTCGCAGGCACGCGCTGACCCACGCGGCGACGCGCGGCCGTCGCCGGATGCGCTGCCGGCCAGGCTCGTCGACGCGCATCACCACCTGTGGCAGCTCGGCACGGGGGCGCATTATCCGTGGCTGCAGGCGCAGTACGATCCGGCGCGCTTCATGTTCGGCGACTACGCGGCGCTGTGCCGCGATTTCGGCGTGGCCGATTTGCGGCACGCGGCACAGGGTGCGCCGATCGTCGCGAGCGTGCACGTCGAGGCCGAACGCGCGCACGACGAAGCGCTCGCGGAAACACGCTGGCTGCATCAGGTCGCGGCCGCGCACGGGCTGCCGTCGGCGGTCGTCGCGTGGGTCGACCTGCTCGCCGGCGACGCCGACGAGCGGCTCGCCGAACAGGCCGCGTGGCCGCGCGTGCGGGGCGTGCGCTTCAAGCCGCGCACCGCTGCGTCGGCGGATGCCGATGTCGACGGGCCGGGCACACTGCGCGATCCGCGCTGGCCGGCCGCGCTCGAACGGCTCGCCGCGCACGGCCTGAGCTGGGATCTGCGCGTGCCGTTCTGGCATCTCGGCGAAGCAGCCGCGCTGCTGGCCGATGCGCCGCGTGTCGACGTGGTGCTCGAACACGCCGGGTTGCCGTGGGATCGGTCGGACGCCGGGCTCGCGCGCTGGCGCGGCGGGATGGAAGCGCTCGCGGCATCGCCGCGCGTAAGCGTGAAGATCTCCGAGCTCGGGTTGCGCGACGCCGTGTGGAACGACACGGACAACGCGCGGATCATCCGCGACACGATCGCGATATTCGGCTGGGAGCGCTGCCTGTTCGCGAGCAATTTTCCGGTGGCGGGGTTGCGCGTGTCGTATCCGGCGCTGCTGCGCACGTTCGCGGGCGCGATGGCCGGCCTCGACGACGTCGCGCGCGACGCGATCTGGCACGGCAACGCGATGCGCGTGTACCGGATTGCGTGAACGGGCTTGACCCGGCCCGTGGGGTCGCCTTTATGCCGGGCGCAACGAATCGGCAGCAGACAGGGGGGAATGGGCACGTCCGCGCTTCGCTTGTGCGCGTCGGCCTGCCTTGGCCGTGGGGCGGCGCGTGGTTCGCGTGTCGCCCGTTAAATCCAGCTTCCCGCCGCCCGGAATTTGACCGGTTCGCCGCGTTCGTGGATCATGCGCGTCAGTGCCTTGCATCCGCCCGCGAACGTGCGCCGACCATGCCCTCCGCCATCCGCCTGCGCCCGGCGTCCGCCGCCGACCTGCCGTTCCTGCTGACGCTCCGCCGGCTTACGATGACCGGGCATCTGCAACGGGTCGGCGCCCCCACCGACGACGAAGCGCACCACCGGCGCATCTTCGCGAACTTCGAAGACGCGATGATCGTCTGCGAAGGCGCGAGCGCCGACGCGAACCCGATCGGCTTGCTGAAAGTGACGCGCGCCGCCGACGAATGGCACGTTCACCAGATTCAGATCCACCCGTCGCGGCAAGGGCATGGCATCGGCGAAGCCGTGTTGCGCGATCTGCTGGCCGAAGCCGCGCGCGAGCACGTACCCGTATCGCTCAGCGTGCTGCACGGCAATCCCGCACGGCGGCTCTACGAGCGCCTCGGCTTCAGCGTCGCGTCGGAGACGGAAACGAGCGCGAACCTGATCTGGCGCGGATCGGCCGCGATGCGCGACGCAGCCTGCGTCAAGGCGCCCACCGATAGACGGTGATGCGGTTCCCCTTCACGTTGTTCTTCGTGACCACATGCTCGCCGTTCGAGCGGGCGACAGGCGCACACGCCGAACGTGTCGGCTAGCACGGGCCGCCCGACACGGAATAGCGCTTGATGTTCATGTCGGGGCCTTCGTCGCCGATCAGCAACTGCCCCGCCGTCGGTCGACAACCCGCACGCGGTTGTCGTGGAAATCGCTCGCATGGAGCAGCGCGCCGGCCTGCCCCGCGAAAGCGCAAAGCCGGGCATCCCGACCATTGCACGCACCTCGAACACGCCTGCGCGTGCCGTCCGGTCAGAACACCCGCGTCGCGGACGGAACGCGCGCCTGCTGCGTCAGGTAGGCGAGCGCATCGGTAATCGTCAGCACGTGCTGCTCCCCGTTCCTCATGCGTAGCGATACCTCACCGGCCAGCGCCTCCTTCCGTCCCGCCACTGCGACGATCGGTGCTGCCAGCTCCCTTGCATCGAAGATCTTGCGCGGCAGGCGTTCGGCACGAAAATCCCGCCGCACCCGGCACCCGATGTCTTCGAAGGCGAACGCCATGTTCTCGGCAAATGCGCGGGCGTCCTGTCCGATGTTCGCCACGACGATCTGGTCCGGCGCCAACCACGTCGGCAACCACCCCGCGTAGTGTTCGAGAAGCATGCCGATGAACCGCTCGAGGCTGCCGAGCACCGCGTGATGCAACATCACGGGCGTCGCTTTCGCACCGTCCTCCGCTACATAGGCGGCGCCGAGCCGCCCCGGCAATACGAAGTCGAGCTGGATCGTCCCGCACTGCCACGTCCGTCCCTGACCGTCGAGCAAATGAAATTCGAGCTTCGGACCGTAGAACGCTCCCTCGCCCGCCTGGATCGAGAAGTCCAGCCCTGCCGCCCGCGCAGCAGACGCCAGCATCGCTTCCGCGCGATCCCACACCGCATCGTCGCCGGCGCGAATCACGGGCCGCGTCGACAACGCCACGTCGAATGCGCCAAATCCGAAATCGGCATAGATCGTCTTCAGCAACACGCAGAATCGTGCGACTTCAACCTCCACCTGAGCGGGCATGCATAGAACATGGGCATCGTCCTGGGTGAACGCACGGGCACGCATGAGGCCGTGCAGCGCGCCGGACGGTTCGGCCCGGTGAACCGCGCCGAATTCCGCATATCGAATCGGCAGATCGCGGTACGAACGCGTGCCCTTTTTGAAGACCTGCACATGGCACGGGCAGCTCATCGGTTTGAGACAGTACGGATGATCGTCACTTTCGAGCGAAAACATGTTCCGCCCGAACTTCTCCCAATGGCCGCTCTGTTCCCAGACACCTCGCGCGACGATCTGAGGTGTCCGCACTTCGGCGAAGCCGGCCTGGCGCATCCGAACGCGGATATATTCCTCGACGACCCGAAACAAAACCATGCCGCGCGGATGCCAGAAAATGGCGCCTGGGTTCTCATCCTGTTGATGAAACAGATCCAGCCTGTTACCAAGCACGCGATGGTCGCGTTCGTCCATGATGTTCTCCGTTGACAGTGGGTACCGGCCGAACAGAGCATGAAAAAGGCCCCGTCCGTTTCCGGCGGGGCCTGGGGATCGCTCGAGGCACTGACCTACGACGCGCAACCTCCTCCCGACCCGCCATTGGCGGTCGTGGTGGTGGTCGTGGCAGTCGTGACAAAAAGTGCGCTCATGTGACGAATCTAGTCAACGCGTGAACGTCTGTCAACGACGCATTCGAATCCGGAACCGTCGCTCGGTGCGCGCCCTCGGGCATCCCGCGTCGGCGAGCAGTCGGCCAGTCGAATACGCGCGGCGCGACCTGACGCCTGCGCAATTCGCCCGGGCCGTGGGCGGCGATCGCTTCCCGAAAACCTGTCGCGAACCCGCTCAGATTGGCAGGGACGACGGTGCGTCGGAGCATTGCGGCTCATTGCGGCACCGCTCCGAACGCCGCATGCGACGCTCGGACTCGCTCTTGGCAATACGAATAGCGCTGTCAAAGCACGGGTCGGTTGCGACATGCCGATGATCGACGCTGACCAGCCACGCATTGCCATCGAAGCACCAACGAATGCGTCGATCCTCCATCACCGTTGCGAACCATCTCCAGATGTCCGCATCGACGACATTGGCCGCCTGCGCGGCAGCATGTCTCGCGACACGCATTTGCTCGAGTAAAGTCATGGGTTCACGCTCCTGCGAACACTCGATGGCTTTCATCGCCATCGAGGCGCTGCCGTGCCGGGCAAGTGCCGATGTGCCCGCCACCCGACACATCGGCTTATTTCTGGCTCCACAACGGCACGATGAAGTTCATCCAGACTCGCGTCTCGTGCCCCGTGTAGCCGGTTTCGGTTACATCACGCGACGCCTTGAGCTGCAGCGTGTCGTGGCCGATCCTGTAGCCAACCAGCGCACCGAGCGCGACCTGCGATTGCTTCTGGTAGCCGGCCACCGGCGAGGTCAGGTCGTCCGAGCCGAACGCGATCCCGCCCAGCTCCCACTTGCCGACCCGCTTGAACGCGGTCAGATCGAAGTTGGTCCACTGCGGTGCCGCGTTCTCGCCCAGCTCGCTGCCATGCTTGCCGGTGCCGTAAATGCCCGTGGCATCGAACTCCCAGCCGTTATGCTCGTAGGTCACGGCAGCGATTTCCATCAGCGAATAGAAATTACGCGTCACGCCGAGCGACGTCAGGTCGTTGCGCACGGGAAGAAACACGCCGCTTTGCACACCGGCCGACAGGCCGCCGCCGAGATCCCACTTGAGCTGAGCGTCGATATAGGTGTTACCGGCCCCGGTATAGCCGTGATAGCCCTTCACGTCGACGTTCGCGACCGCAGTCACCGTATCGAGCAGAAGGCGGCCGCCGGCCACCGTCCACGGCGTGGACCAGATCAGCCAGCTCGGGATGCCGACACCGACGCCGACCGTCGGCGAGCTGCCGCGCCAGCCATAGTTGAGCTGCGTGACACTGTAGATACCCGGCGGCAACGGCGCGCCCAGCGGCAAACCGGTCGAAATCCCCGGCAGCAGTTGCGAGCCCGCGTGTGCGAGGGGAACCATGCAGGCGGCAGATGATGCGCACACCAGGCTGGTCAGAACTTTTCTTGATACTTGGTTCGATTTCACGTGCTGCTCCAGGTTGTATGCGGCTACATTCAGACGCATTCGCATCATTTGCATAACTACTTTTATCAAGCACGCCGACTCGTTATTTCGCATCGGTCGGCAACCGATCTATCCTTCTCGTCTCGAATGCGACCAACGGTCATCGCACTTCCCTGTCCGCTCTCATACGGTTCCTCGCCGCATCCGAGCGTTCTCCAGCCGCCAGCTGGATTGCTTCCTGTCGATGCACGGACAGGCAGAAAATTAAAATCGTCGGCATGAGTACTGCGATTCGACCCACCATATTCAAGAGTAGGAATCCGAATTTAATCGCAGATGCGGCGACCAATTCCTGGCCGACTCCGATCCTGCAAATTGTGGGTATTCAGCAGTTCGTCCGAGTCTGGATCGTCTCGCGCGGAGCACCTTGTCTCGACGCGTTCAATCTCGCTCTTTGCCGCCTCTAACCCAGCAGGCTCCCGCCGGCTCGATGGGAATTCCTGGGTGACAGAGCCGGTTGGTGCGTGTACAGACGCTCCGCCGCGCCGTCACAGGCAGTCGGCCACCTCTGGAACCAGCGCGAACAGATCGCCGACGAGACCGTAATCGGCCACGCTGAAGATCGGCGCCTCCGGATCCTTGTTGATCGCGACGATCACCT
>NZ_QTPY01000023.1:0-98628 GCF_003857765.1 Burkholderia sp. Bp9016
ATCGTTTCGCGCAACCGCAGCATCGCGGGAATCTCGGTTTCCATCGTCGTGTTGGAACTCGGCACGATCTGGCCGATACGGAATTGCTTGCTCATTTCATGTTCCTGCATTTAAGGAAAAGGGTCTTGATGTCGGTGCCCGGCATCACAGCTTGAAAATCCGCGCCGCATTGCCGTGGCAAACGCGTTGTCGCGTCGTATCGTCGAGCGGTGCGCGTTCAATGAAGTCAGCCGCAGCGGCCGTCGATTCGTACGGGTAGTCCACCGAGAACATCACCGCATCGGCCCCCATTTCGCCGATCGCGCCGACCAGCGCGGGCGCCGAACACACGCCAGACGTCGTGATCAGGATGTTTCGGCCAAAATATTCGGAGGGCCGGCGTGCGAGCGTCACGCCGTGCGAATAAACGGCGAACCGGCTGTCGAAACGCCAGCGCAGGAACGGTAGCCCTTCGCCCATGTGACCGAGAATCAGCTTGACGCGCGGGAAACGGTCGAACACGCCGCCAAACAGCAGCCGCAGCGCATGGGTGCCCGTTTCAACGCCCCACCCCCACGCCGCGCCCGCCAGTTCCGGATGTCCGTCGAACACCCGCGGCATCACGTACGCATCGGTCGGATGCAGGTACAGCGGCACGTCGAGTTCCTGCAGGCGTGCCCAAAACGGGTCGTAGGCCCGATCGTCGTAGTAGGTGCCGAACGTATGTCCGTTCACCAGCGCGCCTTTGAAGCCGAGCGTGTCGACCGTGCGAGTGAGTTCCTCGACGGCGGCGCCCGGCGAATGCATCGCCAACGTCGCGAACCCGCCAAAGCGGGACGGGTGTCGCGCGATCTGCGCTGCAAGATAGTCGTTGCTTTCCCGTGCACGGCTCACCGCGACAGCGCTGTCGTGCTCGCCCTGCACGCTTGGGCCGGTCTGCGACAGGATCGTGTAGTCGATCCCCGCGCGATCCATCTCCGCCAGCCGAAGCTCGTCGAAGTCGGCCAGACGCGCGCCGAGATCGGCCAGAACCTCCGGCGCAATATGTTGCGTAAAGCTTTTCGAGTACGCCTGAAACCCGGGCGTCGAAAAATGTTCTTCCAGTGCGATCTTGCGAATGCGGTCGGTCACTTCAGGCTCCATTTACTCAGCATACTGACAATTAAGTCGGCGTTTGACGGACGACTGTCCGTCTGCGGGCATCCCACTCTCAGTTCCGTCCGAACAGGCGCTTGATACGCCCCCAGACGACACTCCAGATCATCGCGCCGACATTGAATTTCGACGATGCCAGCTCCGTCGCCGGCGCGGCGTCGCCGCCCAGTTGCGCGGTGATTCGCGCGCCGAAATCGGCGATCATCCGCCGCACGAAATCCTTGACGAGCCCCGATCGGGAAAACTGCGCGAGCGGCCCTTGCAGCATGTATTCAAGCGTCACTGCGACGCGCGTTTGCGCACCACCCTGCTCCGGTGTCAGCGCATACGTGACGTCGCCGTTCGCGCGCGAGCGGCTGATATTGTCTTGGCCGGCACCGCGCATGACTGCGCGATGATTGGCGTCGTCGCGCTCGAGCCGCGCGGAGCCTGCAAAATTCGCGGACATCGGACCGAACTTGATCGCGATGCGCCCCTTGACCTTCTCAGCATCGTGCTCGATGAGTTCCGCCCCGGGCAGACACGCCGTCACCGACGGCAGATCGCCCATGAACGCCCATACGCGGTCAAGCGGAAATGGAGCGATGAAGCTGTCGTCGATCGCGGTCCACCCCTTGCGGTCGGTGGTGGCCGGTGCGGACGATGACGCGTCCGAGGTCCGTCCCGCAGATGCCTGCAGGGCGGCAGCGCCCGGACCGGGACCCGTCTGCTTCGCATCGAAGGTCGTGAATCCGGCCGCTGCGCGCACACCGCGGTCGATTGCCGCGACTGCCGGCGATGCCGGTGAAACGGGCTGCGCAAGCGGGCTGTGCTTGAGGTCTTCGAGCACCGAGCGGATCGCAGCGACAATGCCCATATAGCCGGTGCAGCGGCAAAGATTGCCCGACAGTTCGAGGCGCACATGGGCTTCATCGGCGTCCGGGAAGCGCCGCACGATGTCGCGTGCGGTGATCAGCATTCCCGGGGTGCAGTAGCCGCACTGAAGCGCATGGTGCTGCGAGAACGCGCGGCGCAACCGAGTCATCAACGCGTCATCGTCGAAGCCCTCGATGGTCCGGACTTCGCGTCGATCGCATGCCACCGCGAACGTGATGCACGAGCGCACTGGCTCGTCGTCGCATAGCACCGTGCATGCGCCGCAGACGCCATGTTCGCAGCCCAGATGGGTACCGGTCAGGTGTTGGGTGTCACGCAAAAAATCGCCGAGATGCACGCGCGGCGCGACGTCGCTGCGGATCGGCTTGTCATTGATCGTCAGTTCGATGGCAGACATGAATTCTTCCTGTCAAAGCGGTCTATCGGCCGAACGCGGAGGCAAGGCAGCGTGCGACCGCCGCCTCGTGCATGCCGCGGTCTATCGCGTCGGCATTGGGCATCACGCTCGCGACCGCTGCGGCAATCGCAACGGGCGTGGCCGCGGCAGGCCCATGGCGCGCAATCTCCGTCGCGAGGGCGTCGAGCGCCGCCGGCGGGCCGTCCAGTGCGCCTGCCACGACGCGCGCCAGGCCCGTCTGCGGATCGAACGCGGCGGCCGCACTCGCGTGCGCGAACTCGCCGGTCTTTCGGCACAGCTTGTGGTATCCCCAGCGTGCCGCTTCGCTTGTCTTCGGCACCAGCACCGCAGAGATGATTTCGCCATCGGCCAACTGGGTCGTGAATGCACCGAGCATGAATCCCGCGGCATGCACCTGCCGAACACCGGACGGCCCGCTCAGCTCGATCCGCGCGTCGAGTGCGCTCAGCGCAAGCGGCCAATCCGCTGCCGGATCGGCATGCGCGAGACTGCCCCCGATCGTGCCTCGATTGCGGATCGCTCGATAAGCGATACCTCCTGCAACGAACTGCAGCATGCCGCCGCGCAGCAGCGCAAACTTGCCGTCCTCGATCTCGGCGTGCGTGACCGCCGCACCGATCCGGACGTCGTTGCCAGCGTCGCCGACCTGACGCAACGCGTCGATGCGCGAAACGTCGATCACGCGCGCGGGCCGGGCCAGGCGCAGATTCAGCATCGGCCCCATCGACTGACTGCCGGCGATCGGCTTCGCATTTCCCGCTGCCTGCTGCAACGCATCCAATGCGTCGGCAATCGACGTGCACGCAACATATTCAAACGCCGCAGCCTTCATCGAATCGCCTCCTCTGTTGCGCCGACCGGTTGCTCGCCGGACGCCCGTGCCGCCTTCGCCGCTTCGATTGCCTGCAGCAACCGGCGCGGTGTGAGCGGCGTTTCCGATACCCGTGCGCCCAGCGGCCGAAGCGCGTCGTTGACTGCATTGAACAGCGCGGCAGGCGGTGCGATTGCGCCGCCCTCGCCGACGCCTTTCGCACCGAACTCCGTGTACGGCGATGGCGTTTCCATGTGATGAATCCGCAGTGACGGCAATTCGGTCGGCCCCGGCAACATGTAGTCGGCGAGCGTCGAGGTCAGCGGCTGCGCGTTGTCGTCATAGAGCGTTTCTTCGTAGAAAGCGGTGCCGATGCCTTGTGCCGTGCCGCCGATCGTCTGCCCTTCGACCACCATCGGATTGATCATCGTTCCGCAGTCCTCGACGATGACGTAGTCGAGAATGTCGACCTGTCCCGTTTGCGTATCGACAGCAACGACCGCCGCATGCGTCGCGTAGCTGAATGCGCCCGTATCGACTGCCGGCTTGAAGCCCTGGGTTGTCTCCAGGCCAGCCAGATCGACACCTTTCGGCAACAGGTCCGGCCGCATATACCAGGCCGCGGCGACGTCGGCGAGCGTGACGCAGCCGCTTGCGCCGACCACGCGCCCCGCATCGAATCGCACGGCGCTCTCCGCTTCGTTCAGCAAATGCGCGCCGATCCGGATCAGTCTCGGGATCAGCTCGCGGCAGGCCGCGGCGACCGCTCCGCCCGCCATCACGATGCTGCGCGACGCGTAAGTGCCCGTCGAATACGGCGTCAGCGCCGTATCCCCATGCACCAGCTTGATTTTCTGCACCGACACGCCGAGGACTTCGCTGGCAATCTGCGCGAGCGTCGTCTCCATGCCCTGCCCGTGCGAATGAATACCGGCACGCAGTTCGATTCCACCGTCGGCCGTAATGCGAACCGTCGCGAGGTCGTAGCCCGGGACGACAGGAAGCCCCCACGACGCGAACACTGATGTGCCGTGTGCCGATTGCTCGGTGAAGGTCGCGAAGCCGACGCCGACCAGCCGCCCGTCCGCCTCGCCCTGCGCCTGACGCTGTCGCCAGCGGGGCACGTCGATCTGCTCGACGGCCCGCCTCAGGCTCTCCTGGAAATCGCCGCTGTCGTAGTGCTTCTTCACGACATTCGTGTACGGCATGTCGGCACCGCGCACGAGGTTGTCGTGCCGAACCTCCCACGCTTCGCGGCCGACCGCGTGTGCAATCGCGTCCATCGTCAACTCGATCGCGAAGCACACACCCGTGCGCGCAACACCGCGATACGGCAGGAAACCCGGCTTGTTGGTCGCCGCGCACTGCGTACGGCACCGATAGCCGCGGAAGTCGTAAGGTCCGGGCAGGTTGCCAAGCGCCTGTCCCGTCTCGAGGCCGATGGTGAACGGCCACGCCGAATAGGCACCGCCATCGATCAACAACTGCGCATCGAGGGCCAGCAGTCGGCCGCGATCGTCCGCATACGCGGTCAGCTCGTAGTGGTGCTGACGCGTATTCGCGCCCGCGATCAGATGCTCCCGTCGATCCTCGATGAACCGGAACGGCCGCTTGTAGGTCAACGCGAGCCATGCAATGCACAGCTCTTCCTGCTGGAGCACGCACTTGTAGCCGAATGCACCGCCTACGTCCGGAGAAATGACCCGGACCTGCGCCTGATCCAGCCCGAGACACTGCGCGAGAATCGTGCGGATCATGTGCGGCACTTGCGTCGACGTAATCACGACGAGCTGCGCCTGCGGATGATCCCAGTATGCGAGGACTGCCTTGCCCTCCATCGGCACCATGCACTGGCGAGCCAGGTCGACCTTTTGCGTCACGACCACGCTCGCGCGTTGCGCATGCACGTCGAAATCGACGTCGGCCTGCATGTCGAGAAACAGATTGTCCGGCCAATGCTCGTGCACGCGCGTGTCCGTTCGCTCGCGCGCCGTAAAGGCGTTCGCGAATGCCGGCAGCTCGCCCAGATCGAGCTCGATCTCCTCTGCGATGTCCTCGGCTTCCGCTCGCGTACCCGCGAAGCACATCGCGACCGGCTCGCCGACGAAGCGGACTTTTTGCGCGGCCAGTGGCGGATGGGCGGACGATTTGTAGCTGGGCAGGCTCGAATCCGCAACGATATCGGTCGCCCCGACCATGTCTTCACGCACGATCACCCGGTCCGCGAATCGCTCGGGCTTGCCGATCTGCCGAATGACCGCATGCGCGACAGGGCTGCGCAGGAACGCAACATCCTGCAGATCGGGAAATGCGTAGTCCGCGACAAATCGGCCTTTCCCGTGCAGATGCCGTTCGTCCTCGCGGCGCCGTACGCGTGCGCCGACGCCGCCGGTATCGACCGGCGCTTCCGTCTTCGCAGTTTCGTTCATGTGCTTTCCTCCCGGGCCGTCCTCGTCGAACGGCCGCTCGTTTGCCTTCCCGCCGTCAGACGGGGTACGCGAGATCATTGGCAATCAGCGCCGTGTCGTACACGGCCTGCCGCTCCTTCAGCAGCAGGGTGCTGCCATTGCGCGCGAAACGATCGTACAGCCGCCCCGCCTGATGAACCGACGTCGCGCCCTCGACAAGCGTTTGCAGCAGCACATAGTTGCTCTGCGCGACGATCTCCTCGTCGTTCGCGTCGAGAATCCGCACGTTGGTGACGAGATGCAGTACCCGGCGCGGTGCGAACATCTGCGTGCGCGAAATCGCGACCGCGCGATCGCGCAACATGTCGCGCCCTTCCGCATAGACGAGCCCGACCGGCAACCCGAGTTCCGCATTCTCGTATTCGGTCACGCGATACACGCACTGTTCGGCAAAGAACTCGGGCCAGCGTTCGATCTCCCCTCCGTCCAGCGTCGCGCAGTACTCGGCATGGAACGCCTCGACCGCCATGCGGGCCGCGATCGCAGCCTCGTATGCGATCGGCTTTTTGTCGAATCCTTTCAGCATCAGAACCCCATCACTTCCCGATAGTGTTTGTACATGGCGCGAATCGCCGCTTCCGAGATCAGGTTGTCCGCGGTGCCGATCTTGTCGCCGTCCAGCTTGATCACGCTGCGATCGGTCACGGAACGGCGCACGCCCTCCTGAACGAACTTCATCGCCTCGTTGTCCTCCAGCCCCAGAAAGCCCGACGGGCCCATCAGATTGCCCTGGCGCAGCCGATGGCGGACCATCTCGTCCGTGTCATCCTCGTAGCCGAACATCGTCCAGAGCATGATCATGCTGTTCGGCCCGTTCGGCACGATGTGGCGCACGCCCAGCGTGTTCATTTCGCGCTGCACGACCAGGTTCGGCCAGATCGTCTGCATGGTCACCGACCATTCCGAATCGAACTCCTTGACGAATTCCAGGAATCGCTCGTCGCGCAGCACCATCCCTTCGTGGAACGAGCGCATTTCCTTCTTTTTGTCTTCGTCGACCTGTGCGTAAAGATCGTCGCTCTTGGCCGATGCCATCGTGCCGTGAATGCCGTACTTGCTGTCCGCGATCATCGCGGAGCGGTTTCCCGCCACCAGCAGTCCGAACACCACGAGAAAAGAATGCAGCAGCGTCGCGTGATAGGGATCCTTCAGATTCTCGTGGTACATCTTCCAGTTGCACGGCAGCTCGTTCTTGTAGAAGCCGAGAATGCGCAAGCGCTTGCCGTTGAACACCGTATCGAAATCGTCGAGGATCTCCGGGGTCAGGTATTCCTCGAGCGGCTCCATGTCGAGCACGAACGACGCGAACACGACGCCGTTTCGTGTCGCGACCGCAAGCTTGCGCAGCCCGTGCGCGTCGTTGCGGAAATCCTTCGGCATGCCGCCCAGCTTGTTCACGCCGCGCTTGAACGGAATTCCCTGCAGGTTGCCCTTCAGGTCGTACGACCATTGGTGGTACGGGCACACGAATTCCTTGTTGTTGCCGCGGCTGTGCCGGCAGAATTCCGCACCGCGATGTGCGCACCGGTTCTCGAATACGTTGACGGAACCGTCCTCGGCACGCGATACCACCACCGGCGTCGGTCCCACATACGAACGCTTGTAGTCGCCGGCGTTCGGTACCTCGGCTTCGAGCGCGACGAAGTTCCAGGTGCGGCCGTGAAAAATGCGCTCGACCTCGCGCGCATACACGGCGTCGCTCGTATAAACCCAGTCGGGAATCGCATGAAGGCCTTCGTCAGGCCATACGAGCGATGCGACCGGAAGATTTTTTGCTTGCGGCGTCCCGCCGCCGATGATGGTTTCACACGAATACACGTTGTTCTCCGCTGAGGCGCGGCTCGCACGCCCGAATTGATGACTACGCCGCCCGCTGGTCGAGTTGCCGCAATTTGATCGCGGGATCCGCGAGCGCGGCCGGATCGACGGAAATCCCGCGCTCGACCAGCCTGCGCAACGCCCGCAACTCACCGCCCTGGTTGACCGCCAGCGCGTACGCGATCACGCCCTCGCGCAGTCCGATCAACAATGTCTTCCCGTCAGGAGACGGGCGTTCGATCCAATGTGCGATCGAATGATCCGGCATGCCGAGCATCTGGATGTTCCAGTCGTACTGGTCGGTCCAGAACCACGGCGTGGGCCGATAAGCGGTGCGATCGCCAGCCATGTTCCTCGCCGCGACGATGGCCTGCTCCTGGGCGTTCTGCCATGACTCGAGACGCAGTCGCTGGCCGGTCGCGCCGAACGGAAAGTTCGCGCAGTCGCCCGCGGCATAAACACCCGGTACCGAGGTACGGCAGTATTCGTCGACCAGGATTCCATTGCCGGTCGCAATGCCCGACGCGCGCGCGAGATCGTCATTCGGCGTCTGCCCGATGGCGACGACGCAGAAGTCGAAGTGGGCCGTGCCGCCGTCGACGGCCATTTGGACATCGTGTTCGTTCGGGGCGACGCGCAGCGCATCGGCATTGAAGACGAACCGCACGCCGTGCGACTCATGTTTCGCTCGCAACCGGTCCGCAAAGGCGGCCGGGACCGCTCGCCCCAGCAACCGTGGCGCGGTTTCGTAGATCGTCACGTCGAGCCCCCGCGAACGCGCACTCGCCGCGAACTCGAGTCCGAGAAAACCGCCGCCGATGACGGCAACCGATTTCGAGCGGGCAAGCCGTTCGCGCAACCGCATCGCATCCGCCAGTGTCCGCAGCGAATGCATGTGCGGGCCACCCGGCAGACCCGGCAAGCTCCGAGCGCGGCCGCCCGTGGCCAGCAGGCATTGATCGAAGCGGATCGGCGGCCCGTTCCTGAATTCGGCGATACGATTCACGACGTCGAGCCGCTCGACGCCATCGTCGCGCCGCTCGATGCGCGAGTCGACATAGAACGACTCGGGTTGCAGCCAGCCGGCAAAGCAATCCGCGTCGTTGCTCGCGAGCAGCACGTCCTTCGATAACGGCGGCCGCTCATACGGCAGCACCCGCTCATCCCCTGCCAACACGATGCGCCCGGCGAATCCTGTCGCGCGCAGTGCTTCAGCGGCCCGGCCGCCTGCCTGCCCCGCGCCGACGATAAGAATCGTCGGAACCATCGGTTGGCCGTCGGACCTCGGCGCACTCACAGGGCCACCATGATCGAATCGCCCTCGACGCGAACGTCGTAGACGCGTACCGGCGTCGTTGCAGGCGCACACATCGCGGCGCCGGTGCGGATATCGAAGCGCCCCTGATGAAGCGGACACTCGATACAACCGTCCTCCATATAGCCGTCGCTCAGCAACGCGAACTGGTGCGTGCACACGTTGTGAGTGGCATGAACGCTCCCGTCGAGCAGGTACAAGGCAATCCGTTCGTCGCCGATCGTCACCGGAAGCGGCTCGTCCTCGACCAGGTCGGTCAACTTTGCCGCGAATATGTAGTTCATCTGCTTGGCCTTATTTAATCAGTATGCTGATGAAATAAGGCTACCAGCTTCCGGAACGAAGTCAAGAAATGCAAAAAGAGCGTTTACCCTGAGCCGGTGTCGGTACCGGTGACGTGCGGGTCGACGATTGCGACGATGTGGATCGGTGGCACTTGTGCGGTGATCAAGAGTGCGTGGTTGCCGATCCGCGCATATTTTGGAAACGCCGGCGAAGCGCGATACGCGATACGCGCCCTGCGTCGTCGCCGGCGCATCGAGCTTCGGTCGGGCGCTATCGGATCAAGCAGGAATCGTTCTCGCTCCGAGCGCCGCAAGAACTCAACCTGCGTGGCGAAATCCGGCCGGCGGCGGTTTCCCGGCGTCGTGCGAGGCATGACGCCCGCTTTCGCCGAGGAAGCCCATGCGGAAATCCGAAGCGCCGTTGACCAGCGCAGGTTGCTCCACGAATCCGGACGTAGCTGGCCGCAGGCTTCGAGGCGACGTGCAGCACGAAGCCGCGTGCCTTCAGGCACCCTTCGATATCTCTTTGCATCTTCACCGCGAACGGATGCGGCGCGGGCGTTCGCACGCACGCCGCCCCGATCCTGGCTCGACTTACAGCGCCCGCACGATGCCGCCGTCGACGCGAATGTTCTGCCCGGTGATGTAGCCGGCGCCTTCGGACAGCAGGAACGTCACCGTTTGCGCGATCTCCTGCGTCTTGCCGAAACGGCCGACCGGAATGCGGGCAACGATTTCGGGCGTTTCCGGCCAGCTGTCGATGAAGCCCGGCAGCACCGAGTTGATCCGGATGTTGTCCTTCGCATAACGATCCGCGTACAGGCGCGTGAAGGAACTGAGCGCCGAGCGCAGCGCGGACGACACCGGCATGGCCTGCTCGGGCGCATCGGCCGCGAAACTCGAAATGTTGACCACCGCACCGCCGCCCTGCTTCAGGAAGACCGGCGTCACGCGGCGCAGCACGCGCACGACGTTGAGCACGATCAGATCGAGCCCTTCGTGCCACTTGTTGTCTTCGAGGGAGAGCAAGTCGCCCTTCGGCGGATGCCCGGTGTTGTTGACGACCGCGTCGATGCGGCCATACTTCGCGAGCGTCTCGTTGACGAAGCGCTCGATGTCGGCATCTTCGGTGACCGACCCCGCGATGCCGAAACCGCCGAGTTCCTTCGCCAGTTCGGCGGCACTGCCGGACGGCGACATCAGCGCGACGCGATAGCCGTTGCTGGCGAGATCCCGAGCGATCGCAGCACCCATGCCCTTGCCCGCCGCCGTCACTAAAGCCACTTTCTCTACAGTCATGCTGTTCTCCAGGATAGGTCGGCGGAACGCCGTATTCGATCTCGACATCAATCTATACGAGCACTCTAGGACTCTATAATGCAATTGTCGAACGATGATTTCTTCAGTCACCCTGTAGAATTTCTACTGCATGAAGGCTCTTTTGCGTACCCGCCGGTTTCCTCCGCTCAATGCGCTTCGCGCGTTCGAAGCGTCGGCGCGCCACCTCAATTTCCGGCTGGCCGCCGATGAACTCGGCGTGACCCAGGGTGCTGTCGCGCAGCAGGTCAGGCATCTTGAAAACGCTGTGGACGTTCAGCTCTTTCGGCGCTTGCCGCGAGGGCTCGCGCTGACACGCGACGGGCTCGAGTATTTCTCGTCGGTTCAGCGCGCGCTGCAGATCATCGCCGACGCAACGGAAGCGCTGGGCCAGCGCGCGACGATTCTCACCGTCAGCACGACGCCGTCGTTCGCGTCGAAGTGGCTGATTCCCCGATTGTCGGACTTCAGCAGACTGCATCCCGACATCGAGGTTCGCGTCATCGCCGACGAACGGCTCGCGACGTTCAAGGCCGATGGCGTCGACATCGCGATTCGACTGTGCAAGCCGCCGTTCCCGCCCGGTTTGACCGGCGAGTTGCTGTTTCCGCTCGATATCTTCGCCGTCGGCAGCCCGAAATTGCTCGATGGCAACCCGCCGATCCGGAAGCCCGCCGACCTGTCGAAACACGTGCTGCTGCACGACGCTCACGATCTGTGGCCCGAATTCATCCACAAGCTCGACGGAAAAGTTCGGGCCGATCCGACCAAAGGGCCGCGGTTCAGTCAGACCCTGCTCGCCATCGACGCCGCAGCCGCGGGGCAAGGCATCGCGCTGACCAGCGAGCCGCTGGTCGAGCGCGATATCGCGGATGGCCGGCTACGGCGCGCCTTCGACTTTTCCTTCCCGATGACGCTCGGGTTCCACGTTGTCTTTCCGCAAGCGAACGCACATTCGGAAGCGCTCGAGGCCATGCGCGACTGGTTGTTTGCGCAGTACGGAAACGCACGCTGATACGGCGATTCAACGCGCGTAAGGCGCTGCCGCGCCCAGATTCCCCGCCCTGGCTCCGATCGCCACTCGTTCGGCGATACCTGCGGAGACGGCCTCAGGCGGGTTTTTCGACGCCGTCGCCATCACCGCCAACGGCCCTGCCCGCCCCCGTCACCGTGCCATCGGCCTCGTCGATCCGCAGCAACCGGCCCGCGTTGGCAATCACGATGAACGTGCCAATGTTGTGCAGGATCGCGGCCCAGACCGCGCCGAGCACGCCGGTTGCGGCCAGCGCGATCACCGCGAGCGTCCATGCGAGCCCGATCGCCGCATTGGTCGTCGCCGTGTGCCGGCAGTGCCGGCCGAGGCGGATGCAGGTCGCAATCCGCTTCAGATCGTCGCCGAGCAGCACGACGTCGGCCGACGCGATCGCGATGTCGACGCCGCGCTCGCCCATCGCGATGCTGGTCGAGCCTGCCTTGATCGCCAGCACGTCGTTCAGCCCGTCGCCGACGACGAGCGGATGCCGGCCGGCGCCAATCTGGTGCATCACGTAATCGAGCTTGTCGTGCGGCAGCGCCTGCGCGACCACGGTCTCGATGCCGGTCTCGGCCGCGACCTTGCGCGCCACCGGCTCGCGGTCGCCGGTGAGCAACGTCTGCCGCGCGAGGCCCAGCGTCCGCAGCTCGGCAAGCGCCTCGTGCGCGTCGGGCCGCAGCGTGTCGGAGAACCCGAACCACGCGAGCAGCCGTCCGTCGAGCATGAGGCCGACGAGCGGCCCGTCGAAGCCGTCGGGAGGTGGCGGCAACGCGCCGGCATGGTCCGCGAGCAGCGCGGGCCGGCCGAGTACTGCGGTGCCGTCGGGTGTCTCGGCGACGACACCGAGTCCGCGCAATTCCCGCGTGCGTTCGAACGGCGCAACGGCGGCACTGGCAAGGCCGGACGCGACGGCATCGCGCACCAGCGCGCGGCTGGCCGGGTGCGCGCTGCCTTCGCCGAGCCGGGCGGCCAGCGCGCGGGCGTGCGCTCCGTCGATGCCGGGTTGCAGCCACACTTGCCGGACCTGCAATTCTCCGCGCGTGAGCGTGCCGGTTTTGTCGATCACGAGCGAGTCGACCTCGGCGATCTTGTCGAGGAACGCCGCGTTGCGAAACAGGATGCCGTGCCGCGCGCCCACCGCAATCCCGGCGATGGCAGTGGACGGCGCGGCGAGCACCAGCGCGCACGGACACGCGGCCACGATGACCGCGAGCATCGCCGACGCATTCGCGGACGTGAACCAGACGATCGCGGCGATCAGCAGCACGAGCGCGAGATAGGCGCCCATGTGCCGCTCGAGCACCTGCGTGACGGGCGGTTTCGCCCGTTCCGCCTGCTGCATCAGTGCGATGATCTTGCCGAGCGCCGAATCCTTGCCGGTGTGCGTGACCTCGATGCGCAGCACGCCGTCCAGATTCAGCGCACCGCCATACACGGCGCTGCCTTCGTCGACGTCGTGCGGCACGGATTCGCCGGTGATCGGGGCATTGTCGACGCTCGATGCGCCCGCTACCACGATGCCGTCGACCGGAATGCGCGCGCCCGCCACCACTTCGATCCGGTCGCCGGCATGAAGCGCGTCATACGCGACTTCGGTGACGCTGCCGTCCGTGCCGATGCGGCGTACGCGACCGGCCGTCAGTTGGCCGAGCGCGCGGATGGCTTCCTGCGAGCCCAGCACGCTGCGCTCTTCGAGCGCATGCCCGAACGTCATCACGATCGGCAGCAGCGCGGCCGTGGTCATATCGCCGATCGCCCACGCGGCCAGCATCGCGAGCGCGATCAGCCGGTCGGTCACGCCGTGCAGGCTCGGCGCACGCAGGCTGTGCCACGCGCTCGCAAAGACGGGCCCCGCGACGATCAGCGATGCGAGCGCGGCCAGCATCTGCGCGAGGGTGTCGTCGCCGGATGCCAGCGTGCGCCACGCGAACGACAGCACGAGCAGCCCGCCCGCGAGCAGCGCCAGCGCGATCTGTCGCGTGATCGTGCGGCGTTCGTCGGTGGACAGCGCGTATACCGTCGGGGCGTCCGGCTTCCCGGCCGGTTCGGCGAGCATCTTCATCGGGCATTCCCGGGCAGGATCAGGTTAGAGGTGTCGCGCGGATCGATCGTCGTCACGCGCCCTGCCTTTGCCAGCATGCGCTGCACGCGATCGCGATAGAGCCGTGCCAGCAGCCCCGGATCGCCGTTCTCGCGCAGCGTTGCGTCGAGTTGCCGGATTTCCAGCGTGTCGGTCTGTGCGGTCGCGACGCGCTCGGTGGCGCGCGCCTGCGCTTCCTGGACGATCCGATCGGCATCCTGCTGCGCGTCCTGCCGCCGCTGCTCGGCGGCGGTGCGTGCTTCGGCGATGGTCCGCTCGGCGAGCTGCAGCGACGTCAGCACCGAGTTGAACGCATCGGCGGCCGCGCCGGGAAACGCGGGCTGCACGTCGACGCGCGCGACTTCGACGCCGAGTCCGGCGTGTGCCGCGTCGAGCGCGCGCAGGTGCCGCGCGATCGCGTCGGCGAGATCGCCGCGCAACCGTTCGCGACGCGCGGCCATCTGCCGATCGGCGGCGATCTGCTCGGGCCGTGCGACCAGGATCGCATCGAGATCGCGGGCCGCCGCGACCTCGACGGCCGACGCGGACACGATCCGCTCGAGGGCCGCGTCGAGGCGGTCCTGCTGCAATACATACGCGTACGGATCGCTGACCCGGTAATAGAGAACCGCGCTCAACGCGACGGCGCCGCCGTCGCCCGTCAGCACATAGCCGGAGCCGGCGAGCGCGTCGGGCAGCCGCGCGACACCCGCCGCGGACGAGGCGAGCGCCCGCGGATCGCGGTCGAGCGAACGGATCTTCTGTTCGAGCACGCGCGCGGCGCCCGGCACGAGCCGCACCGACTCGAACGGCCGCGGCCATGCGATCACGAGCCCGGCGTCCTGGGTGCGCACGAGCGCGCCAAAGCGCATCACGACCGCGCGGCTGTCGGCCGGAATCCGCCGGATGTTCGAACTGGCCCACGCGCACGCGGCCAGCACCGCGAGTGCGGCAATGAACCAGAACGACAGGCGCACGGCCTGGGCGCCGGGCCCGAGCGGCGGTGCAGGCTGCGCGCTCATCGTGCGGCCTTGTGCGGCTTCGGCGCGGGCGTGTTTTGCCCGCCCGCGTCGGTCGGCCCTTGCACGAGCACGCGGAACGGCGCGGCATCGGTGCGCAGGATCAGGTTGGTATTGGTGCCGACCACCGCGTTCAGCGTGTCTAGCGAACGCAGCATCGTGTACAGATGCGGATTGCCCGCATAGCTCTTGCCGTAGATGTCGGCCGCATCCTTGCGTGATTGCGCCTCGATGTCGGCCGCCTTGACGTTCGCGTCGGCGATCGCGATGCGAGCGTCGCGCTCGGCGTCCGAGCGGATCTGCGCAGCTTCGCGATTGCCGTCCGCGGTGCGCTGCGCCGCCACGGTCTCGCGCTCCGCGCTCATCCGGTCGACGGTCGCGGCGAGCGTGACCGCCGGCAGCGTGAGCCGTTCGAGCCCGACCTGCGCGACGCGCACGCCATAGGTCGCATAGAGCTGCGCGTCGATTTGCCGGCGCAGCGTGTCCTCGAATTCGCCGATCTTCACCTGGGCCGGATCGGTATTCACGAGCGATGCGAGGTCGTACCCGGCGGACGTCGTCTGCAATGCGGACCCGACGAGCGAGCGAATCTGCCGGGCTGCTTCATCGGGTTCGTTGCCGACCGCGCGCATGAAGCGCCCGATGTCGCGTGAATCGGCCGGCACGCGCCATGCGACGTAGGCCTCGACGATGATGCGCAGTCCATCACGGGTGCCGACGTCCTGCAGGCCGCTCGACGTCGTGTGCAGCCGCAGGTCGACGGGCGTCACCGCGTCGATCGGCGCAGGCAGGCGCCACGCCAGCCCCGGTTCGAGCAGCACGCGCACGGGACGCCCGAAACGCGTGACGACCGATGCCTCGCCGGCACGCACCTGCACGAAGCTCGCGACCGCGAGCGCGACGAGCACGCACAGCACCGCGACGGCGACGCGCAGCCGGAATGCGCCGGGCGGCTGCGGTGCGCCGTGATGCGCGTGGTGGTCGTGGCCATGGCCGTGGTGCGCATGATCATGCGCGTGCGAATGAAACAGACTCACGATGTCGTCCCGGGTGCGGCGTCGTCCGCGTGCGGTGCGGCGGCATGTGCTGCCGCCGTGTTGCGCCGCCCGCGCGGACCTTGCCGCGACATGTCAATGGATGCCGGCCAGATCGCCGGCGGGAGTGTTGCGCAGGTCGACGGTGGCCCGCGTGCCGTCGGCCAGCCGGTCGTCGATGATCGTCATGCGCGCATTGCGCAGGCCGTGCTGCAGTTTGTTCAGGTAATACTCGAACGGAAACGCGGGACCGCCGAGCCGGTACGCCACCAGGTCGGCATCGAAATCGATCCGCTGCACGCGCGCCGACGACAGCGTGTCGCCCGCCTGCGCTTCGGCTTGCGCGATCCGCACGAGCGCCTGCTGCTGCGCGTTGCCGAGCAGGCCGGCCGCGAAGCCGCGCGCCTGAGCGACGCTGCCCTGCGCGCGGATCTGCGCGGCCTGGACGTCGTGGAACGCGGCGGCCGCACCGGTCGGCGGATGCACGCTTTCGATCACGACCGCGACCACGTCGACGCCGCTTTGCAGCCGGTCGAGCTGCTGCTGGATCGCCCGCTTCAATTGTTCGGCCATGGCGGCCTGATTCGTTTCGAGCAGCGATTCGAGCGTATGCGAAGCGAGGTAATGAACCAGCTCGCGATTGGCGCTCACGCGCACCGTGCTTTCCGGGTCGCTCGTCCGGTAGAGCGCCGCACGGGCATCGGCATCGGTCGGGCCGAGACGGTAGTCGACCCGCACGTCGGCGTTGACGATCTGGAAATTCTGCCGGTCGCCGTTCGCGCCGGCGATCACCTGGGTGGTTTCCCATGGGTGCGCCACGTCCCAGAGGCGGTCGAGCCGCTCGGGAGTCGGGCCGTCGGCGGGCGCGGCACGCGTGTCGGCCGTATCGTCGCTCGCACTGCCGGCGATCGCGACCTGATGCACGGCGCCATTGTCGACAATGCGCGCGCGCCCGAACGGCCAGGGCAAGCCGACGTGCAGGCCGGGCTGCCAGACCGCGACCGGCGCGCCGAACCGTTCATATACCGCGCGCTGCTCCGGGTTCAGCACGACGACCGCGGTGAGCAGCCACGCGCACGCCACGGTCGCGCCGAGCGCGCCGGGCAGCAGCCTCACGAAGCTGCGCCAGCCCCAGCTTTGCCGCAGGTCGATGCCGTAGCGGTCGCGCAATTCGGCGTCGAGCGACGCCAGCGGCGACGGGCGACGGCTCAGCAGGCCCGCGATCGCGCTGGTCGGGACGGCGGCGCCGCGCGGCACGTCGAACCAGGACAGCACGCCGCGCACGGCCAGTTCTGCCCCGACGAGCGCGTTGAGCAGCGCGACGGCATGGACGAGGCCGTCCGCCGCGCGGTGCAGGAACACGAACCATGCGGCGGCCAGCGCGCCCGCGAGCGCAGTGACAAGCGCCATGCGCAGCATCGGGGTGAGCGACGCGGAAACCGTGGATGTGCCGGCTGTCGCCGCATGATGGCGTTCGGCGACGAGCGTGAGAAAGGCAAGGACAATGCATGCGGCACCAGCCGCGACCGTGGGTTCGGGCGCGGCCATCGCGCGGACCAGCACGACCGGCGCCGGCGGCAGCCACGCGAGCGCGGCAATCGCGGCGGACAGCACGGCGCCCGCGGTGACAGCCACCGGCCGCCAGTCGATCGCCGCGGCGATCGCCGGCCACGGGTTGTCGTATTGCTCGGGCTCCTGCTTGCGGCGGAACGCGCTGCGAAGCCAGTCGGCGAGCAGGCCGGCGGCCAGCCCCTGCGGCGGGTGGCGACGCGCGCGCTCGGCGAGTAGCACGCCAAGCGCGACGACGAGCACGTTGCACCATGCGCTCGCAAGCGGTGCGCACCAGCGCAGGTCGACCGGCAGCAGATCGACGACGCTCAGCGTCGCGAGCGCAGCGCCCAGCAATGCGGCGGCCCCTGCAACCGGTGCGAGTGCATCGCGGCCGGCCCGGCTGTCGGGAATGTCGTCGTTGCCGTGCGCCTGTTGCCCCATCGGGGTTCCTTACGTATTCATTACAGGATGCGCGGCAGCCCGCGCGGAATTCTGCGAGCGGCAATGTATCGCGGTGGACGATGAAACTCAAGGCGACCGGCGCGATTGCGGACAATTTGCGGGTAATCGCAGCCGGACGGACAAACCGTGCGCGCGTCATCCGTTGAAACGGAGCGCACCCTGTCCGGCTGAAACGATGGAATCCGCGGTCGCAACAACAGCGTGGCACGCAGGCCGCATTCCCGCCGCGCCGGACGGAAAACCGTGCCGGTTGCCACAACGCACGTCACGAATCCATACTGCGTCCACCGGCAACACACGCCCTTCCCGATGCACCACCGCCCCGACGATATCCGCCGCCTGCTCCTGAACGTACCGGCGCTCAGCCTGAATCGCCCGGGCCCGGCGGAATCGTTCCTGCGCGGCGTCGTCGACACGGGCGCCGAACTCGCTCACGTGTTGCGCGACTATCCGCAGGTCCGCTACCAGCCGCTCGACTTTCACTACGTTTGCCGGCAAAGCCTGTCCGCGCTGAGCGACGCGCTGCTGATCGACCTGACGCACGACCAGCAGCATGGATGGCCCGGTGCGCAATGGGCCGCGCTGTTGATCGCGCTGTCCGGCGACGCGCGCTATCTGCCGCATCTCGACGCCGTTCGATCCGATCGCGGCGTCGCCTGGACCGCCGAGCTCGCGGAAGCGGCCGTGAGCCCCGACGCGCGAGCGTCGACATGCCACTGCTGCCGCTTGATCGTCGAACTTCGCGAGCAGCTCGCGTCGATGCCGCGCGTCGGCGTACGGTTGCGACTGCAACCTTCGGCGGACGTCCTCTTCGCCCGGGCGGCGGCCGTGCGTGTCGCGTATCGCAGCGGGAATGTCGACATGGCGATCGAGATCGCCCGTCGCGCAGCCGACGCGGATCGCTGAGCGCAATCCCCCGGCACGAAAGCGCACGCCGTGCCTGCGCCGCTGCGACGCGCGCCGATTCCGCGCGATTTTGCACAGGACCTTTCCTGTGCGGCGCCTTAATCGCCCGTCGCACGATCTCCAATAATGGCTGCTCGATCCGCCGGCCGAGCGCGCCGACGCGCCCCATCGGCGATCGACGCCAGACCAACGATAAAAAATCCTATGCATTCCTACAAAACTAACCGACCCGCCAGCACCGCCGCGACGCACTCCGCCCGCCGCGGCCGGCTCGCATCGGGCAAGACCGCGGGGACGGTCATTGCCGCCTGCATCGCCCCGTTCATGCCCGGCATCGCACAGGCACAAAGCAGCGTCACGCTGTACGGCCTGCTCGACACGTCGATCACCTATGCGACCAACCAGCGCACGCAAGGCGCCGGTTCGCCCGGCAGCGGCAGCGTCGCGATGACGAGCGGCGCATTGAACGCATCGCGCTGGGGTGTGCGCGGCCGCGAGGATCTCGGTGGCGGCACGGCCGCGGTCTTCGCGCTCGAAAGCGGTTTCTCGGGGACGACCGGCAAGCTGTCGCAGAAAGGCGTCGACCTGTTCGGTCGTCAGGCGTGGATCGGCGTCAGCTCGCGCACGGCCGGCACGCTGACGTTCGGCCGCCAGTACGACGAGATCCTCGAGTTCGTGACGCCGCTCGGCGCGGCGGGACCCGGCTGGGGCGGCAATCTCGCGGTGCACCCGTACGACAATGACGACTCGAACCGCAACCTGCGCATCAACAACGCGGTGAAGTACACGAGTCCGACCTATCGCGGGCTGACGTTCGGCGCGATGTTCGGGTTCTCGAACAAGGCCGGCGAGTTTTCGAACAACGCCGTCTGGAGTGCCGGGCTCGGCTATGCCAACGGGCCGGTGAAGTTCGGCGCCGGCTACCTGAAGATCAGCCGCGATCGCAACGCGCCGAACCCGGACGGCGCGCTCAGCACGGTCGACGGGTCGGCGACGATCACGGGCGGCAACCAGCAGATCTGGTCGGTTGCCGGACGCTACGTGTTCGGCCTGCACTCGGTTGGCGCCGCCTGGTCGCGCTCGACGACCGACGGCGTGACCGGCGTGCTGCAGGGCGCCGGCATCACACCGCTGAAGGGCGAATCGCTCGTCTTCGACAACTTCACGGTCGACGGCCGCTTCGTCGTCACGCCGGCGTTCAGCCTGGCCGCCGCGTACACGTACACGATGGGGCGTTTCGACAGCCGCACGGGCCAGACGCGTCCGAAATGGAACCATGTCGTCGCGCAGGCCGACTACGCATTCTCGAAACGCACGGATGCGTATCTGGAAGGCGTCTATCAAAGCGTGAGCGGCGGCAACGGCAATCCGGCGTTCAACGCGACCGTCTGGACGATGACGCCTTCCGCCAACAGCAACCAGCTCGTCGTCGCGCTGGGGTTGCGCCACAAGTTCTGAAGGCTGCGTCGCTTCGCGCGCGGGCCCGCGTTTTAAGCCTCGCTTAATCGTCGCTGCCTACGCTGAAAGAGCCGCGCGCAGGCGCGGCCGTTTCGCTGCGATGCGCGTTCGCCCCCCGCGCGAAACCGGCAAGCCGGCGTGACACGCCCGCGATGCGGGCGCGGCGGCGCATGCTTGCCGCGCGCCGCGCGCACCCCGTGCGCGGCGCCTTTCGACGATGGCGGAGCCTGTCATGAACACGCCTTCCCTGCCGCTTGAACCCATCGACACGCACCGGCGCACGTTGCTCATCGCGACGACCGTCACCGGCGGTATCGGCTGCATCGCGACCGCGATTCCGTTCGTCGATTCGCTGTCGCCGCCGGCAAGCGCACTGGCGGCCGGCGCGCCGGTCACCGTCGATATCGGCGGGCTCGCCGAAGGCGCGATGATGACGGTCGGCTGGCGCGGCAAACCGGTCTTCATCGTCAACCGGACGGCGGCGATGCTCGACGCCGTTACGAAAGCCACGCCGATGGTCGCGGATCCGGACTCGCTGCATCCGTTCTCGATGCCGTTGCCCGACTACTGCCGCAACCCGTTCCGCGCGCGGGCCGACCGCCGCAATCTGCTGGTGGTCGTCGGCGTCTGCACGCATCTGGGCTGCACGCCGATTCCGCGCTTCCAGCCGGGCGCGCAGCCGAACCTGCCCGACGACTGGCCCGGCGGGTTCCTGTGCCCGTGTCACGGTTCGACCTACGATCTCGCGGGGCGCGTGTTCCGCGACAAGCCTGCACCGCAGAACCTCGACGTACCGCGTTATCTGTTCACGTCGCACACCGGACTCGTGATCGGCCGGGACGAACACGGCGACGCGTAACCCGTCACGAGCCCGAGCGCGCATTCCGTGCCGCTCGCGCGAGCAAGAACGCGTCCTGCGCTTCCCTGCCCCGAATAAACGGAGAAACTAGTCACGCTGTGACATTTTTCCTAAGCTAATTGCAGCGGCGCCATATTCCGGTGTTCCGGCCACGACAATCTTTCATATGGCGCATCGCCGGCTTACGAAAACACTCGCATCGCTGACGGAAAGCCGGCACTTTCGCGCCAGTCGCGACCGGATACGTGACGTGGCCGTTTGCACGCACGACGCTTTCCACGCAGTCAACCGCAGGAGACACACAATGAGCAAAATGAACCGATTTGCGGTCGTGGCAACCTTCGCGCTGCTGGCGGGTTGCCACCATGCGGCGAAAACGCCCGAGAACGCGGGAATGACGCCGCCGCCCTCGAGCCAGGCAGTGGCCACGGTCACGGCCGACGATCTCGACAATCCGAACAGCCCGCTCGCGAAGCGCAGCGTCTATTTCGATTTCGACAGCTACTCGGTGAAGCCGGAATACGAATCGCTGCTGCAGGCACACGCGAACTACCTGCGCAGTCATCCGGCGCGCCATGTGCTGATCCAGGGCAACACCGACGAACGCGGTACGTCCGAATACAACCTCGCGCTTGGCGAACGCCGTTCGCAAGCCGTGATGAGCGCGCTCGAAACGCTGGGCGTGCCGGGCTCGCAGCTGGAGGCCGTCAGCCTCGGCAAGGAAAAGCCGGTCGCGCTCGGTCACGACGAAGCATCGTGGGCGCAGAACCGCCGCGCCGATCTCGTCTATCGTTGATCGGATGCCGCCGCAACGGCGGCATCGTCTTCACGCATTACCCGCAGTGCAGCGACATCGCCGGGGCGAACCGCCCGCCCCGGCCGTCTGCCGCTGCGCGATCCGGATGCCTGCGGGATCGGTGCGGAACACGGCGGGAAGTGCCGCGGCCGGCGGCGAGATGCGACGATAGATCCAGAACGGAGGTGTCGCGCGGGCTTGTGCATTGCGGGGCGTCGGTCGCCGCAAGTCGGGTAGGACGGGCTGCGATCCGCTGGAGACGGGTCATCTCGTGACAGGACTATCGACCCGCGCCGCGCCGACTGCAAACGATGCGGATCGCTATGCGGGGCCGTCGCGCGCCGGCTCGCCGTTATCCGCCCGCTTCGCGCGTTCGAGCCGCCGATGCAGCCAGTGCGACATTACCGCCGACGTGACGAACGAATCGAGTATGGCGACGCCGTCGATGCCGCCGATCTCGTCCATGCCCAGCAGGAAGGCCTTCAGCAGCGCATAGCCGGTCATCGCGCTCGCGCCGACGATCACCCCGAGCAGCAAGAACCCGCGTCGCCGGATGCGCGTGCCGATCGCCCCCATGATGCCGCCCGCAACGATCGCCGGCAGGACATAGCCGAACAGGAACGACGCGACGAAGATCAGCGGCACCATGCCTGCGCAAAGCTTCAGCGTGTCCCATTGCGGGCCGTTGATCACGGACCACGCAACCAGCATCACGAGCGGCCATACGAGCGCGGCCACCAGCGGAGCACCGACGGCGAACGACACGCAGCCGAACACGACAGGCGCGGATAGACGTGACGATTTGCGCGGCGGGCGCTCGAGCGTGGCACTCATGGTTTCTGTCGTCGGAATCGGAATGGCGGCGTGCCGGAGTGTACCAAGCCGGCGCAGCACGCATCCGATCCGGCCCCGCGCGACGATAGGCAAAAAGCATGGAATAAACCGCCCGCCCGGATCGTCATCGCGCGGTCGCACGGCTCGAGCGAATCCGCTCGCCATGCGGCGCGTGCACTGCACGGAGATTGAAATGAAATCGGCGAGATTGGCCGCGGTGGCGATTGCGGCGCTGACGCTGCTGCGGTCGGCGGGATGTACATCGCCGGACTGCGGCACTTCGCGGGGTCCGGCATGAGCCGGTACGGCGGCGGCAGTTCGAGCGGCGGAGGCGGCGGCTACCGAAACGCCACCGGACAATCGCAGACGGAGCGCCCCGCGCAGGCACGGCCGGAAACCGGCCGCATCGCGCGCGACGCCCCGCCCTTCGTGACGGCTTAACGCATGGCCTTCACGTCCGCCGGCGTGACGCTGGCGGGCTGGCCGCCCCACGTCGCGCGCAGGTAATTCGCGAGCTGCGCGAGTTCGTCGTCGCTTAGCGTGTGCGCGAAACCCGGCATCGGCTGCAGGTTTTCAAGACCGGCGAACTTCTGCTCGTCGATGCCGTCGAGCATCGCGACCAGCAGGTTGCGCGAGTCGGCCTGACGCAGCGTCGAATTGCCGTTCATCGGCACCGCGACGTGCGGCTTGCCTTCGCCGTTGAAGCCGTGGCAGCCCGCGCACACCGCGAGATACACCGAGCGGCCGGCCGCGAGCTGCTGCGCGTCGGCCGACACCGGCTTCACCGGCTGCGGCGCCGGTGGCGTATCGCCGAGCAGGTACACGGACAGCGCACGCAAGTCGCCCTGCGTCATGTATTGCGTGCTCAGGTGCACGACCGGATACATTTCGCCGAACGCCGAGCCTTGCGGCGCGATGCCGACGCCGAAGAACGTCTGCAGGTCGGTGCCCGTCCAGCCGCGCGCGGCGAGGCCGGCCGGCGTGATGTCGGGCGCGGCCACGCGGCCGAGCGCGGCGCCCGCGAACGGTTTCGCGCCGTCGAGCTGGCCGGTGAACGCGCGCGGCGTGTGGCATTCCGCGCAGTGGCCGAGCGCACCCGCGAGATAGCGGCCGCGCTGCCAGTCGGCGGATTGCCCGCTCGACGCGTCGGGCAGGCTGTCTTTCAGGAACACCATGTCCCAGAACACCATGCCGAAGCGCAGGTTGTACGGGAACTTCAGATCGTGCTTGCGGTTTTCCTGCGCAACCGGCTTCACCGTCTGCAGGTACGCGTACATCGCGTCGGTATCGGCGCGCGTGAGCTGCCGGTACGACGTGTACGGCATCGACGGATACAGCCGCTTGCCCGGCGCCTTGCCGTCGTGCAGCGCGGCGTAGAACTCGTCCGCGCTCCAGTTGCCGATTCCATGATCCTTGTCAGGCGTGATGTTCGAGCCGTAGAACGTGCCGAACGGCGATTCGAGCGGTGCGCCGCCGGCGAACGGCGCGCCGTCCCTGGCGGTGTGGCACGCCGCGCAGTCGGCGGCTTTCACGAGATAGCGGCCTCGCGCGACCTGGTCGGCGCCCGGCGCGCCGGACGCCGCGCTCGATACCGGCGCGTCATGGCCGCCGCAGGCGGCGAGCAGCAGCGCGCAGGCGGCCGCGATCGCGGGCAAGCCCGCGGCCCGTGCGACACGATGGGCGAATGTGCGTTTCATGCGGCGTCCTTCACGAGTCCCGGCGTCGTCAAAATCACGTCCTTCACGGCTTCGTAATAGCGGACGTAACCCGTGCAGCGGCAGATGTGCGCGTTCAGCGCATCGGTAATCGTGTACTCGACATCGGCCTTCGCGATCGGCTCGCGCTTCAGACGCTCGATCAGCACGGTCGCCGCGTTGACGAAGCCCGGCGTGCAGTAGCCGCACTGGAAGCTGAAATGCTCGAGGAACTTCTGCTGGATCGGCGACAGCTCGACCACTTCACCGGCGTCATTGCGCTTCGCGTGGCCTTCGATCGTGCGGATCGAGCTGCCGTGGAAGAAGTGCGCGCCGGTGATGCAGGTGCGCATTTCCTCGCTGGTGCCGTCCGGCTTGTCGACGATCACGACGCACGCGTGACAGATGCCCTGCCCGCAGCCGAGCCGCGAACCGGTGAGGCCTGCGTATTCGTGCAGGAACTCGATCATCATCAGCCCCTCGGGCACCTGCATCGGGCCGACGGACTTGCCGTTGATGTTCACCGACAGCGGCTTCTGCTGGAACCGGACGAGCGGGCGCTCGACAGGTGCCGGCGCGGCAGCGGGTGCGGATGCCGGGGCGGCCGAAGCCGCGTTCGGCGCGGAAGCGCCGGTCGCAGCCGCGCTGGCGCTCGCGGCCGACGCGACGGTTTGGGCGGTCGTCATGCGAGCACCTCCTGGATCTTTTGCGGGGTCACCGGCAAATCGGTGAAACGATGGCCGATCGCGTGCGCGATGCCGTTCACGATCGCGCCGACGACGGGAATCATCACCACTTCGGCGACGCCCTTCGGCGGATCGGTCTCGGACAGCGGCGGCAGGATGTCGCCCGTCTGCGACCACACTGCGACGTCGGTCGCGCGCGGCAGCTGGTAACGGTTGAAGTTCCACGTGCCGTTGCCGGGGCCGTCTTCGTAAAGCGGCAGGTACTCGTGCAGCGCATGGCCGATGCCCATCGCGAGGCCGCCCTGCAACTGGCCCGACACGAGTTGCGGCGAGATCTGGTTGCCGCACTCCATGATCGAGTGATGCGTGAGCAGTTCGACCTTGCCGGTCGATTCGTGCACGGCCAGCTCGACGAGCGTGCCGACCGCCGTGTAGTACGTGACGGCCGCGTTGTTGCGGCTCGTCGGCGGAATGAACACGCGCTTGCGGTCCAGCACGCGGTAGCCGTTCGCGGTAGGCGCGAGCGTGCCGTGCATCGCGGTCGCGCCGGCCGGCGCGGCGGTGCCCGGAATCGGGCCGTCGTCGCCCGTCTTCGGCGCGCCGACGCGCAGCGACAGCGCGTCGATCGGCAGACGATCGACCGCGCCGCCCACTTCGAACTCGGCGTCGGTCCACTGCCAGCGGTTGAATACGTGCACGACGGCGCCCGTCGGCAGGCCGAGCGCATGCGCCTGCTTCGCGAGCTGCTCGAACGTCAGCGGCTCCAGGCCGTCGGCGGTCAGCTTGCCGTCGACCCAGCGCGCGTCCTCGAAGCGGATCGTGTACGGCGCCGCCTGGCCGCCGCCGAGGCCGCGCGTCCAGATCGACATCGCAGCCGGCCACAGCCCGTAGCGGAACACGGCGCGCGCGGCTTCGCGCGTGCTGTGCGTGAAGTAGTACGCGGAGTTCGTCGCGCTCGACGGCGACGCATAGCCCGGCGACCAGCGCGGATTCGCGCTCAGGCGATCCTGGTCGGCCTGCGACATCAGGTACGGATCGCCGCTCGTCTCGACCGGCAGGTCCGGCCACTCGGTCACGGCGACGCGCACTTCCGTCGCAGGGCGGCCGAGCCATTTCGCGACCGCGACGGCCTGCGACGTCGACATCCCGGTGCCGATTTCGGCGGCCGTGTGATGCAACGACACCTTGCCGTTCTCGTCGAATTCGACCTTCGCGAACGACGCTTCCGCACCCGTGCCGAAGTCCTTCTGCACGCACGCGAAACCGACGCCGTAGCGCTTGCCCGGGTTCGATGCCTCGAACTCGGTCTTGCGCTCGACTCGGTGCGTCCACAACGGATGCTGCTTCGCGCGCTCCAGCACTTCCGCGACGCGCAGCGCGCCGGCGGGAATCGCCCCCTGGGTGTTCTTCATCCCCGAGCGCAGCGCGTTGCGCAGCCGGAAATCGATCGGGTCGAGGTTCAGTTGCGCGGCGATTTCGTCGACCGCCATTTCGGTCGCCGCCATGCTCTGCAGCGTGCCGTAGCCGCGTGCCGAGCCGGCGTCGATCGCGCGCGACGCGATCGCGACCGATGCGAGGTCGCTCTTCGGGAAGTAGTAGATCGATTGCGCAGCCGTCGCGCCCACCATCGCCACCGACGGCGAGAAATTGCTCCGGCCGCCGCCGTTCGCCTCGAAGTCGCCCTTGAACGACTGCAGCAGGCCCGTGTTGCGATCGACCGCGATCCGGTAATGCATCTTGAACGCGTGACGCTTCAGCGACGTCTGGAACTGCTCGTAGCGGTCGTTCGCGAAACGCACCGGGCGGCCGTCCGCGTATAGCGCGCAGACGAGGCCGTAGAACGGCACGTTGCAGTGATCCTTCGAGCCGTAGCCGACCGTGTAGCACGGATGCACGAACAGCTTCTTCACGGGGAAGCGGCATTTCGCGACCATCGCGGCCGCGTTCTCCGCCACTTCGAGCGGCGACTGGGTCGGCACGACGAGGTGCATCGACTGCGTCGCGGCGTCGTACCAGCAGTTCGCGTTGTCGGGTTCGAGCGCGGCCGTATCGACCGACTGCGTGTTGTACTCGCGGTCGAACACGAGCCAGTCGGGCGACGGATGATCGAGTTCGGCGGCGATCTGCCCGGCGAGGAACATTCCCTGCTCGTCGAGCTTGCCGTGCTCCTTGCCGTCCGGCCAGACCGGCAGATGCTTGCGCATCATGCTCGGGAAGATCGGCGCGTCCTTCAGGCTCGAATAGACGTCGTCGTCATAGGCCGTCTTGCCGCCGACCCGCACGTAGCGGAAGGTGCCCCACGGGTCGCGCTCGAGCGGGCCCGTAACCGCGCCGTAGCGGATCACGTCGTCGCGGAACTTGAGCGCGTTCTTCGCGAAACGGAAGCGCGCGAAGTCGTGGTAGATGAGGATCGCGACCGCATGGCCGAGATACGCAGGCGTCTTGCCGGCGGGCAACAGCATGTCGTCGCCGTAGAACGTCGGGAACGCGACGCCGTCGCGCGCGAGATCGTCGGCCGTGACCACGCGGTCCGGCTTGAGCTCGTCGCCGAGCAGCGACAGGTCGAAGCCTTCGTACGTGCGGTCCGCCTGCGTGACGCGCAGGATCAGCGCATGCGACTGCTGCTGCGGCCAGTGCGGCATGTCGGCGGCGCGCACGTCGCGGGCGAACACTTTCGAGCCCGTAACCTTCGCGATGCCGTCGATGCGGAATTGAGGGACGCCGGTGACGCTATCCCATTTGACGGGGGTGAGGAGTTTTTCTTCGAAGAGCGCCGCGAATGCGCGGCTGCCGATGGGCGCGACGTAGACCGCGACGCCCGCCAGCACGCTGGCTTTCAGAAAACCCCGCCGTGACAGGCCGTGGTTTTTCATTGGGGGAACCTCCTGATGCGGCTCGGACGGCGATCGGGTGTCGCGACGTTCGGAGCGGCGCGCATTCTGGCATTGTTTTAGATATATCGCCTATAGTATTTCTCACATGAAATACTTATTGAATTTCTTATAACGGGATTCGGACAGGGCTCCGGCATCCGATCGCGGAGCGAAATTCGTGTGCGATTGCGTCGTGCCGGACGGGGCGCCCCGATCGCGGCGGGTCGTCGCGGACCATCGGCGCTCACGCGCGACGCACGGACAAGCCGGTCTGCGGCCGGCTACCCGATATCGTCCCGTTGGCAACGATCCTGCCCCCGCGCCGGCGAATGCGCAAGCCTCCCGCGGGCGTGGTTTACGACTACTCGCCCAGGCTTGTGCAGGCACGCGCGGCCCCTCCGCGCAACCCATGTTTCATGATAATGTCGTGCGCATCCGGGGCGCCGGCCATACCGCCACGTACAGTGCGGGGCCGCCGGCCATGAATCGACGTCGTGTCGAGGTCAAAAAGCTATGGCAGTCAGGGCACGCATCCTGAACTCCGTTCTCGCCACTCCTCCCTGCGGCAACCACCGCGTGACGGCCGCGCTGCGCCCGTCGATGCTAGTCACGCTGTTCGAAGACGTTCGACCGATGGCGCTGTCCGGCCTCGCGAGCGCATTCGTCGCGGCCATCGCACTGATCCGTCTGCATCAACTCTGGTGTCTCGTGTGGCTCGTCGTCGACGTCGGCCTGCTCGCCGCGCGGCTCGCGATCGCACGCGCGTACGCGGTGCGCCGCGACGCCGGCGACGATCGCGCCGAGTACTGGGCGCGGCGCTATGCGCCCGTGTCGCTCGCCGCATGCTTCGTGCTCGGTCTCGGCGTGATGGGGTGCATAGAGGCGTCCGACGTCGAGCTTGGCACGCTGTCGGTGATGGTCGCCGGCGGCGTGTTCGGCGGAATCGCGTCGCGCAATTCGGCACTGCCGCGGCTCGCGATGACGCAGGTGACGCTCGGCGTGGTGCCGCTCGGCATCGGCGCGCTGCAGGTCACGCGGCCCGGCGCGTGGCTGTTGCTGCCGCCGCTGGTGATCTATCTCGCGGCAATGCGTACGGTCGTCCAGCGCCATTACCGCGTGCTCGTTGCGCTGATCGCGGCACGTCAGCGCAACGCCGAGCTCGTCGCCCGCTTCGACGCCGCGCTCACCTATATGCCGCACGGCCTGTGCATGATCGACGGCGAGCGCCGCGTGATCGTCGCCAACCGGCGCACCGCGCAGCTGTTCGGCTCGCCGCGCGAGATCATGCTCGACATGCCGCTGCCCGACGTCGTCGCGGCGCTCGGCACGAACGCAGTGACCGATCCGCGCGATGCCGGCCTCGCCGCGCAGTGCGCGGTCTGGCTGGAGCGCGACGAACCCGCGCCGTTCGACATCGCGCTGGCCGACGGCCGCCAGCTCGAACTGACGCGCCATCGCGTGCCCGACGGAAACGCGGTGATCATCGTCGAGGACGTCACCACGCGCCGCGAAACCGAGCAGCACATCCGGCATCTCGCGCGGCACGATGCGCTGACGGGGCTGCCGAACCGCCACGAGCTGCACACCGAACTCAAACGGATGCTCGCGCATCGGCCACGCGTGCCGGGCCCGGCGCTCGCCGTCATGTATCTCGACCTCGACGGCTTCAAGGCGATCAACGACCGCTTCGGCCACCACGCCGGCGACGACGTGCTCACGCAGGTCGCCGAGCGGCTCGGCAAGACGTTGCCGCCGGGCGACATCGCGGCGCGCGTCGGCGGTGACGAATTCATCGTCGCGCTCGGCGATACGACGACATACGCGTGTTCGCTGCTCGCCGCGCGGATCATCCGGCAGATCTCGGCGCCGTATGCGCTGTCGGTCGGCGAGACGGTGAGCCTCGGGATCAGCATCGGCATCGCACTCGACGACGGGCACGAATCCCCCGACGAACTGATCCGGCAAGCCGACAGTGCGCTGTACGACGCGAAGTCCGCCGGCAAGGGAATCTACCGGTTCTATTCGGCCGGCAGCCGGCGCGTCGCGCCCGCCGCTGCGAACTGAGCGCGTTCGTCCGCGCCGCCGCATCGCCGGCACTTTCCTCAATTCAATTCCGAAACGCTTTGCGCCATGCGCGGCTTGACCCGTGTGCGCACATGTTTCGCCGCGGCAGTCCGTGTCACGTGACGTGTTCCGTAACATCGTCGCGCGCCGCGCATCACGTTCGCCGCAGAAGCCGGCACGATCGACGCGGCGGACGATATTTCATGACTGGCACTTTTATTGCTCCTTGTCCTTGAAACAGGATGTCAGGGAGCCCGCACATGAATACCGTCGAAGTCCTCAGCCGCACCGAGCGCATCGATCGACAGGAAGTGATCGACGGCGCATCGTTGATCCGCCGGCTCGTTTCCTCGCGCCGCCCGGCCGCCGCCCGCGAGACCGTTCGCGAAGCCGCATGCGTCGACAACCCGCCGCTGACGCTATACGGTGCGTTCCGTCAGGGCATCGCCGATTACGCGGCACGTCGCGCGAATCCATATCGCGGCGGCAGCCGTTTCTGGGTGCTGTGGGAGGAAGGCCGTCTCGAAGCTGAAACGTCGGGCCGCTGAAGCGGTGACATGCGTCGGACCCGCGCCGGCAACGGACTGACGCGAACCGGGGCGCGCCCCGGCTGCAGCACGCGCCGGCAGGCATCTCAGCGTTGCAACATCGCACGTGAGCGCCCGTGCAGCACGCCGCGCGTTCATACGCGGGCCGGCCGGCATCCAGTGCGCGCCAAGCGCCGCGCGGCGGTCTTTTCCCGATAAGATGGTGGATTACGTTCTTCGAACGCCGCCGCCATGACCGCTTCCTCCTCCCTCCGAAATCCCATCCACTGCGAAATCGACCTCGATGCCCAGGGCAAGCATGCGGGCTACCTGCGGCTGCCGCACTCCGTGCATCGCTCCGCCTACGGCTGGCTGCCGATTCCGATCGCATCGATCCGCAACGGCGATGGCCCCGTCGCGCTCGTGATGGCCGGCAATCACGGCGACGAATACGAAGGCCAGATCATCGTGTCGCAGCTGATGCGCGAGATCGACCCGGAGATGGTCAGCGGGCAACTGATCCTGCTGCCGATGGCCAACTTCCCCGCGGCCGACGCGGGCCTGCGTGTGTCGCCGCTCGACGAGGGCAACCTGAACCGCAGCTTCCCCGGCGACCCGACCGGCACGCCGACGCAGATGATCGCGCACTACATCGAGCATGCGCTGCTGTCGCGCGCGCAGTATCTGGTCGACCTGCATTCCGGCGGCAGCTCGCTGCTGTACCAGGGCGGCAACATGCTCGCGATCGATCCGCTCGATGACGACGAGGCAGCGAAGCTCAACGGGCTGCTCGGCGCCTTCGGGCTGCCGAATGCGCTGCTGCATGCGCCGAATCCGGTGCATTCGGCGTCGGCTGCGCGTCGGCAAGGCGCGATCTCGATCGTGACCGAACTGGGCGGCGCAGGCATGGCCGACCCGTCGCTGATCCGGCTCGGCCGCCACGGGCTGCTGCACTACCTCGGTTATATCGGCCTGCTGCACGGCGCGCTCGTGCCCGACGCGCCGCCGACCGTCACGCGCTTCCTGCGCGTCGACGGCGATCGTCACTTCGTCTATGCGTACGAACGCGGGCTGTATGAACCGCTCGTCGAACTCGGCGACCAGGTGAAGGCCGGGCAGCCGGCTGCGTGGGTGCACTTCCCCGATACGCCGCTGCGTGAACCGGTGCTGCATCGCTTCAAGGGCGACGGCGAAGTGGTGTGCAAACGCGTGCCCGCGCAGGTGCGGCGCGGGGATTGTCTGTTTCAGCTGGCGGAGGCGTCGACACCGGCAAGGGTCATCGGGTAACGAGTCCGATCCGATTCGTTCGGGAAATCATGAACATGGAATGCCCCGCCGGTGGCGGTGCCGGACCGATTCGCCGCACGCGCGAGATTTCGTACACTTTTACCGGTCATTTGGTGACAACGATCATCGAGTCTTTGAGTCGAGAGCCCGGCGACGTGCGTCGGCGCCATGTCTATGACGTGCGAGCGCCATTTACGCGCCGCTGAGCATGAAGCGCCGAAACACGACACTCTTGATTCGGTCGAGAAGAATAGCGAACAGGGCGACGGCGCAGATCAGGGCTCCGACGAGCGTCAGCGGGACAGCTGCCATCAACGTTCCAGTCACGGCCATCAAACTCACCAGGACGACGTCGATGGCGCTGGCCCACGCCATGAGAATCCCCGGGGCGAACGCCCACATTCGCCCGTCGTTGCGGAGTACGTAGATATTGGCCTGCGTGGTGAATACCAGCAGCAGGAACACCATCGTCTGCATCTGTTCGGCACTCAGCCCAAGCAGTGTGCGTGCCCCGCCATACAGCGAAAGCGTGAACGCAAGCGAAACTGCTGCGAGCACGGCCGCGGCGCCGACAAGCTGCCCGACTCGCCATTGTTGCGGCTGGACCGCCGGTCGAACGCGGTCGGCTGCGATGCTCATCGTAACGAAGTCGTTAGCGAACAGCAGCAGCACGATCAGCCGCGGTGAGATCACAAAACCTTTCGTGAGCCAGAGACCGAGTGTAAGAAAAACGACAATCTCAAGTGTCTTGACAATTTTGTTGAGAATATACGTGAGCATGCGCCGGTGCACTTCTCGCCCCGTACCGACCACAGTCAGGACACCGCTCAGGCCTGGATCGGTCAGGACAACGCCCGCTGCGGCCTTGGCCACATCGGTAGCACTGGCTACGGCGATCCCGAGTTCCGCCTGTCGCAGCGCGGGCGCATCATTGACGCCGTCGCCCGTCATCCCCGTCACGTGTCCGGCCCGCTGCAGAGCGCTGACGATGGCATGCTTCTCTTCGGGCAGCACGCGAGCGAAGATGTCGCATTTTTCTGGTTGTTGCAGGTCGTCTTCGCGCGGAACGCAGATACGTGTGCCCAACCCAAGTCTTTGTCCGATTGCCCGCGCTGTCTCCAGCGCGTCTCCGGTGGCCATGCAGACTCTCACGCCAAGCTGGCCGAGTTTTACGATGAGTTCGGCAGCGTCGTCCCGAGGCGGATCGGAGAGACCGACCAGGCCGAGAGGTCGGATCGCGCCCACCGGACCCGCGGCAACCGCGATCACGCGCGCGCCTCCAGCGGCCAACTCCCTTCCCGTGTCTTGCGCGGCCTGACGCTGCGCCGCGTCGGCACCGCAATGTTCGAATACTGCGCTGGTCGCGCCTTTCAGGGCATGCCACTCTTGTCCATCGACGACATAGATACCTTCGCTGAATCGTGTTGTCGGATCGAAGGGCAGAAAATTCGCGCGCGCGGGGAGAAGCGCGGCCTGCGCGTTTCTGCGATAAGCAGAAAGGATCGCAAGGTCGAGCGAGTCTTGCGATGCATCGTCGCAGGCCATCGCTGCAGCGCGCAGGACGGTGCCCTCGTCGACATCCGCCAATGCCTTGACCCCGGCGACAGACAGCGTGTTCTGCGTCAATGTACCGGTCTTGTCGGACAGAAGTGTGTCCATTGCCGCAGCTTCCTCTACCGCAGGCAGCCTTGTAACGAGAACCCCCTGTTTTGAAAGGCGTGTGCTCGCGATCGCCGTGGCCAGAGTGTAGGTCGCCGGTAAGGCGACCGGAACCGACGCGACGAGCAGCAACAACGCGAACACCACGGTATCGCCCAACGGCAGACCATGCGTCGCGGCGTAAAGGATGACCAGTACCACGAGCACGAGGTCGAATGCGACGAGGCGCTTGACGATCGAGAAAATCGTGCGCTGCATATGGCCGGGCGCGCTGGATGTGCGCACGAGCTCCGCAGTCCGGCCGAAGTAAGTTCGCGAGCCGGTGGCAATCACTTCGCCGCTGGCTTCGCCCTGATGCACGATCGACCCGGTGTACGCGGACTGTCCAGGACCCGCATCGACGGCGAGAGACTCGCCGGTCAGCGCCGACTGATCCAGCGTCACGGCTCCATCGAACAAAACCAGATCAGCCGGGACGATGTCGCCCGCTCGCACGTGCACCACATCTCCGGGAACCAGTTGCGCCGCGGAAAGACGGCTCCAATGCGAGTCGCGCAGCACGCGCGCGTTGACCTGCAATTGCCGTCGCAGCAAAGTCAGCGCGTCCTGCGCGCGACGCTCCTGCATGAAGGCGACAAGGCCGTTGAAAGCGAGCAGAAACAGGATGACCAGCGCCTCCTGGACACGATGAAGCATCACCTGTAGCACGATCACCGCTTCGAGCATCCAGGGCACAGGCCCCCAGAGCTTGCCGAGAAGCTGGCGCCATCGCGGCGTGCGAATCTCTTCGACAGCATTGACGCCGAATGATTGCAGGCGACGTTGCGCCTCGGCCAACGCAAGTCCTGCCGCGCGGTCGGTGGTCGGCAGTGCTTCTACGGCGTCAGCGGGCGGTTCAACAGCGATTGTCATTGTGAGGCATAGTCCGCGACAGTCGAGGTGTGCGCTGTCTGCGTCGGGCGCGACATGTGCCGAGCCCCCAAGCATATCGCGACGCCAAGCATAACGACGCTTCGGAGGCGGTCGCGGGTTTCAGCCGTTTGGGGGGTGACCAACACCGCAATCAAGTGACGTCCGTCGATCCAGCAGCGAAGCGGCACGCCGACGCTCAATGGCTGCGCACGGGCCGTAATGTAGTTTATAGCGGTCATTCAAACGCCGTTTGCGACGTATCGACGAACGCCCCCTCATGGCCGGCAAGCGACCGCTCGCCGGCCGCCGTGCCGTCAAACCTCGGTCTGCTCCACCATCTCGAGGGCATCGTCGACGTATGAATCCGGCTCGGGAACAGAAAATCCGCCGCCTTCAGTCCCCGCGCTTCGATCCAGGCTTCGAGGCTCTCACGGGTTTGTTCCGTGATCTCTAATTACACCGGGCGCTGGGTTTTCCGCTGCATGACTGTCGCTCAGGACGCCACATGGCTTCCGTGACAGATATCCTGGACCTGCAACCGCGTAAGGTCGCACGCCCGCAGCTTGCTATCCATCGCGAGATTGAACATCGCGAGTTCGCGGACGTTCGGCGTCATCTGCAGTCTTGTCCGGATCGCCCAGATTTCCCGGAGCTTTAACGGCCGCTTCTGCCCGGTGAGCTTGCCCTTGTTTCACGGCATGTGGTGGGCAGCGACGACTTTCCCGGCTTCCATGACAATCTCCTTTCAGGCAATATCGGGCGCTCAGCCATTGGCATGCGAGCCGGTAAAATCAGCTCGTCAACAGGTGATCGATAAATGCGGCCAATGCCAGCCGCACGTTCCGATGATCGTCTGCCGACATGCAGATGAAAAATTCCCGGCAAGCAAGCCCACTCGTCGGTCAGTCGAACAGGCCTTCAGCCCATAATCTGCGCTCCGGGCACATGAGCTGTCGGCCACAGACGCGCCGCTCCTACGGCAAGATGGAGTGGCCTGCGTTGCTGCGCAAGCTGGACCACATCGACCCTTCTTGTCGCCGCTGAAAAAGCGAAAGCCCGGTGCGAAGCCGGGGTTACGTAAACGCGCCGATGCATTCGCTATCAGGCCGACGATGCCGCCGACGCGTTGCTGCCCGGGCGACGACGGTACAGCCTGAGCGTCGCGCACAAGCTGCAGAGCGCAGCGAAGCTCAGCCAGTAGCCTGGTGCGGCCTTGTCATGCAGGACCTGGATCAGATAGGTCGATACCGCCGGCGTAAAGCCGCCGAACAGCGCCGTCGCGAGACTGAACGCCAGCGAGAAGCCCGCGACGCGCACTTCGACCGGCATCACTTCGGTGAGCGCGGCGACCATCGCACCGTTATACATGCCGAAGAAGAACGAGAACCACAGCAGAACGATCAGCATGCGCGCGAAGCTTGGTGCATCGGCGAGCCAGGACAGCGCCGGATAAGCCGTGAAGATCGCCAGCATGGAAATGGCGAGCAGCACCGGCTTGCGGCCGATGCGGTCGGAAATCGTGCCGCCGATCGGCAGCCAGACGAAATTCGATGCGGCCACAAGCAGCGTGACCACCAGGCTGTCGGAGGTGGACAGCTTCAGCACCGACTTCCCGAAGGTCGGCGTATAGACGGTGATGAGATAGAAGGTGGTGGTGGTCATCGCCGTCAGCAGCATGCCGCCGATAACGGTGCGCCAGTTGCCGAGCAGCATCGCAAGAATCTCGCGCACCTGCGGATGATGCCGCCGCGCTTCGAACGCTGCGGTCTCCTGCAGCGAACGGCGCAGCATGAACAGGAACGGCACGATCGCGCAGCCGATGAAAAACGGCACGCGCCAGCCCCATGCACCGATCTGCTGCGCGGAGAGCCACTGGTTCAGCCCGTAACCGATGGCTGCCGCCACGACGATGGCGACCTGCTGGCTCGCCGACTGCCAACTCGTGTAAAAGCCCTTGTTATCGGGCGTCGCCATTTCCGCGAGATAGACGGACACGCCGCCAAGTTCCGCGCCCGCCGAGAAGCCCTGCAACAGACGCCCGAGCAGCACGAGCGCCGGCGCGAGCAGGCCGATCGTCGCATACCCGGGCACGCAGGCAATCAGAATGGTGCCGCTCGCCATGATCGACAGCGTAACGATCAGCCCGGTGCGCCGTCCGACCTTGTCGATGTACGCGCCGAGAAAGATCGCACCGAGCGGACGCATCAGAAAGCCCGCGCCGAACACCGCGAAGGTGAGCATCAGCGAGGCGAACTCGCTGGTGGACGGGAAAAAGATCTTCGAGATCGATGTCGCGTAGAAGCCGAACAGAAAGAAATCGAACTGTTCGATGAAATTGCCGCTGGTCACGCGCAACACGGCGGCGGCCCTCGTCATGGGCGAAACGCCGGACGTAGCGGCGATCGATTCTGTGCGGTTCATTGCGTCTCCTGCTTCTTGTCTATAGTGATGGGCGCCCAAGGCGCCCTGACGACTGCTAATCCGGACTGAGGCTCGGTGTGTTGTGTTGCCGCTTCTCTACTGACGATTTGAGCAACGCCGCCGAGCGGAAGATGCCGTGCGCGAACTTGCCGTAAGGCAGCGTGGCGAACAGCGCCATCACGATGCCGAGATGAATCGCGAGCAGCGACGGCATCGCCGAGGTCGTGCGGAGCGCGAGCAGCGCGAGACCGGATGCGCTCGTCAGAAGCAGGAGCGCGATGAAGCCGCGGTCCATCGGACGCTGACGGGCATCGCCCCGCTCCGGAACGCGTTTCAGGTTCAGCCACAGCAGTCCCGCCGACCCCGCAATCAGTCCAATGCCGCCCGCGGTTCCCAGCAACACCGGCGCGCTCAGAAACGGATACGGCGCTTCCAGACCGAATGCATAGTGATAGAGCGTCGCAACTGCGGTTGCCGCAAAGCACAGCATGAAGCCGTAGAACGTCAGGTGATGGAAACGGCGCCGCGCCAGTGTGAAGGCATCGCTCTCTTCGTTGCAGCCGTCGCCGTGGCCGCCGTCCAGATACTTGAGGGTCAGCGCGTTCTTGGCCGCTTCCGCGACGGCTGGCGCGCTCGCGGTTCCTGCCGACACGTCGCGCCAGAAGCGCGTGACACCCACGCCGAGCGCGAGAATGGCGAACAGGAAAACGATGCCAAACATCGCCGCGAGCAGGTTGTGCGGGAAGATCGCGTAGAAGTTCGCTGGCGCGACATCTCCCGACAAACCGCCGTGTAATGCCATACCGAGCAGCAGAAACAGCGCGAGTCCGGCCGCCAGTGCAACCGACAAAGTCAGGCCGTTGCGTTTGTACAGCGCGCCGAACGACGCGGGAAATGCGTATTCGGTGTAGGTTTCGAGCCGGACTTCGGCCATCGCTTTCGGCACGTTCACGCCGAATTCGTGCGGCGACGCGTATTGGCACGCGTGATAGCATGCGCCGCAGTTGTGGCAGAGATTCGCCAGATAGTTGACGTCCGGCTTGCCGAATTCCAGGCGGCGCGTCATGGCCGGGAACACGGCACAGAAGCCTTCGCAATAGCGGCAGGCGTTGCAGATCTGCATCTGCCGTGCCACTTCGGTTTCGCCGGCGCTCATCGGCACAATGGGGATCACGCGCGCCGTGCTGCCGTGCGACGCTTTTTTCGTATCGACCGATAACGTCGTGCGCATGCGTTCGGGCGTGAGCGAGTCAGACTGCTGCACTGGTTGCCTCCGTCGTTTTGAGTGCGGCGCGCGCGGCCTGCGTCCCGGCAATGCGCCCGAAGGCCGTGCCGATCGACATGCCGACGCCCGCTGTATAGCCCTTGCCGAGCACGTTGCCGGCCATCATTTCACCGGCCACGAACAGGTTCTCACTGGCATTGCCGCCGAAGTGAACCTGCGCGCGGTCATTAGTCTTGAGTCCGAGATATGTGAACGTGATGCCTGGCCGCAACGCATAACCGTAAAACGGCGGCGTCTCGATGCGGCGCGCCCAGTGCGTCTTGGGCGGCGCAAGACCTTCGGTGTGGCAGTCGTCGAGCGCGGTGTGGTCGAAGGTGCCGTCGCGGCATGAATCGTTATAGCGCGTGAGCGTTTCCATGAAGCGCGCTTCCGGCAGCCCGAGTTTGCGCGCGAGTTCCGGCAGCGTATCGGCCTTTTCGCCCGGAAACACCGGCGGCATGAAGCGGCCGATGGCTTTCGAGTCGATGATCGAATAGCCGATCTGCCCCGGTTGTTGCGCAACGAGCCGTCCCCAGATTGCATAGCGCTTCGGCCAGAAATCCTCGCCTTCGTCGTAGAAGCGCTCGGCGTCACGATTCACCACGACGCCCAGCGACACGCAGTCGATGCGCGTGCAGATGCCGCCGTCATACAGCGGCGCGCGTGCATCGATGGCGACGCAGTGCGACTGTGACGGGTCGCCGATCATGTCCGCACCGGCGTCGGTCATATGCTTGATGAGCACGCCCTTGTTGAAGCGCGTGCCGCGAATCAGGAAGTTGTCGGCGGGCCATTCGCCCCGCTCGTTTTGCCCCCACGCTTCGCGCAGCCATTCGCGATTTGATTCAAAGCCGCCTGCCGCCAGCACGCAGGCGCGTGCCTCGAAGCGCTGGCTGCCGCTGCGGGCTGCGATGAAGAGGCTGCCGTCGAGTTCAAGCGAATCGACGGGTGTTTCATAGCGGATATCGACGCCGAGCGCTTCGGCGCTGCGGTAATACGCGTTGACGAGCGCCTTGCCGCCACCCATGAAGAATGCGTTGGTGCGTGCCACGTGCAGCGCGCCGGACAGCGGCGGCTGGAAGCGTACGCCGTGCTTCTGCATCCACGGCCGGCACGACGACGACGCGCGGATCGTCAGCCGCGCGAGATGCTCATTCGTGATGCCGCCGGTGACTTTCAACAGGTCCTGCCAGAATTCCTCTTCAGGATAGGCATCGACGAGCACGTCTTGCGGCGCATCGTGCATGCAGCGCAGATTGCGCGTGTGTTGCGAGTTGCCGCCGCGCCATTCGCGCGGCGCGGATTCGAGAAGCAGGACCGAGGCGCCCGCTTCGCGCGCCATCAATGCGGCGCACAGCGCGGCATTGCCTCCTCCGATTACGAGCACATCGACCATCAGACTTGTCTCCTTTTGGACAAATCGTAAAGGTCTCGTGCCCGCGTCGCTACCAGCCAGCCGTCAAGGGGGCTTCACTTTTTGTGAAGACCGAGGCTACCGCAGCCGCGCGCCGGGCCAGCGGCCTTCCTGCACCAGTTGACGGGCGACATCGGCGAGCACCACGCGCGCAGCGAGACCGGCGGGAGACAGTTCGTCGTCGGAGATGCTGGTGAGCATGTTGGGCCGTGTGGCGTATTTATCCGCGACGGGCACGCTCGTCAGTATCACGTTCTCGGGCCTTGCGAGCGCCGCGCCAGGCTGTATGGTCGCGCCGATGCCGGTGCGGACGAAGTCCATCAGGAGTGCAAGGCCGTCGACTTCGGCGACGATGTTCGGCTCGTATTCGGCGCGCCTGAATGCTGATAACAGCAGCGAACGCAGCCCGTGCGTGCCGCTGGGAAGAACGAGCGGAAGCCTGCCGAGATTTTTCAGCCGGACGGATGCGCTTATCGGCATGCCGTCGAGATCTCCCGCGCCGATCAGGAACAGCCGCTCGTCCAGCAGCGGCAGCACACTCCAGCGTTGCGCGGACTCCTCACGGAACAGCACGGCGAGATCGATCTGACGCGCGCTCAGCATGGACGCAAGATAGCCGGAGAGACTTTCGACCATGTGCAGCCGCACATCGGGATAGCGCGAGCGCATGGCCTGCATGAATGCGACACCTAGCACGCTCGCCGTGCTCGGCGCCATGCCGACGCTGACATGGCCCGACAGACGGGCTGAGCGTGCAGCGATCGCGGCATCGTCGATATGACGCAGCGCGAGTTGCGCCTGACGCCAGAACGCCAAACCTGCGTCGGTCGGAACGACGCCGCCCGAGGTGCGTTGCAGCAGACGCGTGGACAGTTCGCCTTCGAGACGGCTGATCTGCTGACTCAATGCCGAGGTCACCACGCCGAGTTCCAGCGCTGCCTTGCCCATGCTTCCATGTTCCACGACGCTGAGAAAATAGCGTAGTTGTCTGAGTTCCATGTCGCGATCGGTCAAGAGGATTAAGCGGGTATTTTGACAGAACGTCGTCGGACAATCCTCGGCTCACAGGTTCCCGGCGCGCTGCGCCGCCGGTTGACTTCCGTCCACAGCACATCGCTGTCGTCATTGCGCAGCACGACCATCCAGTCCAGTTGCTCGCCGGTCACGCCGAAGTATTCCAGGACTTCCCGGCGAACCGCATCGACGAACTGCGCGTATTCCGGGGTTGCCTGGGCTTGCGCGTGCAGGGCGTCGTATTCTGCATCGTCCGCGCCGCCACCGTGCTCGTCGATATAGCGAGAGATCCACTCATCTCGTTCGCGGTCGTAATCGGCCTCGGCGCGCATCGCTTGCACGGCCGTGTAGAAAGCATCGCCGCAAGCGTCAGGCCGGCACTCAAGCGCCAATGCCGACCACCGGTCGTGAATGCCTGCCCCCCTCTCCCTGCAAGCCTTCTGACTCCCCTCGCGAAATCCTTATCGAAATTGCTTCGTTCGCCTTTGCCGGCCGCGCCGCTAACGTGTTCGAAACGGCGGCGGCCTGCCGAATGCATCGCGGGATGCACACCGGCCGCCGTCATCACGACAACCGCGTCGCGATAACGGAACAGACCGGCCGGGCCATGTGCCCCGAGCCCGACAGGAACGTCCGCATCGCGCGCCCTTCGCGATGCCCATGGCCACGAACGACCGCATCATCGACACGACGCCGCTCGATGTCCGCGCCCAGCCGCTGATCGACGCGCTGATCGACGAATACGCGACACGCTACGACGCATACCGCCCCGACAGCCGCGCGTCCGCGCGCGACGAACTGGCCCGCTATCCGGCCGAGCTGTTCGCGCCGCCCGAAGGCGCGTTCGTGCTGTTGCTGCGCGACGGCGAGACGATCGGCGGCGGCGCCTTCAAACGCTACGACGCGCAGACCGCCGAACTCAAGCGCATCTGGACCCGCACGGACCTGCGCCGCCAGGGGCTCGCACGCGTGATCGTCGACGCGCTCGAGCGGCGCGCCGCGCAGCAGGGCTATCGGCGCGTGTACCTGACCACCGGCTTTCGCCAGCCCGAAGCATGGGCGCTCTACGACCGCACCGGCTATACGCGGCTGTTCGATTCGTCGATCGACCCGGAAGCGTATTTCCACCTGCGCTTCGGCAAGGATCTCGCCGATCCGTCCCGCACATCGACGCTCGCCGACCTCTGGGCGCCGCTGCCCGAAGCGGTGCTGCCGCGCTGAGCGCATCGCGTCATCCCGCTCCGTACGACACGACAACAACAGGACGACTTCATGCCACGAGCCATACCGTTCACGCCGCGTGCAGCCCGCACGCTGGCCGCCGCCCTGATCGGCCTGACCGCGATCGCCGCGGCCGCCGCCACGTTCGACCTGAGCCCCGAGCAGCTCACCCGCCCGCGCGGCAAGGCCGATGCAGCCGTCGAGCGCGCGGTCCCCGCGTCGTTCAGGTTCGCCGAAGCCGGCACGCTGACGATCGGCATCGCGCCGAGCCTGCCGCCGATCAGCACGTATGCGACCGACGCGCGCACCGTGGTCGGCTTCGACGCGGACGTCGGCCAGCTCGTATCCGACAGCCTCGGCCGCAAGCTGAAGATCGTGCCGCTCGCATGGGCCGACTGGCCGCTCGCGCTCGAGTCGGGGAAAGTCGACGCGGTGATCTCGAACGTCACCGTCACCGAGGAACGCAAGCAGAAGTTCGATTTCTCGACCTACCGCAAGGATCAGGTCGGCTTCTACGTGCGCAACGACAGCAAGATCCGGTCGATCCGCGAGCCGAAGGACGTCGCGGGGCTGCGCATCGTGACCGACGCCGGCACCAACCAGGAAAAGATCCTGCTCGCCTGGGACCGCGAGAACGTCGCGCACGGCCTGAAGCCGGTGCAGATCCAGTACTACGACGACCAGGCGATGCGGATCGTCGCCGTGCAGTCGGGCCGCGCGGACGCGGTGTTCAGCGTGAATTCGGTGCTCGCGTACCAGAGCGCGCAGCAAGGCAAGACGCGGCTGGTCGGCGCGATCAGCGGCGGCTGGCCCCGCACGGCCGACATCGCGATCGCGACGCGCCGCGGCAGCGGGCTCGCCGATCCGCTGACCGTCGCGCTGAACGCGCAGATCAGGAACGGCCGCTACCAGCAGGTGCTCGACCGCTGGAACCTTGCGTCCGAAGCGATCGACCAGTCACGCACGAACCCGCCGGGCCTGCCGAAGAGCTGAGCGCCGCCCCTTCCCGCTTGCTCAGGAACGTCGAACACCATGTCTTATTCGCTTTCATTGCTGGGCAAGACTTTTCCCCGACCATAACGCGTAACGCTCCCATGACGACCCGACGACCGATTCCCTTCGGCCTGATGCTGCAAGGCGCAGGCAGCCACATGAACGCGTGGCGGCACCCGAGCAACCCGCCGGACGCGAGCATCAACCTCGACTTCGCGATCGGCGTCGCGCGCAAGGCGGAAGCCGCCGGCATCGCGTTCGCGTTCGTCGCGGACGGCCTCTACATCAACGAGAAGTCGATCCCGCACTTCCTGAACCGCTTCGAGCCGCTGACCGTGCTGTCGGCGCTCGCGGTCGCGACGAAGAAGATCGGCCTCGCCGGCACGATCTCGACGTCGTACAGCGAGCCGTTCACGGTTGCGCGCCAGCTCGCGTCGCTCGACACGATCAGCGGCGGGCGCGCGGGCTGGAACGTCGTGACGACGCCGCTCGAAGGCACCGCGAAGAATTTCGGCAAGGCGCATCCCGATCACGCGTTGCGCTACGAGATCGCCGACGAATACCTCGACGTCGTGCAGGGGCTGTGGGACAGCTGGGACGACGACGCATTCGTGCGCGATCGCGCGACCGGACGCTTCTTCGATCGCGACAAGCTCCATACGCTCGACCATCACGGCCGCTTCTTCCAGGTCGCGGGCCCGCTGAACATCCAGCGCTCGCCGCAGGGCCAGCCGGTGATCTTCCAGGCCGGCTCGTCCGACACCGGCATCGGGCTCGCGGGCAAATACGCGGACGCGGTGTTCACGCATTCGCCGTCGCTCGACGAAACGGCCGCGTTCACGCGGCGCGTGAAGCAAAGCGCGGTCGGGCACGGGCGGCAGCCCGGCGACGTGAAGGTATTCCCCGGCATCGGGCCAATCGTCGGCCGCACGGCGGCCGAAGCGGAGGACAAATACCAGGCGATCCGCAACCTGCTGACGATCGACGAGGCGCTCGCGTATCTGGGCCGCTATTTCGATCACCACGATTTCACGCAATACGCGCTCGATGCGCCGTTCCCGGAACTCGGCGATATCGGCCGCAACAGCTTCCGCTCGACTACCGACCGGATCAAGGCCGACGCGAAGCGCCAGAACCTGACGTTGCGCGAGACGGCGCTCGCCGTCGCGACGCCGCGCCCGAACTTCATCGGCACGGCGGAGCACGTCGCCGACGAACTGATCCGCTGGCACGATGCGGGCGCAGGCGACGGCTTCATCCTCGGCTTCGCGGTGCAGGCTCAGGGCGTCGACGATTTCATCGAACAGGTGATCCCGGTGCTCGAGGCGCGCGGCCGCTACAGCCGCGACTTGCCGGGGAGCACGTTGCGCGATCACCTCGGCCTGCCGCGCAAGGCGAGCCGCCATGCGGCGCACAACGCAGCGCAAATACAGGACAACGCGGCCGAAGCGCACGCCTGATGCCGCCGCGTCGCCTTGCGCGGCGCGCTCCCGACCGACTCGAGGACATTCACCGACATGAGCGACACGACCCACCTCGGCGGCGCAATGCCGCCGCTCTCTTCCCCCGGCGCGCGCGACGCCGGCACGCACCTGCGCATCGTGCCGGCCCGCCACCGGTCCCGCACGGCCGGCACGGTGCTCGCGCTCGTGCTGATCGCGCTTGCGCTGCATTCGATCCTCGGCAACCCGCAATGGGGCTGGCCGGTGTTCGCCGAATGGTTCCTGTCGCCGCCGGTACTGTCCGGACTCGCGCGCACGCTGGTGCTGACGCTGCTCGGCGCGGTGTTCGGCTTCGCGCTCGGCGCGTTCGTCGCGCTGGCCCGGCTGTCGCGCTCGCGCCTGCTCTCGGCGAGCGCGTGGACCTTCGTCTGGCTGTTCCGGTCGATTCCGCTGATCGTGCTGCTGCTGATCCTGAACAACCTCGGCTACCTGTACGAACACGTGCGGATCGGCGTGCCGTTCACCGACATCGTGTGGTTCGACACGCCGACCACCGACCTGATCAGTCCGTTTTTCGCGGCCGTGCTCGGCCTCACGCTGAACCACGCGGCGTTTTCCGCGGAAGTGATCCGCGGCGGCATTCTCGCGGTCGACCAGGGGCAGCTCGAAGCCGCGGCCGCACTCGGCCTGCCGCGCGGCCGCCAGACGTCGCGGATCGTGCTGCCGCAGGCGATGCGCGCGATCCTGCCGACCGCGTTCAACGACCTGATCACGCTGGCGAAAGGCACGTCGATGGTCTATGTGCTCGCGATGCCGGAGCTGTTCTACACGGTGCAGGTGATCTATCGCCGCAATCTCGACGTGATTCCGCTGCTGATGGTCGCGACCGTCTGGTATCTGATCATCCTGACCGTGCTGTCGGCGATCCAGGTGCAGGTCGAGCGCCACTATGCGCGCGGCGCGCTGCGCAACCCGCCGCCGTCGGCACTGACGTTCGTGCTGGCGCGCGTCAGCGCGCTGTGGCGGCGTGCGACGGCTGCCGTGCCGGCTCACGGCGCCACCGCCGACGCATCGGTGGCGCCGCTGTCGGCGCGCACCGGCGGCGAAGTCGTCGTGCACAACGTGTCGAAGCAGTTCGGCATGCAGCGCGTGCTCGACAACGTGTCGTTCGTTGCGCCGCGCGGCAGTGTGACGGTGATCGTCGGGCCGTCCGGCTCCGGCAAGTCGACGCTGCTGCGCACGATCAACCACCTCGAACGCGTCGACGCCGGCTTCATCGACATCGACGGCGAGCTGATCGGCTATCGCCGCGACGGCGACGTGCTGCACGAGTTGAAGGAACGCGACGTGCTGAAGCGGCGCACGGCGGTCGGCATGGTATTCCAGAACTTCAACCTGTTCCCGCACCTGACGGTGCTCGAGAACCTGATCGAGGCGCCGATTGCGGTTGCCGGCGCTACGCGCGATGCCGCCGAACGCACCGCGCGCACGCTGCTCGCGCGCGTCGGACTCGCGGACAAGGCCGATGCGTACCCGCGCCAGTTGTCGGGCGGCCAGCAGCAGCGCGTCGCGATCGCGCGGGCGCTCGCGTTGCGGCCGAAGGTGCTGCTGTTCGACGAGCCGACGTCGGCGCTCGATCCGGAACTCGTGAACGAAGTGCTCGATGTGATCAAGGAATTGGCCCGCTCCGGCACCACGCTCGTGATCGTCACGCACGAGATCGGCTTCGCGCGCGAAGTCGCGGACAATGTGCTGTTCATGGAGCGCGGCCGCATCGTCGAGTCGGGGCCGCCCGCCGCCGTGCTCGACGCCCCCGCCCATGCGCGCACGCGCGCATTCCTGTCGCGGGTGCTGTGATGCACGCCGCTCACGACTTCAGGGACACCGCACGATGATCGACCGACGCCACTTCATGACCGCCGCGCTGGCCGCGGCTGCCGGCCTGCGCTGGCATGCGGCGGATGCCGCCGCCGCGACGGCGGACCTCGATCCGCGCCAGGCCGGCCGGATCCGCGCGTCCCGCGACGACGCGGCGATTCGCGCAGCCAGCGGCTACCGCTGGGTGCGCGACGGCGCGTTCACGGTCGCGATCGCACCGCATGCGCCGCCCGTGTCGACCTATGCGACCGACGCCCGCACCGTGGTCGGCGCCGATCCCGACTATGCGCAACTGGTCGCCGATACTCTCGGCCGCACGCTCGTACTGCTGCCGATCGCATGGGCCGACTGGCCGCTGGGCCTCACGTCCGGCAAGTACGATGCGGTGATCTCGAACGTCGGCGTGACCGAGAAGCGCAAGGAGAAATACGACTTCACGACCTACCGGCTCGGGCTGCATGGCTTCTACGTCCGAACGGCCAGCCCGATCGCGAAGATCGACGGGCCGAAGGACATCGCCGGCTTGCGCATCATCACGGGCGCCGGCACGAGCCAGGAGCGCATCCTGCTCGAATGGAGCCGGCGCAACGTCGCGCAAGGGCTGAAGGCGACCGAACTGCTCTATTTCGACGACGATGCGGCGTCGCGCGTCGCGCTGCTGTCGGGCCGCGCCGATGCCGAGCTGAACCCGAACGCATCGCTGGCGTACGAGGCCGCGCGCGACGGCAAGATCCGGCGGGTCGGCGTCGTCAACGCGGGCTGGCCTGCAACCGCGGACGTCGCGATCGCGACGCGCCGCGGCAGCGGGCTCGCGCCGGCGCTCACGCTCGCGACGAACGCGCTGATCGGCAACGGCCGCTACGGGCAGGCGCTCGCGCGCTGGGGGTTGCAGAGCGAGGCGATTACGCGTGCGGAAACGAACCCGCCCGGCTTGCCGTCGTTCTGATGCGATGGACCGAGTCACCGCCGTGACGACGCCCGAAACGAAATCGCCCCGGCCCTCCGCAACGGAAATGCCGGGGCGAATCGCGGTAGCAGCCGTTTTTGTCTACGCGGTCACCGCCGCATCGTACCGGTCGAGCTCGGCAACGTGCGCGTGGACCGCCGGAATCAGCTTGCGCCCGTAATCGAGCGCGTCGTCGAGCGGATCGAAACCGCGAATCAGGAACGTCGACACGCCGAGCCGGTAGTACGCGCCGAGCGCCCGCGCGACCTGTTCGGGCGTGCCGACGAGCGCGGTCGAATTCCAGCGCGCGCCCGTCAGGTTCGCGACGCCCATCCATAACCGCTCGTCGAGCACGTCACCCTGCGCGGCCGCGGCCATCAATCGTTGCGAACCCGCATTCTGCGGTGCATGCCCGTCGATCGGCTGGCCGTTCGCGAGCCGGGCCGCCCGCACGCGCGCGCGGATCGCCTCGGCCTTCTCCCATGCAGCGGCTTCGGTGTCCGCGACGATGGGGCGAAACGACACGCTGATGCGCGGCGCGCGTCCGAACGGCGCGGCAGCGGCCCGCACGCGCGCGATCTGCTCGCGCACCGATGCGAGCGGTTCGCCCCACGTCATGTAGACGTCGGCGTGCTGCCCCGCGACGGCCAGCGCGGCCGGCGACGACCCGCCGAAGTAGATCGGCACGTGCGGACGCTGCGTGCCTTTCACGAGCGGCGACGCGCCGCGGATCCGGTAGAACTCGCCGTCGTGGTCGACCGGCGTGTCGGCCAGCCAGATGCGCTTCAGCACGTCGAGATATTCGCCGGTGCGGCGGTAGCGCGCGTCGTGCGGCACGAAGTCGCCGTCGCGCTGCAGATCGGCGTCGTCGCCGCCCGATACGACGTTCAGCGCGAGCCGCCCGCCGCTGAATACGTCGAGCGTCGCGATCTGTCGCGCGGCGGCCGACGGCACGATCACGCCCGGCCGGTGCGCCAGCAGGATGCGGATGCGTTCGGTCGCGGCGGCCGCGAACGATGCGACGACGAAGCCGTCCGCCGCGTTGCTGAAATGGCCGACCAGGATCTGGTCGAAGCCGGCCGTTTCGTGTGCGTGCGCGAAGCGCCGCACGTAGTCGGGCTGGACGGCGACGCCGCCCGGTACGTCGACCTCCGCGCCAGGTGTCGCGGTGATCATGCCGATGATGTCGACGGGCATGTCGGAGTGTCCTTCTGGTTGTCGACCGGAAATGGCCGGAACAATGGCCGGGATCGCGAACCCGCCGTGCGCCGCCGGCCGGCGCGGCACGGCGGCACGGTCACTGTGCGGCGGCCGTCTTTTGCGCCGGCGCCGCGAACGCGCCCGCATACGAGCGGTCGAGCAGCTTCGACGTGTCGTAAGCAGCCGGAATCACGCCTGCCTTGTGCAGGAAATCGGCCGTGTTCTGCGCATCCTTCGCCGCCGTCTCGTCGACCGGACCCACGCGCTGATGCGCGTTGTTGAGCCAGCGATACGCGACGTCGGGTTCGAGCTTCGCGCGCTTCGCCCACAGGTCCGCGTACTCGCGCGGATGGCTGTCGACCCACTGGCGCGCGGCAACCACGCGCTTCAGGAAATCCGTGATTTCCGCGCGCCTGGCCGTAGCCGCCTGCTCGTTCGCCGCGATGAAGCTCAGCGCGGGCATCAGTCCTTGCGCGGTCGTCACGGGCCGCGCGCCCTGCCGCAGGGCGAGCGTGCTGACGAACGGCTCCCACAGCGACACGGCATCGACCGAGCCGTTCGCGAGCGCATTGGTCGCGTCGATCGGCATCAGGTACGCGTACTTGACGGAATCCGCGCGCAGGCCCGCGTGTTCGAGCGCGCGCAGCACCAGCTGCTGGCTCCACGCGCCGCGCCAGACCGCGACGGTCTTGCCCTGCAGGTCGGCGACGGTGCGCACCGGCGAATTTTTCGGCACGAGGATCGCGACGCCGTCGAGACTCTGCCGCGACACCGCGACGACCTTCACCGGCGCGCCGCGCGCGGCCAGCGTGAGCAGCGCGGAATCGCCGAGAAAGCCGAGGTCGATCGCGTTGCCGTTCAGGCTCTCGGCGACGGGCGCGGCGGCCTGGAAGTGTTTCCACTCGATCGTGTAAGGCAGGTCCTTCAGCACGCCGGACGCCTCCATCGACGCCTGGATGTTGAAGTAATTCTGTTCACCGACGCGCAGCGTGACGGTGTCTTTCGCGAGGCCCGGCTGCGCGGCAAGCGCGAGCAGGAGCGCCGTGACGATTCGGCTCAACAACGTGATCTCCCCGGAGGTTGGCAGGCTGCCGCGCGACGGCGGCGCCCGGTTGTCCGCCGCGCACGATGGCCGGCGGACGGGATGGAACCGATGAAGATACGTCGATCCTCATCATGATACAAACGCAATATTCTGATATACAAAGATGCAAATATTTTATGAATTGCCGATCACGGCAGAGGCCATGCGACGCACTTCGCGACGCGCCGTTCGAATGAATCCTCGATAGATATTTCGTGTGCGAAATAAATCCCGGACTATATTTCGCATGCGAAATAACCCACCGAATGAGGGCCGTCATGACATCCGAACCCATCGAATTTGCCGCCGCCGACGGCTATACGCTGCGCGGCACGCTGTGGTCGCCGGACGCCGCGCCGCGCGCGCTCGTGCTGATTCATCCGGCCACGGCCGTTCCGGAACGGTTGTACGCGGGCTTCGCACGCTTCCTGACCGAGCTCGGGTTCGCGGCGCTGACCTACAACTATCGCGGCATCGGCGCATCGCGTCCCGCGCGCCTGAGCGCGTTGCAGGCCCGGATGCGCGACTGGGTCGAGCTCGATGTCGGCGCCGCCACCGCGTGGGCGCGGCAAGCGTACGGCGGGCTGCCGCTGCTGGCCGTCGGTCATAGCGTCGGCGGACATGCGATCGGGCTGTCGGCCGGCACCGCGCATCTGCGCGCGGCCGTGCTCGTCGCCGCGCATGCGGGCAGTACGCGACTGATTTCGCGCGCGGCGGAGCGCCTGAAGGTGCGGCTGATCCTGCGCGTGGCCGGTCCGCTCGCGTCCGCGCTGCTCGGCTACGTGCCCGGCAAGCGGCTCGGGCTCGGCGAGGACTTGCCGGCCGGCGTGTTCCGCGAATGGAGCCACTGGACCACGCTGCCGCGCTACTTCTTCGACGATCCGACGCTGGGTGCCGCCGAGCGTTTCGGGAAACAGCAGTTGCCGATCCTCGCGCTCGGCTTCGACGACGATCCGTGGGCAAACCCGCGCGCGATCGACCTGCTGGTAAGCTACCTGACCCGGGCGGCCGTCGAACGCCGCCAGATCGATCCGCTCGCGGCAGGCAGCGGACCGGTCGGGCACATGGGTTTCTTTCGCAGCCGGCCCGGCACAGTGCTATGGCCCGGTGTCGCCGACTGGCTCGCGCAGGTGCTCGATGCGTCACGCGCCGCGGATCGCCCATCCCTTTCCATTGCTACCGGGAACCGAGCTTGAGCGAAGACCGACGACTGTTTTTCCTGTTGAACATCGGCCAGCGGCGCGTGCAGCGCTGGATCGACCGCCAGGCCGAGACCGATACGCGGGCGAGCGCCGCCCAGGCCGGCGTGCTGTTCTGTCTCGCGAAGCAGGACGGCGCGCTGATCGGCGAAGTCGGCGCAGCGCTGCAACTGGCGCCGTCCGCGATGACGGGGCTCGCGGACCGGATGGCGAAAGCCGGCTTGCTCGCGCGTCACGCGGATTCGGACGACGGGCGGGCGACGCGCCTGTTCCTGACCGACGAAGGTCACGCGGCGCTCAAGCGCGCACGCGTGCTGCTGCGCGAACTCAACGGCAAGCTGTGCGACGGGTTTTCCGACGAGGAGCTCGAAGTCGTCGCGCGCTGGCTGCATGCGTTGCAGGACCGGTTTCCGGCGGAGCGCTGACGGGCGATTCGTTATGCGCGTTACTGTCGGGCGGCGGTCGCAGCGCGTTGCGAACCCGTCGGCATCCCGTTGATTTACCGAGAAAAATGCAAGGCGCGACGTCGCACGATCCACGGTGTTCGCGTAACCCGGCAAGCCTCGCCGACACACGATCCAGCACGCTCCCCCGCCGTCGCCCCCCTCGTTCCGCCGGCATTTTCCGCCCCGGCTTCCATTTCGTCGATCCGACAAAAACCCTACAACGACCTCCGTTTCGTTTGGAATTTGAAATGATATAACATATCATTTAGCATGCTCGTCCGCCTCGGATGCCGTTTCTACCGGGTGGCCGGGCCTCGTCGAGTCATGTTCCAGCGGGTTATTGCGCGTCGCATACGCAACAATATATCGTATCCATCGATGGCCCGCATGCCTCGTTTTCAATCCGATTCCAATCGTTTCACCGACCATGCGCGACCTCCCTCGTCTACCGCTTCGCCCGCTCCCGCCCGTTTCGCTGATGCTCTTCGCCGCCGTCGCGCACGCGCAGACCGATACGACCACCCCGGCGAATCCGCCGGCGGCCACGACGCTCGCACCGATCTTCGTGACCGCGAACCCGCTCGGCGACTCCGAACTGGTTGCGCCGACCACGCAACTGTCCGGCGACGCGCTCACGCGTCGCCAGGCCGACTCGCTCGGCGAAACGCTCAACGGCCTGCCTGGCGTGTCGACGACCACCTACGGGCCGATGGTCGGCCGGCCGATCATCCGCGGAATGGATGGCGACCGGATCAGGCTGCTGCAGAACGGCGTCGCGGCCTACGATGCGTCGTCGCTGTCGTACGACCATGCGGTGCCGCAGGATCCGCTGTCGATCGAGCGCGTCGAGATCGTGCGCGGGCCGGCCGCGTTGCTGTACGGCGGCAACGCGGTCGGCGGCGTCGTCAACACCATCGACAACCGGATTCCGCGCGAAGCGATCGAAGGCGTGACGGGTGCGCTCGACGCGCGCTACGGCGGTGCGAATTCGGTTCGCGCAGGCGCAGCGCAGGTCGAAGGCGGCAGCGGCGGCTTCGCGTTCCACGTCGACGCGTTCGATCGCGAGGCGAGCAAGCTGCGGATTCCCGGCTATGCGCGCAGCAGCGAGCAGCGCGCGATCGACGGCCCCGACACGCCGCAGCCGTACGGCAACGTACCGAACAGCGACGGCCGCGTGCACGGCGGCGCGGTCGGTGCGTCGTACACGTGGACGGACGGCTTCGCGGGCCTGTCGTACAGCGGCTACGAATCGAACTACGGTTCCGTCGCCGAGGACGACGTGCGGCTGCGGATGCGTCAGGAACGCCTCGCGTTCGCGTCCGAGGTGCGCAACCTGAGCGGGCCGTTCACGAAGCTGAAGTTCGACTTCGCGTACACCGACTACCGACACAAGGAGGTCGACAACGGCGAGACGGCGACCACCTTCCGCAATCGCGGCTACGAGGCGCGCATCGAGGCGCAGCACCGCAAGATCGGTCCGTTCGAAGGCGCAATCGGCGTGCAGTTCGGCCAGAATACGTTCTCCGCGCTCGGCGACGAAATGCTCGTGCCGTCCACGCGCACCAGCAGCGTCGCGCTGTTCGGACTCGAGGAATGGCAGGTCAATTCGGCGCTGAAGCTGAGCCTCGGCGGGCGCTTCGAGCACGTGACGGTCAACCCCGATCCGGCCGGCGTCGAGAAATTCGCGGGAGCGCAGCCGCGCGACTTCAATGCCGGCAGCGTATCGGCCGGCGCGCTGTTCTCGCTGACGCCGGTGTGGTCGGTCGCGGCGAACGTCGCATACACGGAACGCGCACCGACCTTCTACGAGCTGTACTCGAACGGCCCGCACGACGCGACCGGCCAGTTCCTGATCGGCAACCCGAACGCATCGAAGGAAAAAGCCGTGTCGACCGACCTGTCGCTGCGCTACGCGAGCGGCCCGAACCGCGGCAGCGTCGGCGTGTTCTACAACCGCTTCTCGAACTACCTGACCGAGTACAACACGGGCCGCGTCGTTGACGACGACGGCGAACCGGTCGCACCCGGCACCGATGGCGCGCTCAACGAAGCGATCTATCGTGGCGTGCGCGCCGAGTTCTACGGCGTCGAGCTGGACGGCAAATGGCGCGCGTTCTCGCGGCGCGGCCACACGGTCGACCTGGAACTGACCGCCGACTACACGCATGCGCGCAACGTCGATACCGGCCAGCCGCTGCCGCGCATCGCCCCGCTGCGCGCGACGCTCGCGGCCGACTACGGATACGGCCCGTTCGGCGCACGCGCGCAGGTCACGCATGCGTGGTCGCAGCACCGGGTGCCCGAGAACGACTTCTCGACGGACGGCTACACGTCGCTCGGCGTGATGCTGACGTACAAGTTCCGCATGCGCGCGACGCACTGGCTCGCGTACCTGCGCGGCGACAACCTGACGAACCAGGACATCCGCTACGCGACCTCGGTCGTGCGCGGCTTCGCGCCGGAAGGCGGACGCAGCGTGATGGCCGGCCTGCGCACGACGTTCTGATCGCCCCAGGCCTGCGGCGCCTGCCGCGGGCCTGTCCGGCGCCCGGGAAACCGGGCGCCGGTTTTCGTTTACCGGCATCGCCTGTTCCGCTGCCGCGCACCGCTCCGGCTTCATCTCGGCCCCGATTCGGCGCCGCCATCCGAATCGGATAAATCACCGATGCGGGTTATTGGAGCCCCCCTTTAAACGCCTTTGCTTTAAATGCAAACGATAAAACCCGCCTCGAATTCCGCGTATGAACAGATTCTCCCGCCAGTAATTTCATATTTTTGATAGAGGTCAAAAACACCCGCCGGGCGGGGCTTTCAGCAAAGTAACAAATTGGCATCAGGGTTTTCGACGAGTAAAGAAATATCAGGAATTCCCGTTAATGACGGCACGAGCCTGTATCCGCTCGAACAATAAATCCCCATCGCCAACCACTCGCACAGAGGCACATCGTGAAAATCGCCAGAATAAGCATCAAGGCAAAGCTGCTTGGCGGCTTCGGTTTGCTCGCCGCGGTCGTCGTGATCGTGTCCGGCATGGCGCTCAAGGCGCTGTCCGATACCAACGCCGAGTTTTCCCGGTACATGAACGGCATCAACGCGCGCGCGAACCTGTCGGCGCGCATCCGAACGGCGGTGGATCGGCGCGCGATCGCCGCGCGCAACCTGGTGCTCGTAACCAAGCCGTCGGACATCGCGCTCGAACTGGCCGAAGTGCAGCAGGCGCACAAGGACGTGCAGGACAACCTCGCAAAACTGAAGGACATGATCGCGAATGCGACCGACACGACCGATCGCGCGCGCCAGCTGGTCGGCGACATCGTGCGCGTCGAAACCAGCTACGGGCCCGTCGCGCTGAACATCGTCGGACTCGCGCAGGCCGGCAAGAAGGACGACGCGACCGTCGACATCGATGAGCACTGCCGTCCGTTGCTCGCGCAACTTGTTCAAGCGACCGATGCGTATGCAACCTATACGCACGAACGTGAAATCGCGATCGCGCAGGCATTCGCCGATCGCTACACGGCCGAGCGCAACCTGTTGTCGGCGATCTGCCTGGCCGCGATCGCGGTCGCGGTGGGTGGCGGCCTGTGGTTGACGCGCAAGATCACAGCACCGATCGGCGCGGCCGTCGACGTCGCGCGCACGGTGGCCGACGGCGATCTCGGCAGCCGTATCAGCGTGAGCGGCAACGACGAGACGCGCGATCTGCTCGAAGCGCTGCACACGATGAATGCACGGTTGATCGGCATCGTCGGTCACGTGCGCGATTCGTCGAACAGCATCGCGCATGCCGTCAGCGAGATCGCGTCGGGTAACCTCGACCTGAGTCAGCGCACCGAGGAACAGGCGGCGTCGCTGCAGGAAACCGCCGCGACGATGGAGGAATTCACGTCGACGGTGCGCCTGAACGCCGAGAACGCGCAGCAGGCGAGCTCGCTCGCCGCGAATGCGTCGGATGTCGCGCAGCGCGGCAGCGCGGTGGTCGGCCGCGTCGTCGACACGATGACGGAAATCGGCCACAGCTCGTCGAAGATCGCCGACATCACCGGCATCATCGAAGGCATCGCGTTCCAGACCAACATCCTCGCGCTGAACGCGGCCGTCGAAGCGGCGCGTGCCGGAGAACAGGGCCGCGGCTTCGCGGTCGTCGCGAGCGAGGTGCGCAGTCTCGCGCAACGTTCGTCGACCGCCGCGAAGGAAATCAAGGAGCTGATCACCGCGTCGGTGCAGACGATCCGGGACGGCTCGGCGCTCGCGGGCGAAGCCGGCAAGACGATGTCGGACGTGACGCAGGCCGTCGCGCGCGTGACCGACATCATGGGCGAGATCGCCGCCGCGTCGGCCGAGCAAAGTCGCGGCATCGATCAGGTGAACCTCACGATCACGCAGATGGACGAGACGACGCAGCAGAACGCGGCGCTCGTCGAGCAGGCCGCGGCCGCGTCGAAATCGCTCGAGGCGCAAGGCCGCGAGCTGTCGGAGACGGTATCCGCGTTCCGGATGCCGGCCGGCGAACACGCGAAGTCCGCGCACGCACGCGCGCATGCGGCAGGCGACGCATCGCACTGGCAGGCCGCTACCGCGTAACGGCGAACACGATGGCGCGGCCACGCGGAACGACGCCCGGCCGCGCCATCCGCATCGTGCTCGCGTGGGCGGTCGTTGCACGCGAGCGAGTGAAGCGGAACACCGCGAACACTGAATCGAACGAACCACTCCCCTTGCATGCGCTGACCAAGCATCCGCGCTCACCCCGCTTCCGCCCGGCACATCGCAGTCGATCAGCGCGACGCATTCGACCGAATCGACGCAATGCCGACGCGATTGCACTCGACGCGGCAGGTGCGCGAGCACGATCGTTCACACCACCGGCGACGCCTCTTCTCCTTCGTCCGCATCCCTATGCACACGCTGCATCTGCAGCACTGCGCAATTTCCGGTCCCGGCCGAAAAGCGCGATATGCAGCGACTGGCACATCGCTTTTACATGTCCGTTGATCCCGGTCATGCACTTTTAAATCAGCCGAATGACGAGTATGCTTAAAAAGCACCTCACGTTCGAACGGCGAATCGCATGCCCTGACTCCCGTCCGATCGTATCGCGGCCCCATCGCGCATTCTGCGTCGATGGCGGCGTCCGCTTCGCGCCCTGGCCGCATGAATTCCCCAACTATCGCAGGAGAACCGGTGAGCCGACTCGTCGTCGTATCCAATCGCATCGCAGATCCCCGTAAAGCCGCGGCCGGCGGGCTCGCCGTCGCCGTGAAGGACAGCCTGCAGGAGTCAGGCGGCGTCTGGTTCGGATGGAGCGGCAGGCTGCGAGGCGAAGGCGAGCGTCCCACGCACGGCGATGACGTGCAGATCCAGAACGTCGGCGGCATTCAGCTCGCGACGATCGATCTCGATCCGCAGGATTACGACGCGTATTACCTCGGCTACTCGAACAACGTGCTGTGGCCGGTGTTCCACTACCGGCTCGACCTCGCGCAGTTCGACCGGCGCTTCGCAGACGGCTACCGGCGCGTGAACCAGCTCTTCGCGCGCAAGCTGGGCACGCTGCTGCGCCCCGACGACACCGTCTGGGTCCACGACTACCAGCTGATTCCGCTCGCGGCCGAACTGCGGGCGATGGGTTGCCGGAATCCGATCGGCTTCTTCCTGCACATTCCGATGCCGCCGCCGCCGATCATGGCCGCGATTCCGGAACACGAATGGCTGATGCGTTCGCTGTTCGCGTACGACCTCGTCGGCTTCCAGACCGAATCGGACCTGCTGCACTTCGAGCACTACGTCGAAGCCGAAGCCGGCGCCGCACGATTGCCCGACGGCCGCCTGCGCGCGTTCGGCCGCACGCTGTCGGCCGGTGCGTTTCCGATCGGCATCAACGTCGACGAGTTCGCGGCGCTCGCGGAGAATCGCGACGGCATCGACATGTTCGAACGGATGCGCGACGAATACTCGCGACGCCAGTTGCTCGTCGGCGTCGACCGTCTCGACTACACGAAGGGGCTGCCGCAACGCGTGCATGCGTTCCGCCAGTTGCTCGAGCAGTATCCGGAGAATCGCGATCGCGCGACGCTGATCCAGATCGCCGCGCCGAGCCGCGAGGATCTCGGCGCGTACGACGATCTGCGCCGCGAGATGGACAGCCTGTGCGGCGCGATCAATGGCGACTACGGCGAGCTCGAATGGATGCCGATGCGCTACATCCACCGCACGGTGGCACGCAAGCGCCTGCCGGGCCTCTATCGCGCGAGCCGCGTCGCGCTCGTCACGCCGCTGCGCGACGGGATGAACCTCGTCGCGAAGGAGTTTCTCGCGGCGCAGGACGAAACCGACCCGGGCGTGCTCGTGCTGTCGCGTTTCGCCGGCGCCGCTGAACAACTGAAGCCGGCGCTGCTCGTCAATCCGTACGACACGCAAGGCACCGCGCAGGCGATCCAGCGCGCGCTCACGATGCCGCTCGAGGAGCGGCGCCAGCGTCATGACGCGCTGATGGCGATCGTGCGCAAGACCGACGTGCACTGGTGGCGCACGCGCTTTCTCGACGCGCTCGCGGAAGCGGCCGAAGTCGCCTCCGCGACCGAGTCCTGACGCGTCGCATCCACGTCTTGCCGACCGACAACGTGACGGCCATCGCACCGACGCGCACGCGCCCCGCATCGTTCTGCATCATGCCGACGTCGATACGCGCGCTGACCGGTTGCAGATCGACGCGCTGTTTTTCCAGCGCGAACGACAGGCTCGCCGCGAGCAACCGGACCGGGTTCGGCCCGCGCCCTTCTTCGCCGAGCGGCGGCGGTTGGTCGGTGAGCACCGGCGACAGATCGGTCCCGGCAAACGGGACTTCGAAACCGAAACGCGCGTGCTGCGCGATATCGACCGATACGTGCGCCTCGCTCATGGCGGCTCCGCGACTCGCAGGAGAAAGGGAAAGGAAACATCGGCACATGCGAATCGCAGCACCGGCGTGACGCGATCCTGACTGAGCGCGCGTCGCGCCGAGTGCGATCCGTGCTTCAGCGTTCGGGTTCGCGCGGCGTCCCGTACGCGACGAAATCGCGCTCGACTGCCGTTGCCTGTTCCGGCGCATTTGCACCTGTGGCTGGCGTGCAATCGACAGAAGCCGCAGAAGGTGCGGAAGGTGCGATATGTCCATCGATCAACGCCTGCAACGCGTCGCGTTCGAGCACTTCGCACTCGAGCAACCGTCGCGCGATCCGCTCCAGCACATCGCGACGCTCGCCCAGCGTCGCCGCGACACGCGCATGCGCGTCGGTCAACAGCGTGTGCACTTCGTCGTCTATCATCCGCGCGGTATGCTCGCTGCACCGGCCGTCACCCGCACGCCATCCGCCCGGCATGCCGGCACGCCCGTCGCCGTCGTCGAACGTCGCGAGCCCGATCTTCTCGCTCATTCCATACTGCATCACCATGTGACGCGCCATCGCGGTTGCGCGTTCGAGATCGTTCTGCGCGCCCGTCGACACGTCGCCGAACACGAGTTCTTCTGCCACACGCCCGCCGAGCAGCGCATCGATGCGATCGAGCAGCTCGCTGCGGCGCAGCACGTAACGATCCTCGGTCGGCACCTGCTGCGTGTAGCCGAGCGCCGCCACGCCGCGCGGAATGATCGACACCTTCTTCACCGGATCGCAATGCGCGCGGCTCTCCGCGACGAGTGCGTGACCGGCTTCGTGATACGCGATCGTCAGCTTCTCCTGCGCGTTCATCACGCGGCTCTTGCGCTCGAGGCCGGTGAGCGCGCGATCGATCGCCTCGTCGAAATCGTCCATCCCGATCGCCGGCTTGCCCAGTTCGGCCGCATGCAGCGCGGCTTCGTTGACGACGTTCGCGAGATCGGCGCCGACGAATCCCGGCGTACGCGACGCGAGCTCGCCAAGATCGATGTCGGTCGCGAGCTTCACGCGCTTCACGTGCACGCCGAGAATCTGGCGGCGGCCGTTTACGTCGGGCCGGTCGATCGCGATGTGACGATCGAAGCGGCCCGGGCGCAGCAGCGCCGGATCGAGGATTTCCGGCCGGTTGGTCGCGGCCATGATGATCACGCCGGAGCCGGCCTGGAAGCCGTCCATCTCGACGAGCAACTGGTTGAGCGTCTGCTCGCGCTCGTCGTTGCCCGACATCGGGCCGATGCCGCGCACTTTGCCGAGCGCATCGAGCTCGTCTACGAACACGATGCACGGCGCCTTCTGCTGCGCCTGCTCGAACAGGTCGCGCACACGCGCGGCGCCGACGCCGACGAACATCTCGACGAACGCGGAGCCGCTGATCGAGAAGAACGGCACGGCCGCCTCGCCGGCCACCGCGCGCGCCAGCAGCGTCTTGCCCGTACCCGGCGCGCCGACGACGAGCACGCCCTTCGGGATCTTGCCGCCGAGCCGCTGGTAGCGATCGGGGTTGCGCAGGAACGCGACGAGCTGCTGCAATTCGGCCTTTGCTTCGTCGATGCCGGCGATGTCGTCGAACGTGATGCCGGTTTCCTGCTGCACGTACACGCGTGCGCGGCTCTTGCCCATCCCGGTGAAGTCCTGCAGCCCGCCGCGCTTGCGCAGCATCAGGTTCCAGATGAACACGAACGCGACGAGCGGCACCAGCCACGACGCGAGCGCCGTGATCCAGCCGGTGTCGGACGCGCCGTGATAACGGATGCCGGCGGCGGTCAGTGCATCGATCAGTTGCGGGTCGGTCACGCGATTGGTCGAGAAGCGCCACGGCGTGCCGGCCGACTTCACGGCCTCGACCTCGGACGCCGGCAGCATCGGGCCGGCCTGCGGCATCTTCAGCGTGCCCGAGATCGACGTCGAGCCGATCTCGAGATCGTCGACGAGCCGTGCCGCGACGAGCCGGTGGAAGTCGCTGTACGCGATCATCGTGGACGCCGGCCGCAGCATCAGCAACTGCGCGGCGAACAGCACGAAGAAGCCTGCCGCGATCAGCAATCCCGCGTAGTCGAGTTTCCTGTCCATCGCCTCGGGCCGGCTGCGTGCACCGTACGGCGCGCTGACGCGTGCACGCGCGCCCGGCCGGCACACGGCATCGGCAGCCAGGCGCGCACCGCATGCATACGCGCCATCGTCGCCTCGTTTCGTCGCATGAATGACACCGCGGCGGCACCGTCGGCCGAGCCGCCGGGCGACCTTCTCCAGGGCAGCGCCATGACGCGCCGCCCTTCATTCAAGTCTAGTTCGCGCGCGCGCGTCGCGCAGCGTCCGACAAACACCTTTCGTCGGTACGGCCGGCCGCGGTATAGTCGCATTCGTGACATTTTTATGACAATTGCATAGCGTCGCGCAATCGCCCATGCGGTTGTTGCGTCCCGTCTCGCGTCGCGGCAGGCTGTGCGACGCTGCCGCACATCGAACGACAACCGCCCATTCGAGGAGCACACGACGTGAACGACACCCCCGATCGCCCCGACGACCTTCCCGTTGATCCCGACCGCCGCCGCGTACTCGGCGGCCTTGCCGCGCTCGGCGCGGGCGTCGCGCTCGGCGGCTGCGAGACCGTGCCGGGCGGCGCGCCGCGTTCCGCCGCCGACCAGCGGCTCGACGAAGCACTGCGCCGGCAGGTGCGCCACATCGTCGTGATCTATGCGGAGAACCGCAGTTTCGCGAACCTGTACGGCGATTTCCCGGGCGTGCGCTATCCGCTGAGCGACGTGCAGCCCGCGCATGCGCAGCAGCTCGATCGCGACGGCAAGACGCCGCTGCCGGTGCTGCCGAAGATCTGGGGCGGGCTCGTGCCGCAGGCGCAGGAAGTGGACGGCAAGCGCTACGCGATCGCCGAGCGCGACATCGACCAGTTGCCGAACGCGCCGTTCCGGCTCGCCGACACGCAAGGCAAGCCGCTGCCGAACGGCGTGATCACACGCGACCTGTGGCACCGCTTCTATCAGAACCAGATGCAGATCGCGGGCGGGCGCAACGACCAGTTCGCCGCGTGGGCCGATTCGGGCGGTCTCGTGATGGGCCACTACCGCAATTCGGCCGACACGTTGCGGCTGTGGAATCTCGCGCGGCAATACACGCTGTGTGACAACTTCTTCATGGCGGCCTTCGGCGGTTCGTGGCTCAACCACATGTTCCTGATTTCCGCGCAACCGCCGATCTATCCGGATGCGCACAAGCAACCGCATGCAGGAAAGCTGCTGTCGAAAGTCGATGGCGACGATCCGGCCGGCATGCGCCTGACGCTCGCCGCCGATTCGCCGGCATCCGCACTCGACGGTCCGCCGAAGTTCGTGAGCGACGGCCCGTTGACGCCCGACGGCTACGGCGTCAACACAATGGCGCCGCCGTACCAGCCAAGCTACGTGCCGCCGCCCGACCCGGGCAACGCCGCGTATGCGGACCCGTCGGATCACCGCGTGATCCCGCCGCAGGCTCATGCGACGATCGGCGATCGCCTGTCGGAAAAGAACGTCGACTGGGCGTGGTACAGCGGCGCATGGCAGTACGCGCTCGACCATCGCGATACCGGCACCGTGCCCGATTTCCAGTACCACCACCAGCCGTTCAACTACTTCGCGAATTTCGCGCCGGGCACCGACGCGCGCCGCCGGCACCTGCGCGACGCCGGCCTCGGCGACGAGCCGTCGACCAACCACTTCATCGCCGACATCGACGCGGGCCGCCTGCCGGCCGTCACGTTCTACAAGCCGCAGGGCAACCTGAACATGCATGCGGGCTACGCGGACGTCGAATCGGGCGATCGTCACATCGCGAACGTGATCGAGCACATCCGGCGTGGCCCGCAGTGGGCGAACACCGTGATCGTGATGACGCACGACGAGAACGGCGGCTGGTGGGATCACGTCGCACCGCCGGTCGGCGATCGCTGGGGCCCCGGCTCGCGGATTCCGGCGCTGGTGATCTCGCCGTTCGCGAAGAAGGGCCACGTCGATCACACGCTGTACGACACGAATTCGATCCTGCGCTTCATCAGCCGCGTGCACGGGCTCGCGCCGCTCGACGGCGTCGCCGCGCGCGACAAGGCGTTCGCGTCGCGCAATGCAACGCCGCCGGGCGACCTGACCAACGCGCTCGATCTCGCGTGACGGCGCGATGATCGGCGGACGTCTGCGTGACGTCGGCATCGAACGACGACGCCCCGGTGCAACGCAGCTGCCCGGGGCGTCGTGTTTTTCCGGATGAACTACGCCGCGCTGCGCAACGCGTCGGTCATCGCATGCGCCGCGTGGCGGCCGGCCTGCCGGCCGAAGAACGTCGCGTCGGCCAGCGAGAGCCCCGAGCTGTATCCGGCGCCCCAGCGGGGCAGCCCGCAACTCGTGCGGCCGGCCGCATAGAGGCCCGGCACCGGCGTGCGCGTCGCGTCGAGCACCTGCCCGGTCGGCAGCGTATCGAGCCCGCCCAGCGTGAAATGCGGATAGAACGCATAGTCGATCCGGCAATCGAGCGCGACGAACGGCGGCTCGATCAGCGGCTTCAGCCATTTCTTCGCCTTGTGGAACAGCGGATCGACACCTTCGGCCGCATGGCGGTTGTACACGTCGACGGTCGCCGTCAGCGTGCCGGCCGGCATCTGCAGGTCGCGTTCGACTTCCTCCCAGGTCTCGCCCGCCGCCGCGATGCCGATCCGGGCGATGTCAGGCGGCGCCTGGTAGGTCGCCTGATCGACCAGCAGGTAGATCCGGTCGTCGGCCTGATGGAACGCGTGATGGCCCGTGCGACCGTGATAGCCGTCCTCGTTGATGAAACGCTGGCCGCGCGCGTTCACGAAGATCCCGTGAATCAGCGATTCGGGCGCGTAGAACGGCAGGCTGACGAAGCCCTGGTCCATATGGATCGCCGCACCACCCGCGCTCTGGCCGAGCAGGATGCCCGAACCGTCGTCGCCGGGACTGCCGATCGGTTCGTCCGAGCGCAGCAGTTGCGGCGCGTGCCGGCGCACCATGTCGCGGTTCATCGCAAAGCCGCCGGCGCACAGGATCACCGCGCGGCGCGCGCGCACGCATGCCGTCTCGCCGTATGCGCGCAGTACGACGCCGCACACCGCGCCGGTATCGTCGACGATCAGCGCGAGCGCCCGGGTGTCGTAGCGCGTCGCGACGCCGAGCGCCTGCACGCGCTCGGCCAGCACGCGCATCAGCATCTGGCCGCCGCCCCAGCCCGGCCATTGCGGCGTGTGGCCGCGCGGACACGGTTTCGCGGCGTCGCTGAACGGCCACGCTTCCTCACTGCCGGACCAGATCAGGCAGTCGTCGGTTTCCGGCTCGACGATCCGCTCGGGGATGAACGTGTTCTTGTACGTGAGGCCCTGCGCGACCAGCCAGTCGTGGTGCGCGAGGCTTTCGTCCGCATAGGCGCGCACCTTCGCTTCGTCGGCGTCGCGGCCGCCGGCGAGCATCAGGTAGCGGTACAGGTCCTCGGTTTCGTCGACGAAGCCCGCCCGGCGCTGCGCCGGCGTGCCGCCGCTGCCGCCGAGGTAGATCTCGCCGCCGGACAGCGCGCTCGTGCCGCCGTAGCTCGACGCGCGTTCGACGATCAGCGTGTCGGCGCCGGCGCTCGCGGCTTCGATCGCCGCGCATGCGCCGGCCGAGCCGAAGCCGACGATCACGACGTCGTGTTCTGCGTCCCAGCGATGCACGTCGCGGGCGTTCAGGGGGCGGGTCAGGGAGTATTCGGATGACATGGGCATGGATAGGCGTGAACGGAATGCGTGAAAGGCGATGGTCGGGATGGCGGCTGGCCTGGCTGCGTTGCGCCCGGATAAGAGCGTCGCCACGTCGCGGATGCCGATCCGGGCGGGAGGCGGCACGAATGCGGGCCGCGGCGTGATATCGCGCGGCGGCCGGGCGTCGATCGACGGGAGGCCGGATCGTCGATGCGATCCGGCCGATGCACAGCGAATGCGCGATGCGCCTTCGCGCAGTCCGTCCGCACGCCGCCGCACCGTGTCGCAGCGGGGTCCTTCCGACACGGCGCACGGCCGCGCCGGCCTCACATGCCGCGCAACGCGGCGAAACCGAAGTGCGACGGATCGATCGGCACGCAACCGGTCGGCAGGCCGCTCTGGTCGACCGAGCGGCATTGCAGGATGCCGGCAGCATATGGCGGCGACGGAACGCGATCGACGCCGTATCGCGCCATCGCCATCGCGGCGAACGTGCCCATCGCCAATACGCACAGCTTGCGAGTCGTGAGTCTCATGATCGTCGTCCCCTTCGGTTGACCGCTCCCGCGGTTCGAATCCGGCTCGGTGGCAACAGCACCGGATGACTGCACGGTAGCCAGCGCCGGGCCCGCGGCCATCGTCCATTTCGACTAGGGGCAAACGCGAGGCGGGCATTCGAAGCCGTTGCGCGTCGCAACATCGCGCCCGGGAAATCGTCGGGACGATTGGAAAAGGCCTGGGCGGCGGCGCCGTCGGGACGGGCTCGCCATCCGCCGACAAAGGCCCGATCGCCGCCGCCGCATCGCAGCATAGAACGGTGCACGGACATCGTTCCCGGTGTTTTCCCCGAGCCGCACCCTGCTCCGTATGGACGATGAGGATCGACCGGTCCGGTGCGAACCTGCGCATCGACGTCGCAATGCCGCCGCGTCCGTGTGTGCGGCGCGGCCGCTCTTTCCGTTCATCCACGGAGTACCGCATGACCGATTCGAATTCCCGCCACGCGCTGTACGAGCTCGCGTGCCGTTACGCGCAAGCCGTCGACCGGCGCGACTGGCCACGCCTTGCCGCCCTCTTCACCGCCGACGCGCAGCTCGACGGCCCCGGCTTCCGCTTCGCCGACCGCGACGCGATCGTCGCCGGCATGAGCGCGATCGAGCGCTACGAGACGACCCAGCATCACGTGCACAACCAGCTCGTCACGCTCGACGGCGGCGAGGCCGACGTCGAGACGTACAGCGTCGCGTGCCACGTCTATGTGCGCGACGGCGTGAAGCGCAAGCTCGACTGGGGGCTGCGCTATCGCGACCGCTGCGTGTTCGACGGCGCGGCGTGGCGCTTCGCCGCGCGCACGCTGCACGTCGACTGGTCGCAAGACCTGCCGCTGGAGGGCTGAACGATGCACTCATCACGCCCCCTCGCCGGCCGCACCGCGCTCGTCACGGGCGGCGCAGGCGGCATCGGCGCGGCCTGCGCGCACGCGCTCGTCGCCGACGGCGCAGCCGTCGTATTGATGGGCCGCCGCCGCGACGCGCTCGAACGCACGCAGCGGCAACTGACCGATGCGGTTCCCGGCAGCCGCGTCGCGGTCCACGCCGGCGATGCTTGCGACGAAACCGATCTGCAGGCTGCGCTCGACACCGCGTGGGCGCTCGACAGCCGTCTCGACATCGTCGTGCCGACGGTCGGCGGCGCCGGATTCCGGCCGCTGCTGATGCACGACGCCGAGAGCTTCCGCGCCGAAATCGACCTGAACCTGCAGAGCGCATTCGTTGCGATCCGGCATGCCGCGCCGCGGCTCGCCGACAGTGGCGGCGGCGCGATCGTCTGCATCTCGTCGACCGCCGCGCAAATCAATTTCCGCTGGCTGTCCGCGTACTGCGCCGCGAAGGCCGCGCTCGAAGCGCTGGTGCGCGGCGCGGCCGAGGAACTGGCCGGCGCCAGGATTCGCGTGAACGCGGTACGCCCGGGCCTCACGCGCTCGGAAGCGACCGCACCGATGTTCGCCAACCAGTCGCTCGTCGACAGCTTCCTCGAACAGATTCCGCTCGGCACGCTCGGCGAACCCGAAGCGATCGCGCATGCGGTGCGCTATCTCGCGGGCCCCGAATCGGGCTGGGTCACGGGCCAGAGCTTCGCGGTCGACGGCGGCCATGAACTGCGCACCAACCCGCGCGTCGACGACACGATCGCGCAGATCTACGGCGCGGCCGCACTCGACGCGGTCAAGGCCGGCCGCGCCCCGGGCGCGGCATGAGCGCCCGCCTTCTTTCAACGTCAAAGGAATCCGACAGGACATGAATCGAGTCGCAAACAAGGTTGCGCTGATCACCGGCGCGGCAAGCGGCGTCGGCCGCGCGGATGCGCTGTTGCTCGCCGCCGAAGGCGCGCGCGTGGTGCTGACCGACATCGACGGGGACGCGGGCCTCGCGCTCGCGCGCGAGATCGGCGACGCGGCGCTGTTCGTGCGCCACGACATCGCCGACGAAGACGGCTGGCGGCACGCGATCGCGGCGACGCTCGAGCGCTTCGGCCGCCTCGACGTGCTCGTCAACAACGCGGCGATCTGCCCGGTCGGCTCGATCGAGGACACGAGCCTCGATACGTGGCGCCGCGTGATGCGCACCAACGCGGACGGCTACTTCCTCGGCTGCAAGTACGCGATCGGCGCGATGAAAGGCAACGACACGCCGGGCTCGATCGTGATGATGTCGTCGGTCGCCGCGCTCGGCGGCCTGCCCATGATGTGCGCATACACCGGCTCGAAAGGCGCGGTGACGGCGCTCGCGCGCAGCGTGGCCGTGCACTGCAAGCGCAGCGGCTACCGGATCCGCTGCAACTCGATCCATCCGGACGGCATCTGGACGCCAATGACGCAGGCGCTGATGCCCGGCCTCGACCCGGCCGAGCTCGGCATCGGCAACGATCCGATGGCGCGCATGTGCGATCCGCAGGACGTCGCGAATCTCGTGCTGTTCCTCGCGTCCGACGAATCCCGTTTCGTGAACGGCGCGGAACTGCGAATCGACAACGCGCAACTCGTTTCGTCGCTGTGACGCGACGCGCGACTTTCCCCATCCCAGGAGTGTTCCGATGATTTCATTCACCGGCAAGACCGTGCTCGTCACCGGCGGCGGCGCGGGTATCGGCCGCGCATGCGCGGAGGCGTTCGGCGCGGCAGGCGCGCGCGTCGCGGTCGCCGAGATCGATCCGGCCCGCGCGCAGGACGTGCGCCAGGCGCTCGAAGCGGCGGGCGTCGATGCGCTGGTCGGCACCGTCGACGTGACGCGTCGCGACGAAGTCGAGGCGTTCGCGCGTACGCTCGATGCACGCTTCGGCGGCCTCGACGTGCTCGTCAACAACGTCGGCGATTTCCTGCAGATCGCGAAGCCGTTCGACGACTGCACCGACGACGACATCGCGCGGCTTTTCGACGTCAACCTGCGACAGGTGTTCCTCGTCACGCGCGCGATGCTGCCGTTGCTGCGCAAGCGCGGCGCAGGCAGCAGCATCGTCGGCGTGTCGTCGATCGAGGGCTTTCGCGCGATTCCGAACTGCACCGTGTATGCGTCGTTCAAGGCGGCGCTGACCGGTTTCACGAAAAGCCTCGCGCTCGAACTCGGGCCGGCCGGCATTCGCGTGAACCAGATCGCGCCGGAGACCACCGAGACGCCGCAGGTGCCCGTGAGCGCGATGGTCGCGGCCGAGCATCAAGATCACATTCCGCGCTGGATTCCGCTCGGGCGCTTCGGCGCGGCCGGCGACATCGCGGGCGCCGCGCTGTTCCTCGCGAGCCCGCTCGCCGCATGGGTCACCGGTACGACGCTGCACGTCGACGGTGGCGCCCTCGCCGCGGCCGGCTGGTATCGCGACCCGAACGGCTTCTGGACCAACATGCCGGTCGTCACCGGCAACGGCTTCAATTTCTGAGCAGCATCCGTTCATTTCATGCGGCGCGCGAGCGCCGTCACCGGAGACACCATGAAAATCCTGATCATCGGCGGCACCGGCCTCATCGGCGGCCACGCGGCGCTGCACCTGCACGCGCAGGGCAACCACGTGACGCTCGCCGCGCGCAAACCGCCCGCCCCGGGCAGCGCGCTCGCGCAATTCGACGTGCTGCAGCGCGACTACGTGGCCGGCAACTTCACGCGCGACGATCTCGCGCCGTTCGACGCGATCGTGTTCGCGGCCGGCAACGACATCCGCCACCTGCCGCCGGGCACCGACGAAGCCGCGCACTGGGAACGCGCGAACGTCGAAGCGGTGCCGCGCTTCTTCGCGCTCGCGCGCGAGGCCGGCGTGAAGCGCGCGGTGCTGGTCGGCAGCTTTTATCCGCAGGTCGCGCCTGCGCTGGTCGACAGCGTGCCGTACGTGCGCTCGCGCCATCTCGCCGACGAACGCGTGCGCGCGCTCGCGTCGCCGTCGTTCGCGGTGTGCAGCGTCAATGCGCCGTTCGTGGTCGGGTCGGTGCCGGGGCTGCGCAACGAGATGTTCGCCGCGTACACGGGCTATGCGCAGGGCAAGCTCGCCGGGTTGCCCGTGTACGGGCCGGCCGGCGGCAGCAATTTCATCTCGACGCAATCGCTGTCGGAGGCGATCTGGGGTGCGCTGCAACGCGGCGAAACCGGCAAGGCCTATCTCGTCGGCGACGAGAACCTGAGCTTCGCCGAGTACTTCGCGGCGTTCTTCCGCGCGGCCGGCAATCCGCAGACGGTACCGTCGCTCGACCAGGAGCATCCGCTGCTGCCGGACCTCGCGATCTATACCGGGCGCGGCAACGTCGTGTCGTACGAGCCCGATCCTGCCGATACGGCGCTGCTGCGCTACCGGCGCGGCGATGTGCAGCGCGCGGTGAACGAAGTGGTCGCGCATTGCGGCGCGTAAGCACACGGCGCGACACACGCGAAACAAGGCGCGAAGCGTAAACGACGACGTCCCGCCGCCGGCCATGCATGCCGGCGGCGGGACGTTCGGGTGTCGACTGCGCTACTTCGTTGCGTCGAAGCGGAGCGTCAGCCGCCGATGCGCTGTTCGATCTTGTTCATCGTGTCGGTCAGCTCGGCAGGCAGACGCAGCTTCAGCGTGTCGAACAGCTTCGCGTGCAGCTTCAGCTCCTCGCGCCATTCGTCCGCGTTCATCGACGTCACCGCATCGAACTGCTCTCGCGTGAAGTCGAGTCCCTCCCAATGCAGGTCGTCATACGCCGGCGACACGCCGAACGCATGCTCGCCGCCTCCGCCGTTGCCTTCGAGGCGATCGAGCATCCACTTCAGCACGCGCATGTTCTCGCCGAAGCCCGGCCACACGAACTTGCCGTTCGCGTCCTTGCGGAACCAGTTCACGCAGTAGATCTTCGGCAGCTTCGCGCCCGCGCCTTCGAGCTGCTTGCCAAGCTTCAGCCAGTGCGCGAAATAGTCGCTCACGTTGTAGCCGCAGAACGGCAGCATCGCGAACGGGTCGCGTCGCACGACGCCCTGCTGGCCGACGGCCGCGGCGGTCGTCTCCGAGCCCATCGTCGCGGCCATGTACACGCCTTCGACCCAGTCGCGCGCTTCGGTCACGAGCGGCACGGTCGTCGAGCGGCGGCCGCCGAAGATGAATGCATCGATCGGCACGCCGGCCGGATTCTCCCAGTCGGCGTCGATCGACGGACATTGCGACGCCGGCGCGGTGAAGCGCGAGTTCGGATGCGCGGCCTTGCGCCCCGTTTCCTTGCCGATTTCAGGCGTCCACGGGTTGCCCTGCCAGTCGGTCAGCTTTGCCGGCGGCGTGTCGGTCAGCCCTTCCCACCACACGTCGCCGTCTTCCGTCAGCGCGACGTTCGTGAAGATCACGTTTTCCTTCAGCGTCGAGATCGCGTTCGGGTTGGTCTTCACGCCGGTGCCCGGCGCGACGCCGAAGAACCCGGCTTCCGGGTTGATCGCGTACAGGCGGCCGTCGCGGCCCGGCTTCAGCCACGCGATGTCGTCGCCGATTGTCGTGACCTTCCAGCCGTCGAAGCCCTGCGGCGGAATCAGCATCGCGAAGTTGGTCTTGCCGCATGCGGACGGGAATGCCGCCGCGACGTGATACTTCTTGCCGGCCGGCGAGGTCACGCCGAGGATCAGCATGTGTTCGGCGAGCCAGCCCTGGTCGCGGCCCATCGTCGATGCGATGCGCAGCGCGAAGCACTTCTTGCCGAGCAGCGCGTTGCCGCCGTAGCCGGAGCCGAAGCTCCAGATCTCGCGCGTCTCGGGGAAGTGCACGATGTACTTCACCGGGTTGCACGGCCACGGTACGTCCTTCTGCCCCGCTTCGAGCGGATGGCCGACGCTGTGCACGCACGGCACGAACTCGCCGTCCTCGCCGAGCACGTCGTACACCTCGCGGCCCATGCGCGTCATGATTCGCATGTTCACGGCCACATACGGGCTGTCGGACAGCTCGACGCCGACGTGCGCGATCGGCGAGCCGAGCGGGCCCATCGAGAACGGCACGACGTACAGCGTGCGGCCGCGCATCGAGCCGCGGAACAGCCCGTTCAGCGTCTCGCGCATTTCTTCCGGCGCGATCCAGTTGTTGGTCGGGCCGACGTCGTCGGCCGATGGCGTACAGATGAAGGTGCGGTCCTCGACGCGCGCGACGTCCGACGGATCGGATTGCGCGAGATACGAGTTCGGGCGCTTCGCCGGGTTCAGGCGCGTGAGCGTGCCCTGGTCGACCATCGCCTGGCAGAGTGCGTCGTTTTCTTCCTGCGAGCCGTCACACCACACGACGCGTTCGGGCTCCGTGAGCTCGGCGATGCGCGACACCCAGTCGATCAGCTTGCGATGTTTGACGAATGCCGGCGGAGCGATCAGCGAGCCGCGTGTTGCTTCGGCCATGGTGTTTTGCGACATGGGAATGTCTCCAGATTATTGGGCAGGGATGGGGGTGCGGGGCGAGCCCGCGAGATGAGGAATGCGATCGGAGCGCAGGATGCAGCGACGCGCAAGGCGGGACGCGCGAGCGGAGCGCGTGTCGATGCCGCGATGCGGGCGAGAGAATGTGATGTCTCGAATGAGCGTGCGAACGCGAGTTTCGCCATGCAAGCAACCTGCCGTACAACTCCATGCCGGCCAGCATACCATCGCCGTTATCGGGCGCGCGTTGCGTTGCAACAAGAAACAACTGTGACGCCCTGCCGGCATGGCGCTTGCCGGCAGGTTCTTTTTACTGCGCGCACGCGGTCGCTTTGGGGACGAATCCGCTGGAACGTCCGCCCGGAAAGGGTTTCGCGAAAACGGAAAAAACAGCGCGACGCATTCGTGCGTGCGCACGCGAACCCGCGCGGCCCGAATTAGCGTTTTCGCTATTCAGGCAAACCCCGAATTAGGTTGCGTACACAAACATCCGGCATGAATGCGTTGCGTACGCTACCGCTCAAAACGGCGCGCCCGGCAATCCGGGGTAATACGCGCCCGCCGCCATCCCGCCGTCGACGGACAGTTCTGCGCCGTTGCAGTACGACGCCTCGTCGCTTGCGAGAAACAGCGTCGCGCCCGCGATTTCTTCGGGCAGGCCGACCCGCTGCAGCGGCACGTGCGTGTAATGCTTGTTGACCTCGTCGAGCGGCGCGCCGGCCGGATTCGACATCGCGGTGTTCACGCCGCCCGGATGAATCGAATTCACGCGCACGCCCTGGTGCCCGAGTTCGAGCGCCGCAACCTTGGTGAGTCCGCGCACGCCCCACTTGCTCGATACGTACGCGGCCAGTGCGTTCACGCCGCGCAGCCCGTCCACCGACGAGATGTTGACGATCGAGCCGCGCTTCTGCGCGATCATCCGCGGCGCGATCGTGCGGATGCCGACGAACGTGCCGACGAGATTGATCGACACCGCACGCTCGAAATCGCGTTTCGACAACTCGGTGATCGCGCCGAACATCAGCACCGCCGCGTTGTTGACGAGCACGTCGATGCGGCCGAACTGCTCGACGGCCGCGTCGGCCACGCGCTGCCAGCTCGCTTCGTCGGCCACGTCGAGCCGCATGAAGCGCGCCGCGTCGCCCAGTTCGCGCGCGAGCGCTTCGCCTTCCGCATCGAGCACGTCGCCGATCACGACGCGCGCGCCTTCCTCGACGAACAGCCTGCACGTCGCCGCCCCCATGCCGCGTGCGCCGCCCGTGACGATCGCCACCTTCCCTTCCAGTCGACCCATGTTGTCCTCTTTCAGATTGTTCCGATGCTTTCCGATTCCGGGTTGCCGGCCGCGATGCGCGACGGTGCGCACGCGTGGGCGGCCCGTGTCTGGCGATGCGCGCATCCCGCGCTCGCCGTCATCCCCAGTACGCCTGCCCGCCGTCGAGCGGCAACGTCGCGCCCGTCAGATACGCGGCGTCGCGGCTCGCGAGAAACACGATCGCGCGTCCGATGTCCTGCTCGCAGTCGCCGACGCGGCCGAGCGGGATCGTGCGGAAGAACGCGGCGGCTTCGTCCGGGTTCGCATCGACCCAGCCCTTCAGCCCCGGCGACAGTGCATGCGGCGCGACCGCGTTCACGCGGATGCCGTCGGCGCCCCATTCGCAGGCGGCCGCACGCGTGAGCGCGCGGATCGCTTCCTTGGTCGCCGCGTATGCGCCGTAACCGGACGTATCCCAGCGCACTGCGGCCGACGACGCGAAATTGACGATTACGCCATCGCCCTTCAGATGCGAATGACATGCGCGCATCATCCGTAGCGTCGCGATCGGCCCGGATTCGAGGCCCGCGAGAAAATCCGCGTCCGTCACGTCGAGCAGGCGGCCAAGCGGCACGACCTGCGCGTTGTTGATCAGGATCTGCACGCCGCGAAACCGCTCGACGACCGCATCGACGCACTGCGCGATCTGTTCGGCGTCCATCACGTCGCAGACGAACGGCTCCGCAACACCGCCGCGTGCGCGAATCGCCTCGCACGTCGCGACCAGCTTGTCGCGCGTGCGGCCGACCACGGCCACCGCCGCGCCTTCGGCCGCGAGCGCCTGCGCGACGCCTTGTCCGACGCCCTGCCCCGCGCCCGTCACGAGCGCGACCTTGCCTTCAAGAATGCCCATGCGCGCTCCTTACGCCACGATCGCCGGATGCGCCTGCACGGGGCCGCCGAGCATGTCGCGATACGACGGCGGCTGCTTGCCGTCGAGATCCGCGATGCCGTACCGCAGCGCGGCTTCCGCGCCGACCAGCACCTGCCCCGACAGCGCCATGCGTTGCGGATCGGCGTGGATTGCCTGAATCACGCGGCCGGTGAATTCCGGGCTTTCGGCAACGAGCGAGAATTCCTTGTACAGATCGGGATGCTCGTCCCACACGCGCGTCGTGCGCTCGGTGCGCAGCGGGCCCATCCAGATGGATACCGCTGCAACATCGAACGGTTTCAGGTCGACCGCCATGTCCTTCGCGAACTTGTCGACGCCGGACTTCTGCGCGCCGTAAGCCGCGCCGTGCATGTAGCAGCTCGCGCCGAACGACGACGTGAATGCGATCAGCCCGCTGCGGCGCTTCGCCATCAGCGGCGCCGCGTACCAGCTCGCCACGTAGGCCGAGCGCAGCCCGACGTCGAGGATGTTCACGAGGTCGAGCGACTTCTCCCAGAACGGGCCGGGCAGGATCAGCTGATCGTGCAGATAGGTCGCGTTGTTGACGAGGATGTCGAGCCGCCCGGTTTCGCGTTCGACCCGTTCGAACAGCGCCTTCACCTGCGCGTCGTCCGCGTGGTCGCACGCGACCGCGATCCCGCGGCCGCCGAGCGCGTCGATTTCGCGCGCGGTCTCGTGGATCGTGCCGGGCAGCGGCGCGTCGCCTTGGTTCTGCGAGCGGCCCGTCACGTAGACGGTCATGCCGGCCGCGCCGAGCGCGCGCGCGATGCCCTTGCCCGCGCCGCGCGATGCGCCCGTCACGACGGCGACCGGCGCCTCGTGGGTCTGTGTCATGTTCGATGTCTCCTGGGAAATATTCTCGACCGGCGTCGGGGTGCGCGCGGTCATGCGGCCGGCGGCTGCGCGCCGGCGAACAGCACGCCGGGCGCGTCGCCTTCGTAGCGGGCGGACAGCGTCGACGTGACGACGCAGCGCGTGGCCGCGATCTTCCATTCGCCGTCGACCTTCCGGTATTCGTCGTCATAGGTCGCGCCGAGCTGCGTGAGCGTGCGCGCGTTCGTATCGAGCATCTGGTAATGCAGCCCCCACGTGCCGCGTGCATGCGTGTCGTCGAGCACGGCGATGTCGGGGTTCACGCCGTGGTGCATCTCGACGATGTGCGGGTGGCAGCCGAGCCGCTCGAACACGTCGACGAGCGCATCGCGATGGTCGAACGTGCCGATCCGGCCGTAGTCGATGTGCACGGTGCCGGGCGCGAAACAGTCGCGCATGCCTTGCGGATCCTTCCGGTCGCAGCACGTGAAGTAGCGGGCCTTCAGGCGGCGGATCGCATCGGCGTCCTCGAGCCTGCGCACGCGTACTTCCATTCGTTCGATCGGGGTCATGCCGTCTCCTTGGTCTCGTGTACGCGGATCGAAGCCGCGTCGACGCCACGTTACAGGCGCACGAGATCGCGGCCATCACCTGTTTGGATGAATTCGGTGGTCTGTATCGGCGGGCGCCGACGATGCCATCGCCGCGTTCGTCCGAACAGACGATGCGACGCAGGCGGCTTCGTTCCTACCATCGAACGACACCACCACGAGATATGGCGATGGACGATACGACCCGCACGCTCTTCGAATACGAGCAGATCCGGCAGTTGAAGTACCGGTATTTCCGCGCGATCGACACGCACGACTGGTCGCTGCTCGAACAATGCGTGACCGAGGACTGCGAAGTGCGGCTGCAAGGCGGCCGCTATGCATATGACGGCCGCGACGCATTCGTGTCGAGCCTGCGCGCGCTGATCGGCAAGCCGAGCTTCCTGACGATGCATCACGGCCATCACCCCGAGCTCACGCTGGTGTCCGCCGATCACGCATGCGGCGTGTGGTTTCTCGAGGATCACGCGATCAATCTCGAGGACAACTACCTGGTGCACGGCACCGCGTTCTACGACGACCAGTACGTGAAACGCGACGGCGTGTGGCGCATTCACGCGACGCGCCACGAGCGACTGTTCGAGACCGTCACGTCGCCGATTCCGCCGTCGTTCGCGCTGACCGAGAACCGCTTCGCACCGCGTACGCACGATGCGGCCGCTTCAGCGGCTTCGGCCGAATCGGCCGATTCCACCCTCAACGCTTCCTGAAACCCGGCGGCAGCGCCGCCGATCCTGTCATTCCCTCTGGAGCCGGAGTAATGGAGAAAGTCATTTACGTGTTGTGGCGCGATGCGCAGGTCGCGCCCGATCAGTGGAGCCGCAGCGTGCGCGCGCAGCTCGCGGACAAGCTGCTGTCGCTCGGCGCGCACGGCGTGCAGGCGAACGTCGCCGACGCCGACGTCGCGCCGGCCGCCGCGCTCAAGCAGACCAATACGCACCCGGGCATCGACGGAATCGTCGCGGTGTGGCTCGACAGCGCGAACCCGATGTTCCGGCAGCCGTTCGACGATGCGGTGCGCGCGGTCGTCCCGCACATGGCCGCCTATCTCGTCACCGAATCGCAGCCGATTCCGAACACGCGCTTTCCCGCGCGGCCCGGCGAACGCACGAGCGGCTTCTCGCAGCTCGCATTTCTGAAGCGCCCGCCACGGCTCACGCACGAAGCGTGGCTCGACGTGTGGCATGGCCATCACACGCGCGTGGCGATCGATACGCAGGACAATTTCCTGTACGTGCAGAACGTGGTCGTGCGGGCGCTCACGCACGCGGCGCCCGGCTACGACGCGATCGTCGAGGAATGCTTCCCGGCCGCGGCGATGACCGACCCGCATGCGTTCTTCGACGCAGTCGGCGACGAGGAGAAATTCCAGCGCAATGTGGCGGAGATGATGGACAGCTGCGGACGCTTCATCGATTTCGACAAGATCGACGTGGTGCCGACGAGTCAGTATGTCGTGAAGGCGGTGCGGGGGTAGCGCGACCGTCGCCCGCGCAAAAAAAAAAACGCCAACCCGAAACGGGTTGGCGTTTTGCCTCGTCCATGCCGATTACGAGAACTGGTTCATCGTGTTGTCCTTGCCCGCCGCCTTCAACGCTGCTTCGCCGCTGAAGTATTCCTTGTGGTCGTCGCCGATATCCGAGCCGGACATGTTCTGGTGCTTGACGCACGCGATGCCCTGACGGATTTCCTTGCGCTGCACGCCGGCCACGTAGCCGAGCATGCCCTGGTCGCCGAAGTATTCCTTGGCCAGGTTGTCGGTCGACAGCGCAGCCGTGTGGTACGTCGGCAGCGTGATCAGGTGGTGGAAGATGCCTGCTTCACGCGATGCATCGGCCTGGAACGTGCGGATTTTCTCGTCGGCAATCTTCGCCAGCTCGGTCTCGTCGTACTCCACGCTCATCAGGCGTGCGCGGTCGTACGCCGACACGTCCTTGCCTTCGGCCTTCAGCGCATCGTAAGCCTGCTGACGGAAGTTCAGCGTCCAGTTGAATGACGGGCTGTTGTTGTACACCAGCTTCGCGTTCGGGATCACCTTGCGGATCTCGCTGACCATGCCGCCGATCTGCGCGATGTGCGGCTTTTCGGTTTCGATCCACAGCAGGTCGGCGCCGTTCTGCAGCGACGTGATGCAATCCAGCACGCAACGCGCTTCACCCGTGCCCGGGCGGAACTGGAACAGGTTGCTGGGCAGGCGCTTCGGACGCAGCAGCTTGCCGTCGCGCTTGATGACGACGTCGCCGTTGCCGAGCTGGTCTGCCGACAGTTCCTCGCAGTCGAGGAACGCGTTGTACTGGTCGCCCAGGTCGCCCGGGGTGCTGGTCACGGCGATCTGCTTGGTCAGGCCGGCGCCGAGCGAGTCGGTACGGGCGACGATGATGCCGTCGTCCACGCCCAGCTCGAGGAACGCGTAGCGGATCGCACGGATCTTCGCGAGGAAGTCCTCGTGCGGCACCGTGACCTTGCCGTCCTGGTGGCCGCACTGCTTCTCGTCGGACACCTGGTTCTCGATCTGGATGCAGCATGCGCCTGCTTCGATGAACTGCTTGGCCAGCAGGTACGTTGCTTCCGCGTTGCCGAAGCCGGCGTCGATGTCGGCGATGATCGGCACGACGTGCGTCACGTGGTTGTCGATCTTTTCCTGGATCGCGGCCTTGGCAGCGGCATCCTTGGCGGCGTCCAGTTCGCGGAACAGGCCGCCGAGCTCACGGGCGTCGGCCTGGCGCAGGAACGTGTACAGCTCGCGGATCAGCGCGCTGACCGAGGTCTTTTCGTGCATCGACTGGTCCGGCAGCGGGCCGAACTCCGAGCGCAGTGCGGCGACCATCCAGCCCGACAGGTACAGGTAGCGGCGTTCGGTGCTGTTGAAGTGCTTCTTGATGGAGATCATCTTCTGCTGGCCGATGAAGCCGTGCCAGCAACCCAGCGACTGCGTGTACTTGGCCGGGTCGGCATCGTACGCAGCCATGTCGGCGCGCATGATCTTCGCGGTGTACTTGGCGATGTCCAGGCCCGTCTTGAACTTGTTCTGGGCACGCATGCGGGCGGCGGATTCCGGATTGATGGCATTCCACGCGCTGCCTTGCTTCTCCTTCAAACCAGCCACTGCCTTGATGTCGTCTTGATATTGGGACATGTCTATCTCCTGGGAACGAAGCGCATTTGAGTAAAGATTTCAGCTTGCCCGCCCCGTGTGACGAAGCGAACTGCATGGACTTAATAGTAACGCCGCGCGACGCGCCGTCGGTCAACTCTTATATAAGACATAAGATATAAATTTCTCTTTTTTTTCAATGAGATAAGCACGTCGTTTTGCGATGCAAAACAGGTTTTCAAGCGGCGGAAAGGCCGCGCGACGGGAATTCGGCGCGCGTTTCGCGATATGAAACGGCCTTTCGGCAGTTGGTGGGAAGACAAGCATCGCGATGCATGCTTCCGGCTTTTGCCACCCGCATGACAAAACGTCTATACTTGGACAATCTATCGACAGCGCGGCACGATGCGCCGTCCCCCGCGTATCGCAATGCGCGCCCTCTTGCCCGCAACGACATGAGCGACTACCCCGTTTTCGACGCGCTGTGCGATCTGCTGAATACGTGCGACGCGCGGTTCCGCGTGCTGGAGCATCCGGCCGAAGGCAAATCCGACGTGATCGCCGCGATTCGCGGCACACGCCCCGAACAGGGCGCGAAGGCGATGCTCTGCACGTTCAAGGACGGCGGCGACGCCACCGCGCTCGCGGTGATCCCCGGTCATATGAAGATCGATTTCCGGAAAGTCGCCGACGCGCTCGGCCGCCGCAAGGCGACGCTTGCGCCGCCCGAGCAGGCGGCCACCGTCACGCGCTGTGTAATGGGCGCGGTGCCGCCGTTCGTGTTCGACGCGAACGTGACGCTCGTCGTCGATCCCGCGCTGATCGAACGCAACGACGAGATCGCATTCAACGCAGGCCGCCTCGACCGCTCCGTCGTGCTCGACGCGTCCGACTACGTGCGCATCGCTCGCCCGCTGCTGGCCGACATCACGCGGCCCGAAACCACCGACGCCCCCACGCTCCAGGCCAGCGCATGACCACGCCCCGCAAAACGCCGCAATCGGAACAGGCGTCGCTGATCGAACAGGTGCAGCGTATTGCCGAAGGGCTCGGCGCGATGCTCGCGCCGTTCACCGAGGTCGTCGTGCACGACCTGCGCACGCCCGAGCATGCGATTCTCGCGATCCACAACAATCTGTCCGGCCGCGCGGTCGGCGATCCGGCGACCGAGCTCGGCCTTGCGCGCATCGCCGACGACGGCTTCCCGCAGGTGCTCGCGAACTACGCGAACCGCTTCGCCGACGGCCGCACCGCGAAGAGCACGTCGATCGGGATCAAGGATTCGAGCGGCCGCTACGTGGCCGCGCTGTGCCTGAACGCCGACGTCACGCTGTTCCGCGGCTTCCAGGGGATGCTGAACCAGTTCTGCAGCACGGAAGGCGAACCGGTCGCCGAAACGCTCGACCCGGCCGGCGCGGACGCGATCCGGCAGCGCATCGATGCGTTCGCGACGCGCCTCGCGACCACGCCGCGCGAACTGAAGACCGACCAGCGCCGCGAGCTGATGCAGGCGCTGAAGACCGACGGTTTCCTCGAGGTGCGCCGCGCGATGGAAATCGTGTCCCAGCATCTCGGCGTATCGCGCGCCACCGTCTACAACGATGCGAAATGAACAAGCGCATGCGCACTCCGTTTACCTGTTGACCGACCCTCCCGACGAGCGACTCATGAACACTCCGACCCTCCCCACCTACGACGACGTCGCGGCCGCGGCGGCGCGGCTCGAAGGCCACGCGCACCGCACGCCCGTGATGACGTCGCGCACGATCGACGAAGCGCTCGGCGCGCAAGTGTTCTTCAAGTGCGAGAACCTGCAGCGCATGGGCGCGTTCAAGTTCCGCGGCGCGTTCAACGCGCTGTCGCGCTTCGACGCGACGCAACGCCGCAACGGCGTCGTCGCGTTCTCGTCGGGCAATCATGCGCAGGCGATTGCGCTGTCGGCGCGCATGCTCGGCATTCCGGCGACGATCGTGATGCCGCAGGACGCGCCGGCCGCGAAGATGGCCGCCACGCGCGGCTACGGCGGCAACATCGTGACCTACGATCGCTATGCCGAGGACCGCGAGCAGATCGGCCGCGAACTCGCGCAGAAGCACGGGCTCACGCTGGTCCCGCCCTACGATCACGCGGACGTGATCGCGGGCCAGGGCACCGCGGCCAAGGAACTGTTCGACGAGGTCGGGCCGCTCGACGCGGTGTTCACGCCGCTCGGCGGCGGCGGCCTGCTGTCGGGCACGGCGCTCGCGACTCGCGCGCTGTCGCCGCATGCGAAGCTGTACGGCGTCGAGCCGGAAGCCGGCAACGACGGCCAGCAGTCGTTCCGCTCGGGGTCGATCGTCCATATCGACACGCCGCGCACGATCGCCGACGGCGCGCAGACGCAGCATCTCGGCAACCTGACGTTCCCGATCCTGCGGCGCGACGTCGACGACATCCTGACCGCGACCGATGCGGAGCTGGTCGACTGCATGCGCTTTTTCGCGACCCGTATGAAGATTGTCGTGGAGCCGACCGGCTGCCTGTCGTTCGCGGCCGCGCGCCGGATGAAGGACGAACTGCAAGGCAAGCGCGTGGGCATCGTGATCAGCGGCGGCAACGTCGATCTCGAGGCGTTCTGCGCGCTGGTATCCGCGGCGGCATGACCGCCGCGGCGCGCGGATGACGTCATGAAGCGTCCGTCATCCGTGCGCCACTGCACCTTCACGTCGCGTTAAGTTTCGCGACCTAGACTCATTGCGTGGTCCCGCAGTCAGTCGTGAAGAAGGAGTCACCATGAACACGCACGCGATCGTCGCTGCCGCCCTCGCGGCCGCATCCCTCTCGGCGTTCGCTCAACCGGGCGTGACGTCATCCGGTTTTCCCGCCGTCTCGCCGCGCGACGACGCCGCGCGGCCCGCTCACCGTTCGCCCGCCGCGCTGCCGCACGCCGGCTTCGTGCTCGCGAAGATCGATCAGAACAATACGCCGCCCGATCGGGGCAGCGATCCGTCCGGCCGCACGCGCGGCAGCACGCATATGTAATGCCGTGTGGGCCGGCCGCGTCGGCCAGCCGGCCCGCATCGCGGCATCACCGCATCACCGCATCACAACGACGGCAGCGACGGATCGCGCGCGGCGAGGATGTCGGCAGTACGCCGCTGCAGCGCGCCGTCGATCGTCTCCGGCTGCGGAATCAGCCAGTAGCGCCCGTCGCGAATGCCGTCGAACACCCGCACGGCGAACGTGTCGGGCGTGAGTCCGTGCGCGTTCAGCATCGCGCGCATCGTGTCGACGAAGCCCTGTACTTCCGGCCGGTCGTGCGCGGCGCCGAACGGGTCGTTGAAGATGCCCGTCTGCACCGGCCCCGGCGCGAGCAGCGACACGCCGACCGGCGCACCGAGCATCTTCAGCTCGCCGTACAGCGATTCGGTCAGCGCGACCACCGCGAACTTCGTCGCCGAGTAAGGCGACATCAGCGGGCTCGGCAGGAAGCCGCCCACCGACGCGGTATTCACGATGCGCGCCGGCACGTTGCGCTCCAGCATGCGCGGCACGAAGCTGCGGATCCCGTTCATCACGCCGTGCACGTTGATCGCGAAGCTGCGCTCGAACCGTTCCGGCGTGATTTCCCAACTGAAGCCGGTCGCCATCACGCCCGCGTTGTTGAACAGCAGGTCGACGCCGCCGAAGCGCCGCCACGCGGCGTCGGCCAGCGCGTCGACGGCTTGCGGCAGGCTGACGTCGGTCGGCACGCACAGCACGTCGGTGTCGAGCGTCGCGGCAAAGGCGTCGAGCTTCTCCGGGTCGAGGTCGGCCAGCACGACGCGCATGCCGAGCGCGGCCGCGTGGCGGGCGAGCCCGCTGCCGATGCCGCTGGCCGCGCCGGTGATCACGGCGGTGCCGCCGTCGAAGCGAATCGAGTTCGTCATGTCAGAGTCCTGTCGGGTCGATGTGGGGATGGGCATACGCGGGAATCACGGGCGGCGGCAACGGCGTGCGGCCGTCGAGCGAACGCACCGCGAGCCCCTGCGACAGCGGGAAATGCAGGCTGTGCGCGACGAGGCCCGTGCGTTCGCGCGCCGGCAGGCTGCACAGCGCCAGCGCGGTTTCCGCGAGATACGCGACGTCCTCGGTCGGATAGCCTTCGGGGATATAGCGTGCCGCGCCCGGCGTGCGGATCGCGGTGCTAGGCGCGACCAGGTTCACCGCGATGCCGTCCGCTTCAAGTTCGGCCGCGAGCCCTTGCGTGAAGCGCGACAGCGCGGCCTTGACCGCCGCATAGACGGTCGCGCCGCCCACGCGCGAGAAATCGTCGAACGGCCGCAGCGGCGCGAGCGCCGTGACCGACCCGACGTTGACGATCCAGCCGGCGCCGCGTGCGCGCATCAGCGGAATCGCGGCCTGGGCCAGCGCGAACGGGATGCGCAGATAGTGTTCGATCGTCGTGTCGAACATCGCCATCGGCATCGCGTCGACGCATGCATAGTCGGCCACGCCCGCATTGTTCACGAGGATGTCGAGGCCGCCGGCCGCCCGCGCCGCGCGCGCGACGAGCGTGTCGCGCTCCGCCGCGTTCGACAGGTCGGCGGCGAGCGCGATCGCGCGGCCGCCCGCCTGCTCGATCAACGCGACCGTTTCGGCGAGCGTGCCGGCGGTCGTGGCCGATTGCGTGAGGCTACGCGCCGTCACGACGACGGTCGCGCCTTCGGATGCGAGGCGCTGCGCGATCGCGCGGCCGATGCCGCGGCTCGCGCCCGTCACGAGCGCGCATTTGCCCGCGAGTTGCGCGGTTCTGGGGTCGGTCATGGTGTCTCCGGTGAAGGGGGATTCGGGGCGAAGCGCTCGGTTTCAGCCCGCGATATCCGCAACGTGCAGCACGAACTTGGTTTTCGCGTCGCCCGTTTGAACGAGATCGAGCGCCCGCGCGGCCTGTTCGAGCGGAAAACTGTCGAAGCGCGGCACGCGCAACGCGCGCCGGCCGAGCCGTTCGGCAATCAGGTCGAGCGTCGCGCCGCTGGGCATCCGGCTGTAGGTCATCGCGGTGCGCAGGCCGCGCTTGCCGGCCTCGGCCGCCGTCGCGGCGAGCCGCTCCGCGTCGCCGGCCGCGAGCGTCATGATGTTGACGAGCGTGCCGCCCGGCGCGAGCAGGTCGAGCGCGGCGGGCAGCGTGTCGCCGCCGACCGCGTCGAGCACGAGGTCGACGCCGACCGGCGCCCACGCCCGCACGGCCGCGCCGATGTCCCCGGCGCGATAGTCGATGCCCAGCGCCGCGCCGAGCGATTCGACCGTCTCGCGATTGCGCGCCGAACACGTCGCCGCGACGCGCGCACCTGCCTGGGCGGCAAGCTGGATCGCGAACGTGCCGACCGCGCCCGCGCCGCCGTGAATGAGCACCGTCTGCCCGGCGCGCAGCCCGCCGTCATCGAACAGGCCAGCCCACGCGGCCAGCGCGGGCGTCGGCGTGGCGGCCGCTTCCGCGAAGCCGACTGCGTCGGGCAGGCACACGACCGAGTCGTGGCGCACCGCGACGTATTCCGCATAGGAACCCCAGCGCCCGGCGCCGACGTCGGTCTGCGCGAACACGCGCATCCCGGGCGTGAAGCCTTCGACACCCTCGCCGACCGCTTCGACCACGCCGGCGGCATCGAAGCCGATCACGAACGGGAACGCGATCTGCATGAACGCGCCGAGATAGCCTTCCCGGCATTTCCAGTCGGCGGGATTCACGCCCGCGTACGCAACGCGGATCAGCACGTCGCCGGGGCCCGGCTTCGGCACGGGAACGTCGGCCAGTCGCAGCGCGTCGGAATGGCCGACGCGGTCGATCAGCAAGGCTCGCATGGTGGTGTCTCCTGTATTGATACTTGATATGGCGTATGGATCGGGATCGGTCGCCGCGCGTCACGCCGCCGTATCGGCCAGCAGGCTCGACGCGAGCGGACAGAACGCGTGCGAGATCGCATCGACGGTCCACTCGGGGCTTTCGGCGTCGAACCGACGGTCGACCCAGCCCCAGTGGTATGGATGCAGCAGATATTCGCCGAGCAGATCGCCGACGTGCGCGAATTCCTGTTGCCAGACATGCGTCCACGCGCCCGGCGTCACGATCCGGCTCAACCGCCAGTTGCGGATGCCGGGCATGAACGCGGGCATGCGCAGCAGTTCGCGCTCGAGAGCGGCAACCTGCGTGTCGTCGGCCTGTGGCCGCACGCGCAGCATCAGCGTGCGCCAGACGCCGTCGCGCAGCGCCGGTTCGCGCAGGCCGCCGCCGATCGCGCGGCACCCGGCGCCGTCGATCCGCACGACGCCCGGCAGCCCGGCCAGCGCGGTGAAATCCGTCGCGTGACCGATTGCTCGTCCGTCGCGCAGCACGTCGAGCGTGTAGTCGCCCGCGCCCCAGCATCCGTCGAGATTGCGCTCGAGCGACACACGGGTGGCGCCGTGCAGCGCGTGCGCCGCATCGCGCAGCGCGCGCTCGGTTGCGCCGGTGTCGGCAGTGGCGGAAACGAATACCTGCGCCGTGTCATGCCGCATGGTCGACCTCCGTCAGGGCCGGCAGCGGCGCGTCGGCGTCCGTCATCACGTGGCGGCGGCGCGCGTCGCACAGCGCATCGACGGCGATCCAGAACGCAACCACGTCGGCATCGGTCAGGGCGCGCATCCGGTAGTACGCGGACGCATCGGCAACCTGCCATGTCAGCCACAGCGTGCTCGACTGCCCCGGCACCGCGACGGGCGGCGACACCCAGCGGCCGGCCGCCGTCAGTCCGCGCGCCGCGTGGCCCGGTAAATAGCGGTCGCGCAGCAGTGCAAGCACGTCGGGAATGCGCTCGGGCGCGAGCGTGATTTCGTCTACGATCTGGATCATTCGCGTGTCGTCTCGGGTGGTTCGTGGCGGAATGCGATGCCGGCCGCCTACGCCGTTCCGGCGAGGCCGGAAGCGGCCGGCGTGGATAGCATTCTTGCGTGGCGACGGTCGGCGAGCCCCTATCGGTCCGCTCACCGGCCCCTGTCGCAACGCTCAGATCGGGAGGCAAATGAAACAGCGCGCATTGCCGGCACGCGGCCGCGTGCTGCCGGGCCTCGGCGCACGCCTGCTCGACGAACTGATGCGCAGCGGCGCGCCGTCGGCGCAACCGCACACATTGCCCGCCGTCGCGGTTGCCGCCGCGACGCCCGGCGGCTTTGTCGCGCTATACCGAGACGCGATCGAACGGCTCGAAGCGCAGGTCGCGCGCGGCAACGGTCATCCGCCGATGCGCAAGCAGGAAGTCGACCTGATGTGTCGTTGCCTGCTCAGCTGTGCAACGCTCGCCGATGCGATCCGCTGCGCGGCCGAGTTCTGCGAGATGCTGACACCGCGTGCCGGCATGCTGTCGCTCGCGGTGCGCGACGGCCGCGCGACGTTCCGGATGGATTCGCTGCGTCGCACCCGCAGCCCGGCCGCGTGTCTCGTCGACCTGACCGGCCTGTTCTGCTATCTGCAACTGTTCGGCTGGCTCATCGGGCAGCCGCTGCGGCCTGACGAAGTGTGGCTCGGCCATCCGCGCCGCGACGACGCGATGCCGCTGCTCGGGCTGTTCAATGCACCGGTCGACGTCGGCCGCAAAACCTACGGCTTCGCGTTCGACGCAGCGCGGCTCGATGCGCGTGTGATCCGGCAGCCGGGCGACCTCGACGCATTTCTTGTCGACTTTCCGTTTCGTCTGATCGATGCGGCACCTGCCGTCGTGTCATGGGCGCAGCAGGTACGCGGCTTTCTCGACGCGGCGCTCGCGCGCGAGCAGACGGTGCCGGCGCTCGCGGAGCTGGCGACGTGGCTCGGCGTCAGCTCCGCCACGCTACGGCGGCGGCTGGCGGCCGAAGGCAGCGGCTATCACGTGTTGCGCGAGCAATGCCTAGCCGATGTCGCGCGGCGCTGCCTGCGCGAGTCGGACTGGCCGATCGCGCGGATTGCCGCGCATCTCGGCTTCGGTGGCGAGGAAGCGTTCCGGCGCGCGTTCGTGCGGTGGACGGGTGTGGCGCCGAGCCGGTTCCGGCGCATTTGCGTCGCCGCCGACATGCCGTTTCACCAGACGTGAAGCCCGATTCGCGCGCTCCGGGAGAAAGGATTTTGAAAGAACAAGGCAGAGAGTGACGTTTTTTCGCATCCTCCTTCGCACCGGCAATTGACGCGCCGGAGCGCGCGCCATTACGCTTGCGCGCTGATGGTTCCCAGAGACGGGATCAAAAGGGAACGCAGGAGAGGCCGCGCCTCGAATCTGCGGCTGCCCCCGCAACTGTAAGCGGCGAATCCGCGCCACCGCATGCCACTGGGTAAACCGGGAAGGCCGGCGCGAATGACGACCCGCGAGCCAGGAGACCTGCCATCGACCCGAGGTCCAAGCAGCCGCACCGGGCGGGGTGTCCCGATGCGCCACGCGCCGCCTTTGGCGGTCGCTCGTTGCATGGACGGCCCGACCTCAGGACCCATCCGATGTCCCATCTTCCCGAATCCGCTTCCATGCCGGAAGCGTCGCGCCGACATGCCACCGGCATGCGCGGCGTGTCCGCGCACGTCTGCCGCGTCGTCCTGCGCGACGACCGGCCACGCTGTCCGGTCTCGCGATAAACCCACAAGATCGAACGCGGTACTCGCCGCGCCCCGCTTACGCTCGCTGTACGCAACACCATCACGCTCGCTGCCTTATGAACCTTCGCCACCTCCTTGCCACGTCCGCCGCCACGGCGCTGCTCTCCCCGATCGCCCACGCCGCCGGCGACACGGCGACCCCGCAGCCGCCGCAGACCACGGACGGCGCCGACCTGCCGTCGATCAGCGTGACCGACACGCGCCATCTGCCCGAGTCGTTCGACCAGCGTTATGCATCGACGCAGGTGCTCACGCGCACCGACCTCGACCGGCTGTCGCCGAGCGATCCGAGCATCACGCAGGCGCTCGCGACACTGCCGGGCGTCACCGTCTCGCAGAACGGCGGCCCGGGCTCGTCCGCGTCGGTCAGCATCCGCGGCTCGTCGGCCAGCCAGGTCGCAGTGTTCATCGACGGCATCCGGATCGGCTCGCCGACCACCGGCATCGCGCCGTGGGCGGACCTGCCGACCGAGGCATTCGAGCGCGTCGAAGTGATTTCGGGGCCGGCCGCCGCGTCGTTCGGCGCGAACGCGATGGGTGGCGTCGTGCAACTGTTCACGCGCCGCGCGGCCAACCAGCCGAACCAGACCACCGTGTCGTTCGGCGGTGGCTCGAACAAGACGTTCGACACGCAGCTGCGCACGTCGGGCACCGTGCCGTCGACCGGCCCGCTCGCGGCACTGGGCGGCCTCACGTATTCGCTCGGGCTGCACGACTACAACACGGCCGGCATCGACGCGACGCGGCCCGTGTTGCCGTACCACGAGGACGGCCGCAATCCGTATCACGCGCAGGACCTCGATGCGCGCCTCGGCTACGCGCGCGACAACTGGTCGATCTCGACGTTTGCGCTGTATCACCGCTCCGACCTGTCCTATGACAACGCCGGCTATGCGAACCGCCAGCTCGATCATCAGCTGACGACCGGCATCGCATTCCATCTCGACATCACGCCCGATACGCAATTCGACCAGTCGTTCGCTTATGCGAACGACCGCCAGTTCCTGTACGCGAGCGCCCCGACCATCCCGACCGACCAGATCAACTCGCAGCGCATCACTTCGTCGACGTCGCTGACCCGTCAGGAGCACGGGTTCCAGCTGTTCGGCCTGCCGCTGTCGGGCGAGACGAAGCTCGCCTACGACTTCACGCGCGAACAGGCGTTCCTGCCGATCGATATTCCGGACGGCGTACCGACGCGCAACGACTCCGCGTTCTCGCTGCATCAGTCGGCAACGCTCGGCAACGTGACGATGTTCGTCGCGGGCCGTCATGAAATCATCGCCGGCCAGTCGGTAAACACCGGCAACGCGGCCCTGTCGTGGGCGATCACACCGGTGTACACGGCGCGGGTGTCGTACGGCAACGCGTTCCGCCTGCCGGCCTTCAACGACCTGTACTACCCCGGCTACGGCAATCCGGACCTGAGCCCGGAGCGCAGCGATTCGATCGAGGCCGCGCTCGACGCGAACACGTCGTACGGCACGTTCACCGCCGCGATCTACGACACGCGGGTGCACAACCTGATCGCGTACAACCCCGCGACGTTCTCGCCGATGAACATCGGCCGCTCGCATATCCGCGGCATTGACCTGTCGTACAAGGGGACGATTGGCCGCTACACGCCGGTCAGCATCGCGATCGGCCTGCTGGACCCGCAGGACGAGACCAACGACAGCTGGCTCAACCGCCGGCCGCGCCAGACGGTCAGCGTGAGCGTCGACCACACGTGGGACGAACTGCACCTGCACGCGCTGAGCACGGGCGCGTCGCTGAACTACGGCGGCACGACGTTCGACGACCCGGTGAACACGACCTACCTGCCGTCGTACCTGACGGTGAACCTGCGCGCGTCGTACAGGATCAACGCGCACCTGACGGTATCGGCGACGCTGTCGAACCTGTTCGACCGCCAGTACATGACCGCGTACGGCTACAACACGCTCGGCCGCACCGCGTTCGGCAAGGTCAGCTACACGTTCTGACGCCCGGCTGCCCACGCATCGGCGCCCGCGATCACGGACGCCGATGCGGAGCCGTTCAGATGGATCGAATGCGTTCGCAGCGAACCGCAGTCGACCTTCACGACCCCACGACGCCGCGCACGCCCGCAATCAACTGGATCGCGCCGAACCCCGCGATCACGACGGCCGACACACGCGACAGCCCGTGCATGAACGCGCCGGACATCTTCGTGCGTAACGCGGCGGTCGCACCGCTCAGACACAGCCACCACGCCGCCGACCCAGCGAACACGCCGGCGACCATCGGCGCGACGGACATCCGCATCGCGCCTTCCCGAGCCGCCGACAGCGGCCCAAGCGCCGCGAAAATCCCGATGAACGACACGATCGTCATCGGGTTCGACAACGTCAGGCCGAACGTCGTCAGGAAGTCGCGCAGCACGGTCGTACGCGGCCCGTCGCGCTGCACGGCCGCCACGGCCGGTGGCTGACGCGCGATGGACCACGCCAGCCACACGAGGAACGCGCCGCCGCCGATTTTCAGCGCGACGGTCAGCATCGGGAACGCCGTGGCGATGCCCGCGACACCCAGCGCGCCGAGCAGCCCGTAGATCGCATCCGCGCAGGCGGCCCCGATGCCGGTGGCGAACCCTGCGCGAAAGCCGCGGGTCAGGCTGCGCTGGATGCACAGCATGCCGATCGGGCCGACCGGCACCGCGATCGACAAGCCGATCACGACGGACTTGATGAACAGCATGGCCGACTCCTCGTGTCAGGCAAGGGGGATACCGGCATCGTAGGGAAAGTCCGATCGCCGCTGAAGCCGGTTTTTAAGGAAAAATGGCTGTTTTACCTTAAAAACTCCACCGCCATGGACGATCTGGACTGGAAGATACTTGCGCTGCTGCAGGCCAACGGCCGCATCAGCTACACGGAGCTGGCACGTCAGGTTCATCTGTCGGTGCCGGCGGTGACCGAACGCGTGAAGCGCCTCGAATCGATCGGGGTGATCGACGGCTACACGGCGCGGGTCAATCCGGCCGCGGCCGGCTACGCGGTGAGCGCGCTGATCGGCATCACGGTGCCGCAGCCGGCCAAGGCGAAATTCCTGACGCTGCTGGAGACGATTCCCGAAGTGGTCGAGTGCCATCACGTGACCGGCGCGGATTCCTACGTGATGCGGTTCGTGGCCACGGGCATGGCGCACCTCGAACAGCTGATCGAGCGCATCAACCTGTACGGCGAAACCCGCACGTCGATCGTGATGTCGACGCCGCTGCCGGCCCGCGGGCTCGCGCGCCCGGCTGCGGCGATCAAAGGGATTCGGGGGTGACAGGACACCCCGCGCTACGCGATGCTGTGCAATGCCCCCTTGCACGAACCGGACAACCTGCCATGTCAGTCATCGGACTCGATCATTACAACCTGCGCGCCGATCGGGCGACGCTCGATACGCTGCGCGATTTCTACGTGAACGTCGTGGGCCTCGAACCCGGCTATCGGCCACCGTTCCAGAGCGACGGCTACTGGCTCTACGCGGGGGCGCAAGCGATTCTCCACCTGTCGGAAACGCGGCCCGGCGAGGTGCGGCCAGCGCACGTCGTCAATACGTTCGACCATATGGCGTTTTCCTGCGCGAACGCCGCCGACATGGAGCGGCGCCTCGACAACGCGCAGGTCCAGTACGCGCGCCGATACGTGCCGCTCACGCGCCAGCTCCAGATCTTTTTCAGCGATCCGGCCGGCAACGGTGTCGAATTGAATTTCTCCGAACCCGACTGCGATTCCGGCAACGGACCGGGTTAGCACGCGGTGTTCGGGCCGGCGATTCGTTCGCGCCGGCCGGGCGCGCTGACGATCAGTGCGGATCCGTCACTTGCCGGCCGCTGCGCCGAGCAAGCCGCCGACGAGCGACGTGACCGGCGCGAGCGGATTGCTCGTACCGCCCGACGTTGCCCCGCCACTCGTACCGGTGCCGGGACCGTTGTGCACGGTTGCCGGTATCCCGCCGACCACGCTCGTCACCAGGCCCGAAATCGGCACGGCGCCGTTTGCGCCGTTCGGATTCACGAGGCCGCCGGCGTTGGTAACAGTATTGCCGACCGCCCGAACCAGTTGCCCGAGATCGCCGACGACCGGCTGCGACGAGGCGGCCGACACCTTGGTTCCGGCCGACGTAATCGCCCCGCCGACCTGTCCAAGCAGGCCGGCGACCGGCTGGCCGAGACCGGTCGCCGTGCCGACCTGTTGGGTCAGGCTGCCGGCCGTCGTCACGAGAGGCGTGATCGCCGACCCGGCCAACTGGGTCGCCTGCTGCACCGGCCCCGACGACACGGTCGAGCCGACCGTAGCGCCCGCGGACTGCAGCCCCTGGGCTACCGTGTCGAGCAGGCCGCCAACCGGCGTCGTGATGGGGGCGAGCGGCGACAGCGGGCCCGCGCCGAGCGCCTTCACGGTCTCGGCAAGGCCCAGGACGGGATTGCCCGTCGAGCTGACGACGGTGCCGAGCCCGGTGACCGTCTTGCCGACCGGGTCCGGCGTGATGCCGATCTGGCCGATCCCCGCGCTCACCGCGTTCGCCGAGTCGCGGATGATCGAGCCCACGCCGGTGATCGTGGCGCCCGGGCCCGCGGTCACGCTCTTGCCGACACCCGGCAGACTCACTCCGCCGAGCGAGGTGCCGGCGTCCATCACGACCTGGCCAACCGTGCTGACGATGCCGTTCGTGCCGGGCGCGCCGCTGGTACCCCAACCGCCGCTCGTCGTTCCGCTGGTCCCGCTGGTCCCGCTGGTCCCGCTGGTCCCGCTGGTCCCGCTGGTTCCGCTAGTTCCGCTGGTTCCGCTAGTTCCGCTGGTTCCGCTAGTTCCGCTCGTACTCGTGCCGATGTTATTGCCGGCCACGGTCGGCGCGGTGATGTCGCCGCCGCCGCACGCGGCCAGCATACAAGCCGCGGCGATCGCGGCGAGCGCAACGCCGGTTCTGGTGAAATGGTGATACATGGATGCCCCCGTCGGTTTTTCAGATCAATGCATTCGACAAGCATCACCCGTGCCACCAAGGTCGCCATCGATGCAATCCCGCGATCGCCGCGCACCGGGCCCCGCCGGCGGCCGTCCCCACGCGGGACGTACGGCATGCGATCGGAAACCCGCCGGTTCGGCGAGCCCCGCGCCGCTCCCGGCGTTCACGTAACACGGGGGCACGTTACGTAGCACCGGCACGGAACGGTGACGACACCCGCAATGGCGTCGCGTTGATCGTCACGGGCTCGACGGTCATTCACGTGACGAATCGGGGCGGCGCAACGTTCGCGCTCGCGAAAGTGTCGTCACGCCCGCGGTTTCCACTGAGCGCGTGACGGCAGCGTCATCGCCGCCACGCCCGCGACGGCACATCCGAGCCCCAGCCACGCCAACGCGGACAGCGATTCGCCGAGCAGCGCGATGCTGATCGCCACGCCGACCGGAACGCGCAGATACGCTTGCGCCGTCGTCCCGACCGAGCCGAGCGTCCGGACCAGCCGGAAGGAGACGACGAACGCGAACGCGGTCGACAGGACGGCGAGCGGCTGCCACGACGGCTCGAGCGTCCGTGGTCGGTCGACCGCGATGCTGGCGGGCACCAGCGGCGTCGCTGCCGACCACGAGCGAGCCGACGGCCGGCGCGGCCGGCGACAGTCCGTTGAACGACCGGCCGTAGATCGCGGCACCGGCATAGCACACCGTCGCGGCGACGATCGCCGCCGGAAACCGCTGCGGGATTCGAGCGTCACTGCCGCTTCACGAGCCGCACGATCGTCAGCGTGCCGTTCACGCGCTCGACCCGAACCCTGACCTTGTCGCCCACGCGAAGCGACTCGATCATGGCCGGATCGCCGGCCTTGAACGTCATCGTCATCGGCGCCATCCCGACGTTCCGGAGCGCGCCGTGCTTCAGCGTCACCATCCCGTGCGCGGCATCGATACGCTTCACTTCGGCATCGGTCAGTGCGGTATCCGGCGCCGACAGCTTCGTGTCGCCCATGTTCATGTCCGACATGCCGCCGGCCGCGCAAGCCGGCATCGCAACAGCCGTCAGTGCACCGACGGCGGCGGCAGCAACGCATCGGATCTTCATCGACAATCTCCAGGACGCACCGCGGATGCCTTCGTGTCTACCGGAGCCAGCACCTGCACCTGCGTCGCAGCATGAACGTCCCCGCTACACGAGCAGCGTCGCGACGGCCCACGCCATCAGCACGACACCCAGCGCGCGGCCGATACGCTCGCCGCCCGGCAGCACCTTTTCCGCAAGCACGAACAGCGACAACGCGATGATCCACACGACGTTCATCACGCCGCCGACGAACAACAGCGCCATCAACAGCCAGCAACACCCGACGCAATATGCGCCGTGGCGTACGCCGAGCAGGAAACTGCCGGACACGCCGGGGCGCCAGTACGTGGTAAGAAAGCGCACCGGCGACCGGCATTGCCGCAGGCATGCCTGTTTCAGCGGCGAGAACTGATAGATGCCAGCCAACGCGAGGACGAACGCGGACAGCGCGGCGCTCTTCGACCACAGCATCATCCCCGAGATCAGGCCGGCGGGCTGCAGCAGCATCTGAAGCACGGCCGCGCCGACCGAAAACGCGAGCCAGGCGACCAGGTAGCCGGCCAGCAGAAACGCCGACGTGAGCGCCGAACCCGTGCCCTGCGCGCCGTGATGCCGCAGCACGCGCCGGTACAGCAGCACGAGCGGCGCCGCACCGGGCGTCATCATCGCGATCATCATCACCCACCACATCAGGATCACGGTCGGCAGCGACGGATCCATGGCGCCCATGTCGTCGGCCAGCCGATGCGGGAACAGCGCGAGCGTCGTCATGTCCAGCGCCGACATGCCGGTCCCGGCGCCCGTCCACAGGTAGGCCCAGCACGCGCCGACGAGCGCGGCCATGCCGAGCAGCGTGACGACGCGCTCACGCGCGAGAAAATCGCCGACGGGGTTCATGCCGTCGCGCGATGCCGGACCACCCCGTGATTGTTCAGGTGCAGCCGTGCGAACTGCGCATAGGTCCGCTCGAAGTCCAGTTCGATGTGACCGTGCGAGTGGCCGGTGCCCGAGCCGATCTCGGCCAGCTCGTACTCGAAACCGTCGGGCAGGTCGATCCGCACGCGGTGTTCGGCGCCCGTCACCGGATTGACAATCGGTTCGCCGACGACATCGAGCACGCCGTCCACGTGAATCCGGCCGCGCCTCGCATCGACATCGACGTCGAAATCGATCTTCGCGAAGATCGGGTCGAATGCCTGCTCGAGCGTCGACGCGAACACCGAGAACATCGTCGCGAACGGATCGGTATCCTGACCGGTCATGATCTTCAGCACGGCGTCGCACTGCGCCGGATCGACGCGCTCGTCGACGATCGGCTGACACTTGCCGTGGCCCTCGTGCACCGCGCCCGGCCACTTGAACACCACCGCGATCCTGACGCCGTCGAGCACCACGTCGCCATAGTGGCCGCTGTCGATCGAAATCGCACCCATCGCCTGGCAATGGCCGTTCGTCGGCAGCGCATTGAACTGGCACGGGCAACCGTACGAGCAATTGCAGTTCATCAGCTCGGTTCCCTGAATCTCCCACGGCGTCATGGCGTCACCTCGCGCGGTCGGCGATACATATCACGCTTCGAATCTAGTGCACCGCGCGGGGAAAGCAAGGCGGCACGAGCCGCGAAACCAGGCCACCGGCATCGCGCCGCGACACGCGCAGCATGCGCTGGATGCGTTGCCTGAAGCAACCGTGATCCGACGAATGCCGACGGCCCCGCCGTGCCGCGTAAATGCGGGAATCCCGCACCGGTCCTGGTTCATACTGTCTGGCAATCGCCGATTCTCCGACCGTCACTGCTGCCCGGATGCCCGCCATGCGCGTTCACGGTGCGTTGCTGTTCCTCGTCGGCACCCTGCTTACCGCGGGCGGGTACGGTGCAACCTTCCTGTTGTCGACGCGATTTCGCGCGATCGGCGGCAGCGATCTCGATACCGGCGCCGCGCTGGCCGCCGCCACGGTCGGCACCTTTGCCGGCCTGGCGGTGGTCGGCTGGTTCTCGCGGCAGGTCGGCGCCGCGCGGATCGCCGCGCTGTCGTCGCTGTGCATCGGCGCCGGCATCGCCGGCTTCGCGCTCGTCGGTCACCCGCCGTTCGCCGATCTGCCATCCGGCTTCCTGGTGGGGTTCGGCTGGGGCGCGTTTCATCTGGCCGCGCCGATGTCACTGGCCGAACGGACCAGCGGCGCCGATCGCGGCATCTGGTTCTTTCGGGCGGCGACCTTCCAGATGACGGGGATCGGCGCGGCGCCGGCGTTCGCGGCATATGCAATGCGCCTGCTCCACTGGTCGATCGCCGACACGCTATACGCGCTCGGCGCGCTGTGCGCGCTCGCGTCGTTGATGCTGGAGATCTTCGGCCGCATGTGTCCGTGCCCGCCCGCATCCGCGGCCGGCGGCCGATGGGTGCGCGATATCGGCGCCATCTCGCGCACGCGCGCGGCCGCGCCGATCGCGATGATCGCGCTCGGCACCTGCGTGTTCTCCGGGCTGATGACGTTTCAGATGTCGTTCGTGCAAGGCACGCAAGCGCACCCCGGCACGTTCTTCAGCCTGTACACGACGACGGTGGTGATCGCGCGCTGGCTGCTCGGCCGCTGGGTCAGAATGGCGCGCCCGGAAACCGCCATCAAGAGCTTGCTCGCGATGATGCTGCTCGGCACGCTCGCGATGTTCGGCGCGTCCGCGCATGCGTCGTTCCAGTCGGCCGCGGCCGTGCTGCTCGGCGCCGGCTACGGTCTCGCGTATCCGGTCATCCAGGCGCAGGCGGTCAACGATTGCGCGGACGCGCAACGGCACGGCGTGCTGACGTGGTTCGTCGCGGCGTATTTCATCGGCGCATTCGGCTTCCCGTCGCTCGGCGGATGGGTGATGGTGCACGCGGGCAAGGGGGTACTGCTGATGCTGATCGCGGCGTGCGGTCTCGTGGCGCTATCGCTCGCGATCGTGCATGACAGGCCGGTGCCGGTGCGTACGCAATAGGCGTGCCGTTATCCGGTTTTCTTCGGCGAACGCGCGACGGTGAGCCATCCCATCACCGCACCCGCGACCCACGCGCAGGTCAGCATCAAGTCGAAGTCCATCATCCCTTCGAAATTCGCGCTGTTCTCGAAGCTGCAACGCTGACGGCCGAGGAATACGATGCAGCCGCTGACGACCCACTGGACATGCATGAATATGTGATAGACGGCGAAAGCCGACGTGATGATGGCGATGCGCAGGCGTATATTCGTTTTCATTCGGCGCCGGAGGCGGTAGGCTGGTCTGAAGCCGATCTTATGACAACGATGCCGCATCAGGCAATCGATCGCACACGGATCCAGCGGCCTGCGTGGGCGACACCGAATCGCCATTGGCATAAACCCCGAGAGAACCGATGACTGAACCGCACACGATCGCGCTGATCGTCGATCCGGAATGCGGCGAGCGGATTCGCGAAGTCGCCGCCGGCGCCCGGCACACGTGGGTCGTGACGAGCGACGCGAACGATGTGGTCGTCGAGCGGATCTGGCGCGAATCGCGCATTGCATGCACGTCCGGCGCCGAAGGCGGTGTCACGAGGTTCGATCGCCACGGCGACGACCCGGAAAGCTGGTGCGATTCGATACTCGATGCGATCGAGGACCACCACGGCAACCTTGCTCTGCAGCACGGATACACGGCGCTCGATGTCCATGGCGTTGCACTTTCGGCCCGGCTTCGCTCGGCGCTCGTCGAATGCGGCTTTTCCGTCTTCACACCGACGAACGAAGGCTTTGTCGCCGGCAAGTGACGACATGCCTGCGCTTACGCTTCGTCGATCTGCCTGAGCGTCTTCAGGCAATCCACCGCCAACTGCTGATACACCCGCGTACCGTTCGCCTTCGCGGCGATCTCCGCGTCGCTCAGCCGTCGCACCACGCGCCCCGGCACACCCGCGAGCAGCACCCCTGCCGGCACGTCGTAGCCGGCCTTCACGAATGCGCATGCAGCGACGATCGTCGTGGCCCCAATCGTCGCGCCATCCATCACGACCGCGTTCATCCCGATCATCGTGTCCGGTTCGAGCGTCGCGCCATGCACGATCGCGCCGTGGCCGATGTGGCTGTTCACGCCGAGCCGGCACGTCTCGCCGATGCCGACGTGCAGCACGCAGCCGTCCTGCACGTTGCCGCCCGCCTCGACGACGATCGCGCCGAAATCGCCGCGCAGGCTCGCATGCGGGCCGATGTAGCAGCCCGCGCCGATCGTCACGTCGCCGATCACGACCGCGCTCGGATGAACGTACGCGGACGGATCGACGCGCGGACGCATCCCGTTGAAGTCGAACAGCGGCATCGTCACAGCACCGCGGCCGCTTCGGGCACGAGCGTGAACAGGTCGCCGACGACGCCGTAATCGGCCACGCTGAAGATCGGCGCGTCCGGATCCTTGTTGATCGCAACGATCACCTTCGAATCCTTCATCCCGGCCAGGTGCTGGATCGCGCCTGAAATACCGACCGCGATATAAAGCTGCGGCGCGACGATCTTGCCGGTCTGGCCCACTTGATAGTCGTTCGGCACGTAGCCGGCGTCGACCGCGGCGCGCGACGCGCCGAGTGCCGCCTGAAGCTTGTCCGCCAGCGGCGCCAGCACCTTCGTGTAGTTTTCACCGCTGCCCAAGCCGCGGCCGCCCGACACGATGATGCTCGCCGACGTCAGCTCCGGACGGTCCAGCTTCGTCACTTCCCGGCCGATGAACTGCGATACGCGCGCATCGGCGGCCGCTTCGATCTTCTCGACGGTGGCGCTGCCGCCGTCTGCCGCCACCGGATCGAAACCCGTTGCACGTACGGTGATGACCTTGATCGGGTCGCTCGACTGCACCGTCGCGATCGCGTTGCCCGCGTAGATCGGGCGCTCGAACGTGTCGGCCGACACGACCGCCGTGATCTCGGAGATCTGCGCGACATCCAGCTTCGCAGCGATACGCGGTGCGATGTTCTTGCCATAGGCCGTGGCCGGCACGACGATGTGCGAGTAGTTTGCCGCGATGGTCAGCACGGTCGCTTCGACGTTCTCGGCAAGACCGTCTGCGAGTTGCGGCGCATCGGCCAGCAGCACCTTGCCGACACCCAAGATCTTCGCTGCCGCATCGGCTGCCGCCTTCGCGTCGTGGCCGGCCACCAGCACGTGAATGTCCCCGCCGACGAATTTGCCGACGTCGGCCGCCGCCGCCACCGTGTTCAACGTCGCGGCCTTGATCGGCGAAGCGCCGCCCGCCGATGCTGCGTCGTGCTCGGCAATTACCAGAATCGTCATGTCCTTGCGCTCCCTCTTACAGCACCTTGGCTTCGGTCTTCAGCTTCTCGACCAGCGTCTTCACGTCCGGCACCTTCACGCCGGCTGCACGCTTCGGCGGCTCGACCACCTTCAGCGTCTTCAGACGCGGCGCGACGTCCACGCCCAGCTCTTCCGGCTTCACCGTTTCCAGCGGCTTCTTCTTCGCCTTCATGATGTTCGGCAGCGTCACGTAGCGCGGCTCGTTCAGGCGCAGATCGGTCGTCACGACTGCGGGCAGTTGAAGCGACAGCGTTTCAGCACCGCCGTCGACTTCGCGTGCAACCGTGGCCTTGCCATCTGCAATCGTGACCTTCGACGCGAACGTCGCCTGCGGCAAGCCTGCGAGCGCCGCCAGCATCTGGCCCGTCTGGTTCGAATCGTCGTCGATCGCCTGCTTGCCGAGGATCACCAGTTGCGGCTGTTCCTTGTCGACCAGCGCCTTCAGGATCTTCGCGACCGCCAGCGGCTCGACGCTGTCGGTCGATTCGACGAGGATCGCGCGATCCGCGCCGATCGCCAGCGCTGTGCGCAGCGTTTCCTGTGCCTGCGCGACACCGACCGACACGGCCACCACCTCCGTCACGACACCGGCCTCCTTCAGCCGCACGGCCTCTTCCACCGCGATTTCATCGAACGGGTTCATCGACATCTTCACGTTCGCGATGTCGACGCCCGTGCGGTCGGATTTCACGCCGACCTTCACGTTCGCATCGACCACGCGCTTCACTGCCACGAGCACTTTCAACTGCCTGTCTCCTGTTTCGTTGCAACGGCCGCGGCGTGTCAGCGCGCGGTATACCCGCCGTCGATCACCAGCTCCGCACCCGTCACGTAGCGGCCTGCCGGCGACACGAGATACAGGATGCCTGCCGCGATGTCGCGCGGGCTGCCGATCTTCGCCATCGGCACGTGGGTCTGCATGTACTCGAATGCGCGGTCGGGATCCTGGCCCATCTGGCGGAACGCATCCTCGAGCATCGGCGTGCGGATGTAGCCGGGATGCACCGAGTTCGCGCGGATGTTCTTCGCCGCATACAGCATCGCGTCGACCTTCGCCATCATGCGCACTGCCGCTTTCGATGCGTGATATGCGGGCACGTCGGGGCCGCCGACGATTCCGTACATCGACGACAGGTTCACGATCGAGCCGCCACCGGCCGCTTCGATGTGCGGAATCGCCGCACGCGTGCACAGGAACACGCCGTTGACGTTCACGTCCTGCACGCGCTGCCATTGCGCGAGCGTGAGCTCGTGCGTCGGCACGTTGTGCCCTTCGATTCCCGCGTTGTTCACGAGCACGTCGAGGCGTCCGAAGCGCGCGACGATCTCGCCGAACACGCGCGACACGTCGGCCTCGTGCGTGACGTCGAGCGACCAGAACGCCGCGTGGCCGCCCTGTGCGCGAATCTCCTCGACGAGCGCTTCCGCCGGTTGCGACAGCACGTCGAGAATCGCGACGCTCGCGCCGGCCGCGACCAGCGTGCGGGCCGTTTCGGCGCCGATGCCGCGCGCGCCGCCGGTGATCGCGGCCACCTTGCCGCGCAGGTCGAACAGTTCTTCGATGAGTTTCATCATGTCTCCGTGGATTCAGGCGGGGGGGGGGGCGGGGGGGGGCGGGGCGCGGGGGGGGGGGGGGGGGTTGGGGGGTTTTTTGTGGGGGGGTGAAAATTAGAATACCAGTAATAATTGAGGG